>JAWOJH010000162.1:0-15678 GCA_046481725.1 Methyloceanibacter sp. | reverse complement strand
GATGCCGGCTTCGAGCAGATCGCGGACGATCTGATCGACGTCGCGGCCGACATAGCCGACCTCGGTGAATTTGGTCGCCTCGACCTTGATGAAGGGCGCACCGGCGCCTGGCCAAGCTCGCCGGTGCGCCCTTCATCAAGGTCGAGGCGACCAAATTCACCGAGGTCGGCTATGTCGGCCGCGACGTCGATCAGATCGTCCGCGATCTGCTCGAAGCCGGCATCGGCCTGGTGCGCGACGTGAAGCGGAAAGAGGTCGCGGCCAAGGCGCAACTGAACGCCGAGGAGCGGGTGATCGATGCCCTGGTAGGTTCGGGCGCGGCGCTCAGCACCCGCGAGGCCTTCCGCAAGCGCCTGCGCACCAACGAGCTCGACGACAAGGAAATCGAAATTCAAGTCGCCGACATGCCGTCCATGCCATCGTTCGAGATACCCGGCATGCCCGGCAGCCAGGTCGGCATGGTCAATCTTTCCGACATGCTCGGTAAAGCCTTCGGCACCCGCACCAAGCCGCGTAAGGTCACCGTCAAGGACAGCTTCGACATTCTGATGAGCGAGGAGTCGGACAAGCTGATCGACAGCGACATGATCGTGCAGGAGGCGATCCGCAACGTCGAGAATAACGGCATCGTGTTTCTCGACGAGATCGACAAGATCTGCGCCCGCTCGGAGCGCGTCGGAGCCGACGTTTCCCGCGAGGGCGTGCAGCGCGATCTGCTGCCGCTGATCGAGGGCACCACCGTCGGCACCAAATACGGGCCGGTGAAGACCGACCATATTTTGTTCATCGCCTCGGGCGCGTTTCACATCGCCAAGCCGTCGGACCTGTTGCCCGAGCTGCAAGGCCGGCTGCCGATCAGGGTCGAGCTTCGCCCGCTGACCCGCGACGATTTCCGCCGCATCCTCACCGAGCCCAAGGCCTGCCTGATCAAGCAATATGTGGCGCTGATGCGGACCGAGGGCGTCGAGCTCGAATTCACGCCCGATTCCATCGATGCGATCGCCGATATCGCCGTCGAGGTGAACACCAATGTCGAGAATATCGGCGCGCGGCGGCTGATGACGGTGATGGAGCGGATTCTCGACGACATCTCCTTCGACGCCTCGGACAAGCCCGGCGAGAAGATCGTCATCGACGGCGCCTTCGTGCGCGAGCATATCGGCGACCTGGCCAAGAACGCCGATCTGTCGAAATTTATTCTGTAGGATAAGAGGCGGGGGTAGCTCAGCGGTAGAGCGGCGGGCTGTTTACCCGAGGGTCGGTGGTTCGAATCCAGTCCCCCCGCACCACCTCAGGTCTTATTCCGCGCCCGCAGCCGCACATAAAGCGCGCCTTCGCCGCCGAGCCGGCGCGGCGCTTCCGAGTAGCTGATCACGACTTGCGCGAGGTCGGGCGCGGTGAGCCAATGCGGCACGGCTGAGCGCAGCACCCCGCGAATGTCCTCTTCGTAGAACGGTCTCGCGCGATCCGGCTCGCCGCCCTTGCCGGTGATCACCAGCACGTGGCGGTAGCCCTTGCCTTGCGCCGATTTGATGAAGCGCCTGAGCGCCGCATGCGCCTCCCGCTGCCGCATCCCATGCAGATCGAGCCGCGCCTCGACCGCCGTGGCCCCGCGCTCGAGCTTCCGCGCGGTCTGCCGGTCGAGCGCCTCGCCGCGCGGGGCCGGGGCGGACTTGGCGGCAGGCTTCGGTGCCGGCTTAAGCGGCGGCGGTGAAGCGTCTTGGGCCGGCGCCTTCGCGCGCTTGGCGGGCGGCTCCACGACCGGCGCGGCCCTGGTCTTGGCGAGCGGCCGCGCGCTCTTCGCCACGCGGGCCCAAAGCTCGGCGTCGCTCTCCATATCAGTCTCGCGCTTGCCCATGCGGGGAGCATAGCGCAACCCGGCTTAATGTTTGGGAAGCAGCACGTAGAAGCGGGCCTTGGTCTTGGTGATTCCGGCGATCGCGCCGGCCTCGGGGCCGCTCCCCCAATAGATGTCGCCGCGTTGCTTGCCCCTGATCGCCGAGCCGACATCTTGCGCCACCATCAGGCGCCGGAACGGCTTGCCGTCGGGCGTCGGCGCTTCGGGGGCGGTGACGAAAATCGGCGTACCGAGCTTGTGGTAGATCGGATCCACGGCGAGGCTGCGCCCGGGCGTCAGCGGCACGGCTTGCGCGCCGACCGGCCCGTCGCCCGCTTCGGCCACCGGCAACTCGCGGAAGAACACGTAGGACGCATTTTCGTGCATCAAGGCCCGCCCGCGCTTGGGGTCCTCGCGAAGCCAGCCCTTCAGCCCCTCCATGGTCAGCCCGCCGGGCGGCTTCTCGCCGCGCTCGGCCAGCAATTTGCCGATCGAGGTGTAGGAATGGCCGTTCTTGGCCGCATAGCCGAGCCGCACATATGAGCCGTCCGGAAGCCGCACCCGCCCCGACCCCTGGATCTGCATTAAGAACAGCTCGACCGGATCGTCCAGATAGAGCAGCTCGAGCCCCTTGCCGTCGAGCACACCGGCGTCGATCTCCGCGCGCGTGTAATAGGGCACGAGGTCTTCGCCGTTCCGGCGCCCCACGCTGAAGCCCGCGTTATAGAACGCGCGCAGCTCGTCCGGCTTCACCTGCACCAGATCGTCCGGACGGCGATAGACAGGGGTTCGATATTTGTCGTTTCGCTCGCGCGAACCGTTCACTTCGGGTTCGTAATAGCCTGTGACCATGCCGGGCTCAGGCTCGTCGACGCGATACGCAGTGAAGTGGGTCTCGAAGAAGCGCCGCGCTGCTTTGCGATCCAACTCGTCTCCAAGCGCCAACACCTCTTTGCAGAGAGGATTGCCGTCGCGCCGCTTGCGGCACGCCTTGCGCAATGCGGTTAAGGCGGCCGCGTGATCGTCGCGGGCCCAGCCCTCGATCGCGCTAAAGCTGACCGGTTTGAGCCGGATGGCCGGTTCGTCCACGGACCACCTCCACAGCAGGAGCGCAATCGCAATCGTCGCAGCGATCCCGGCGATCCACAATGCAGGCCGGCCGAGCGCCGGCCAGTTCCCTCGCAACGAGCCCCTCATGCTCGCCGGATAGATCGGCTATCCGGCAAACATAAGGCTCAAGCCCACGCAGATGGCGTGCCCGGTGGAAAGTAAGTGGCGGGCGGAAGAGCCGGCTAATTGGCGGATTCGGTAGCCACCAGCTTCCAGTTCGGATTTCGCGAGGCGACCTCGCGGCCGAAGGTCCAGATGTCGGTGACTTCGCGCACCTTCTTCGGATCGCCTTCGACCACCTCGCCTTCGGCGTCCCGGGTCACCGAGATCATCTCGCTCACGAATTTCACCGTGACATAGGCGGTGCGATTCTTGATCTCGGTCTCGATGATGTCGGCCTTGTCGATGCCGACCAGGCTCGATTCGACCTTCTCGCCGCGCGCCTCGCGCTCGCGGATCGCGCGCTGGAACCCTTCGAACACGTCCTCGCTCAATAGCTGGCTGAGTTCCGCCTCATCGCCTTGGGCAAACGCCATGACGATCATCTCGTAGGCGCCTTTGGCCCCGTCGACGAACTGCGTGGGATCGAAACCCGGATCGGCGCGCATCAGCGCGGTCAGCGACTGTCCCAGCGCGCTGTCCTTGGTCGCGTGACGCCCGAGTCTCGCCTCGATGTCCTCCAGCGACGGGCCCGAAGCCTCGACCGGCGCCCGCCCGGCCCGGCCGCGCGGCAAGGCCACCACCGGCTCATTCGCCTCGGGACGCTTGGCGTCTTGTGCCGAATAGGGATCGTAGGGCCGGCGCTCGTTGCCGGTCCGCCGCCCCAACACATTACGCAGCCGGATGAAAATCACGACCGCGAGCACCAGGAACAGAAGAGTATAGATATCGAAAGCTTCACTCATGCTTCGCCAAAGCCCGCGTTCAGGGATGTGCCCGCGATCATGCGGAATTCTCTAGGTGGAATATTGGTGCGCGCCTAGAGTTTTGCCAGCGGGAGCCGTAGGTCTCGGGGGCAGGTGCCCGCACCCCGAACTTAGGGCATTCCGCCCCCGCAAGCCAACCCTAAACGCCTTTGCACTTAATCCGTTGTTGCCGCAAGGACCAAAAATCCGGTGTGGCGGCCACGGCAGAGGCTACTCGGCTGCGCGCGAGATTTGCGGTGTTTGCGCCTCCCGTGCTAGCCAGCACGCGGGAGGATCTCCGAGCATGGCGAAGAAAAAGGGTCCGGCGGCGGAGCCGAAAAAGACCAATGGCGACGGGCCGCCGCAGGAATCGCCCCCGCCCGGCGAGGACCTCGCCGGCGGGACCCGGCAGGGATCGCAGCCGCATCTCGCGGTGCTCGCCCAATTTGTGAAGGACCTGTCCTTCGAGAGCCCGAACGCGCCCAAATCGTTGCAAGGTCCCGGCGAAAACCCGCAGCTCAAGGTCGGCGTCAATGTCAACGCCTCCCCGCGGGGCGACGACAGCTATGAGGTGGCGCTGCAAATGGAAGTCCACGCCAAGAGCGATAACGGCGTGATCTATAATGTCGAGGTGATTTATGGCGGGCTGTTCCGGCTGCGGGGCATCCCCCAGAACATGTTGCAGCCGGTGCTTTTCGTAGATTGCCCGACGCTGCTGTTCCCCTTCCTGCGGCGCGTGCTGGCGGATGTGATCCGCGATGGCGGTTTTCCGCCCCTCCTGCTCGACCCGATCGATTTCGGCAGGCTTTACGCGCAGAATCTCAGCGAAGGCCAGAGCGCCGCCAAGAACTAGGCGTAGCGGAGCCACAGCGCCTCGGCGCCGAGCGTGGCGATGAAGTCGCGATGCGCCTCGGTCTCGGCCGGGCTGAGCCTCGGCGCCAGCGGCCGCGGCCGCGGTCGAATCGCTTCGGCGCGTTCCCCGAGCAGAGCCGCCTGGGCGCCGTTGCCGGCAAATTCCAGCCTCGCCTGGTGACCGCCAACCAGCTCCACATAGACCGAGGCAAGCAGCCGGCAATCGAGCAGCGCGCTGTGCTTTTCGCGCTCGGACAGATCGACACCGTAACGCCGGCACAGCGCATCGAGGCTGCATGGCGCGCCAGGATGGCGGCGCCGCGCTAATGCCAAGGTGTCGACCACGCGGTCCCAGCGCAGCACCGGCCGCGCGATCCGGTCGAGCTCGGCATTGAGAAAGCCGAAATCGAACGACGCGTTGTGCATCACCAGCATCGCGCCCTCGACGAAGCCGAGCCAATCGTCTGCCAGTTCGGCGAAGCGCGGCTTGTCGCGCAGGAACTCGGTGGACAACCCGTGCACCTCGAAGGCCTGAAATGGCACCTCGCGCTCTGGGTTCAGATGGCAATGCCAGGTTCGGCCCGTGGGGATACAATTGATCAGCTCGATGCAGCCGATCTCGACCACCCTGTGACCGTCGAACGGGTCTAGCCCCGTCGTTTCGGTATCGAGCACGATCTCCCGCATGATCTACTGTCTTCTTCCCACCCCTGGCCATTGCCCGGCTTGACCGGGCAATCCAGCACCCCGTGCCTTCATTCATTACGGAAGGCGTGGTTACTGGATCACCCGCTACGCGGGTGATGACCTGCTTATTACAGGCGACGCAATTGCTGCATCACCCGGCCCTCGCGAGTTCGCAGCGATTCGATCAGTGTATCGATCTCGGCATGCATGTCGGCAAGAGGCAAGCTACTGTCCACAACGTAGTCGGCGCGCGCCCGCCGTTCCGCGTCGGGCAACTGCCGCGCGAGCAGATGTTCGAGCTTGTCGGCGGTCATGCCGGGCCGGGCCAGTACCCGCTCTCTCTGCACGTCGGCCGGCGCACTCAGGACCACGGTGACATCCACTCTCCGCTCGGCCCCGGTCTCGAACAGCAGCGGAATTTCCAGGACCGCGAACTTGGCGCCCCTCTCCTCCTGCTCGCGGAGGAATTCGATCTCGGCCGCGACCACCAGCGGATGCACGATGGCTTCGAGTTGCCGCAAACGCTCCGGCGCGCCGGCGACCCGTTCGGACAGCAAGTTGCGATCGACCTTGCCCGCCACCACCACGCCGGGAAAATCCACCTCGATCGCCGGCACCGCAGCACCTTCGTAGAGACGGTGCACGCAGAGATCGGCGTTGAACACCGGGATGCCGTGGCTGGCGAAGCGCTCGGCCGCGGCCGATTTCCCCATGCCGATGCCGCCGGTGAGGCCGATGACCAGCATCAAGCAGCCCCGAGCGTGGCGGCGACATGGGCGCGCAATTCGGGCGTGACCTCCGGGCGCACCCCGAACCAGCGCTCGAAGCCAGGCACCGCCTGGTGCAGCAGCATGCCCAGCCCGTCCACCGCATGGTTGCCGCGCGCCCGCGCCGCCGCCAGCAGCCCGGTTTCGAGCGGGCTATAGACGGTATCGGCGACCACGGCGTCGGGCGGCAGCGCCGCGAGATCGATCTCGAGCGGGTCCTTGCCGCTCAGGCCAAGACTGGTGGTATTGACCAGCAACCCACAACCGGAGAGTGCGGACTCGCGCTTTGCCCAGTCGATGACCTCCACCGCCGGACCGAAGGCGCGCGCCAGCGCTTCGGCGCGGTCCCGCGTCCGGTTGGCGAGCACGACCCGCGACGCGCCGGCCTCGAGGAGGGCATGGACGATCGCCCGCGCGGCGCCCCCGGCCCCAAGCACCATCACCTTGCGGCGGCCCCTGTTCCAGTCCGGCGCTTCCAACCCGAGATTGGTGATGAAGCCGTAGCCGTCGGTATTGGTCGCGTGCAGCGTGTAGTCGGGATCGAGCCAGAGCGTATTGGCGGCGCCGACGGCACCCGCCGCCGCGTCGGCCGAGTCCGCCGCGCGCAAGGCGGCTTCCTTGTGCGGCAGGGTGACGTTGCAGCCGGCATAGCCGCGCGCGGCGAGCGAGCCAAGAAACCCAGCCAGATCCTCCGGCCGCACCGCCTCCATCTCGTAGGCACCGTCGATGCCGTATTGCCGGAGCCAGTAGCGATGCGTGACCGGCGAGCGCGAATGCGCAACCGGCCATCCAATCACGCAGGCGCGGAGCATCGTCTTCAGCCTTCGATCACGCCCTCGCGCCGCAGCGTATCGAGGAGCGGCAGGAGCGGCAGGCCGAGGATGGAGAAATAGTCGCCGTCGATCTTGTCGAACAGTTGCACGCCGAGCCCCTCGAGCTGATAGGCGCCGACCGAGCCAAGCACCTCCTCTCCGGCCGCGGCGAGATACCGGCCGATAAATTCCGGCGAGAGCTTGCGCATGGTGAGGCTGGCCATGCTGGTTTCGGCCCAGATGGCTTCGCCCTCGGTGGCCACGGCGACGGATGTATGCAAGATGTGCGTCTTGCCGCTGAGATCGAGCAATTGGCGGCGCGCCGCCTCCATGCTGTCGGGCTTGGACAGGATCGTCTCGCCCAGCGCCAGCACCTGGTCACCGCCGATCACATAGGCCTCGCGCGCGAGATCGCTCACCGCTTCCGCCTTGGCGCGCGCCAGCACCTCGGCGACATCATGCGGCTCGAGCGAGCGCTCGCCGCTGATCGCCTGGCGCATGGCGGCCTCGTCCAGCCCCGGCGGCTCGACGATAAAGCGGAGCCCCGCCGCTTCCAGGATGCGCGCGCGCGAACTGCTCGCCGAGGCCAGAATCAGCGGAGGACGGCCCGCCTGGAGAAAACTGCTCATGCTTCCAGCGCCGGCGCTTCGCGGTCGGTATAGAGGCGGATGATCCCGGCGGCGGTCTCCTCGATGGAGCGGCGCGTCACGTCGATGATCGGCCAGCCGTGCCGGGCGCAAAGCGTCCTGGTCTGGGCGATCTCGGCGGCAATCGCTTCGCGGTCGACATAGTCATCCAGATGATTATGCGCGTGCTCCATCACGCGGTTCTGCCGCACCTGCGCGATCCGGTCGGCGCTGGCCACGAGGCCGACGACGAAGGCGTTGGTCGGCGCCTCCAGCTGCGGCGGCACCGGCAGGCCCGGCACCAGCGGCACATTGGCGGTCTTGAAGCCGCGATTGGCGAGATAGATCGCGGTCGGCGTCTTCGAGGTGCGGCTAATTCCCACCAGCACGATATCCGCATCGTTGAGATTTGGCGGCAGATGGCCGTCGTCGTGCAGCATGGTGAAGTTGAGCGCCTCGATGCGCCGGAAATAATCCGCGTCGAGCACGTGCTGGCCGCCCACCGTGGGGATCGACTTGGTGCCGAGATAGGATTCGAACACTTGCAGGATCGGCTTGAGCGCCGCCACGCAGGGAATGTTCAGCCGCTTGCAGGACTGTTCGAGATCGTCGGCCAGCTCGCGGCTGAAGATGGTGTAGAGCACGATGCCGGGCGTGGCCTCCACATCCTTGACCACGCGCGCGAGCTCGCGGCGGCTGCGCACCAGCGGGTGCAGATGCTCGATGGCGCGCACTTGCGCATATTGCACCCTGACCGCCTTGGCGATGGCCGTGAGCGTTTCCCCGGTCGCGTCGGAGATCATGTGAAGGTGGAAAGTGTGCTGGATATCCATGGCCATATCTTGGGATAACCGCGATCGGTTACGGGAGCAACCTGGCCTCGCCTACCCGGCTCGCCCGCCCAGTCCTAACAATGGGGTCAAGTTCTTCACAGATTCGCTTATGTCGAGAAAATGACCGCTGTTCTGGACATTCCAGCAATACCCTTTGCCGTCCCCAGGGTGGTGGGCCTGCTCTCACCAGCCTATCCACCTTGAACCAACATGATCGCTCCGGCAAAACGCTTTGCTGGCCGTGGGCTTAAGCTGCCATCGCCGCGATCTTAGCCACATGCCGTCAATTCGTCATGCGCGCGGCGCGGAGCCTTGCCGGACGTCCTGTAGAGAGCCTGGTGACGGCCGTGAATGTCCGCTATTCACGCACCAACTGTAACAGTAGAAACCTTATAGAGACTCCTTCTTATAGTATTTAGAGACGCCAATGTTGCGAGTTCCCTCCTCCCCCGGCGCCTTGCTCGCCGCGCTTGCCGGCCAGACCATGACGCCCCCGCCGATCTGGCTGATGCGGCAGGCGGGACGGTATCTGCCAGAATACCGGGAGATCAGAGCCAAGATACCCGCCTTTCTCGATCTTTGCCGGTCGCCGCAACTCGCCGCCGAGGTAACGCTCCAGCCGCTGCGCCGGTTCGACCTCGATGCTGCGATCGTCTTCTCGGACATTCTCATCGTCCCCTTCGCCCTGGGGCAGAAGGTCGAGTTCCTGGAGAGCGAAGGGCCAAGGCTCGAGCGGATCCGGGATGGAGCCGGGCTCTCACGCCTGCGCCGGGAAGGAAGCGGTACGCTGCTGGAGCCGGTCTACGAGACCATCGAGCGCGTGGTGGCGAAACTGCCGCCAGGCGTGCCGCTGATCGGCTTCTGCGGCGCGCCGTGGACCGTCGCCACCTATATGGTCGAGGGCGGTGGCAGCAAGGACCAGGCCACGGCGCGGCTGATGGCCTATCGCCAGCCCGAGACCTTCCAACAGCTGATCGATCTCCTGGTCGAGGTTTCCGCCGGCTATCTCGTGAGCCAGGTCAAGGCCGGCGCGGCCGCATTGCAGATCTTCGACAGCTGGGCCGGCAGCCTGCCCGAGGACGAGTTCGAGCGCTGGTGCATCTCGCCGACCAAGCAGCTGGTTGCGCTGGTCAAGGCCGCGGCGCCCGGCATTCCGGTCATCGGCTTTCCGCGCGGCGCCGGCCTGCTTGCCGAGCGCTATGCGCGAGAAACGGGCGTCGATGCGATCGGTTGCGATACCGCCATGCCGGTCGGATGGATGCAGCGATTGCAGATGCATCTTCCGGTGCAGGGCAATCTCGACCCGGTGTTGCTCGTGGCCGGCGGCGCGCAACTCGAGGCGCGCGTTGCATCAATCCTGGAAACGCTCGGCCATGGTCCCTTCGTCTTCAATCTCGGCCACGGCATTCTGCCCGAGACCCCGATCGAACACGTCGCCCGCCTTGTGCAGCTGGTGAAAACCCGCTAGGCCGGGCCTCGAACCATGACCCTGCTCTACATCAAGGCCTTCCACATCGTCGCGATCATCGCCTGGATGGCGGGGCTGCTCTATCTGCCGCGGCTGTTCGTCTATCACGCCGGCACCAAGCCGGGCTCCGAGCAATCCGAGACCTTCAAGCTGATGGAGCGGCGGCTGCTTCGCTACATCACCACGCCGGCGATGATCGCGAGTTGGGTGTTCGGTCTGATCCTGGCATTCTCGGTGATCGACTGGCCGCGCGCCGGCTGGTTTCACGCCAAGCTCGCCCTGGTGCTGGTGCTGTCCGCCTATGGCGGGCTGCTGGCGATGTGGACGCGGGACTTCGCCCTGGACCGGAACCGGCGCACCGCGCGGTTCTATCGCATCGCCAACGAGGTGCCGACCGTGCTGATGATCGCGGTCGTGATTCTCGCGGTTGTCCGGCCTTTTTGAGGGCGCGGCAAGCCTATTCCTCCCGCCTGCCTGGTCTGCTATAAGATGAGTCGCATCCAATTCGGGACGCTGTCGCGGCCCGCTCTTCCCACCAAAAGAACGGGTCACCCGGACTGGATCAGGCGCCGAATTCTGCCTTTGCGCCGAGGCATATCCTGCCCCCTTCCCTTGAGCGCCGCGCGAGATCCGCACGGCAATCGAAACACCAGTTCATCCATTTCCCCTTTGGAGTAGCAGCGCATGCAAGAAATGAAGCTGCAAGATTTGAAGTCGAAGTCGCCGACGGAGCTGCTGAGCTTCGCCGAGGAAGTTTCCGTGGAGAACGCGAGCGCCATGCGCAAGCAGGAGCTCATGTTCGCCATTCTGAAGCAGCTCGCGGCGCGCGACGTCGACATTACCGGTACCGGCGTGGTCGAGGTGCTGCTGGACGGCTTCGGCTTCCTGCGCTCGCCCGATTCGAATTACCTCGCCGGCCCCGACGACATCTATGTTTCGCCGTCGCAGATCAGGCGATTCGGCCTGCGCACCGGCGACACCGTCGAGGGACAGATCCGGAGCCCGAAAGAGGGCGAGCGCTATTTCGCCTTGCTCAAGGTCAACACCATCAATTTCGAGGACCCTGAGAAGCAGCGCCACAAGATCCATTTCGACAATCTGACGCCGCTCTATCCCGACGAGTGGCTGGAGATGGAAACCACCGACCCGACCAGGAAGGACCTGACCGGGCGCGTCATCGACATCGTGTCGCCGATCGGCAAGGGCCAGCGCGGACTGATCGTGGCGCAGCCACGCACCGGCAAGACCGTGATCCTTCAGAACATCGCCCACGCGATCAGCGCCAATCATCCCGAATGCTATCTGATCGTGCTGTTGATCGACGAGCGGCCCGAGGAAGTGACCGACATGCAGCGCTCGGTGCAGGGCGAGGTGATCTCGTCCACCTTCGACGAGCCGGCCTCGCGTCACGTCCAGGTCGCCGAGATGGTGATCGAGAAGGCGAAGCGTCTGGTCGAGCATAAGCGCGACGTGGTGATCCTGCTCGATTCGATCACCAGGCTCGGCCGCGCCTACAACACCGTGGTGCCGTCGTCCGGCAAGGTGCTGACCGGCGGCGTCGACGCCAACGCGCTACAGCGGCCGAAGCGCTTCTTCGGCGCCGCGCGCAATATCGAGGAAGGCGGCTCGCTCACCATCATCGCCACCGCGCTGATCGATACCGGCAGCCGCATGGACGAGGTGATCTTCGAGGAGTTCAAGGGCACCGGCAATTCCGAGATCGTGCTCGACCGCAAAGTCGCGGACAAGCGCGTGTTCCCGGCCATCGACATAGCCCGATCCGGCACTCGCAAGGAGGAGCTGCTGGTGGCGCCCGACGTGCTCAAGAAGATGTATGTGCTCCGCCGCATCCTGAATCCGATGGGCACTCAGGACGCGATCGAGTTCCTGATCGACAAGCTGAAGCAGACCAAGGGCAATTCCGACTTCTTCGACTCGATGAACACCTGAGGCAGAAACCTCCTCCACCACCACCACTTGTCATCGCCCGGCTTGACCGGGCGATCCAGTGACCACCAGCGTCTCGATAACGAAGACCAGGGGTTACTGGATTCCCGCTTTCGCGGGAATGACACCGAACGATCGACTCACGCGATCGCAACACTCCGCGCCGCTCTCACCGTCTCCACCAGCTTCGCGGGCTCCGTCACCGGCAAAGAGCATTGCGGGCCGATGCAGAGATAGGCCGTGGGCTTGCCGTCGATCGCCGCCTTGCCGTGCGCCGGCGACGAGGCCGGCAGCGCCGGCACCCCGCCCTCGCCGGCATGGACCTGCATCACCACCGCGTTCGGCAGCGACACCTGGGCCAGCGCGCGGCGCAGCGCATGCGCGTCGCCCTCCTCCGGCACAATCAGCACCACCAGCGAAGGCGCGGCGAAATCGAGCGCGGCGGCGAGCAGTCCGGAATGCGCCAGCACGTTCTCCGTCATCGCGCCGGCGAAGCCGCGCAGGATCGCCTCGGCGCGGTGGCGATAGCGCTCCGCGCCAGTGCGGAGATAAAGCGCGGTCAGCGCCGACACCATCGTCGCGTTGGCGTTCGGCGTCGCCTCGTCCTGGCCGCTGAACGGCCGCACGATCAGATCGGCGGTGTCGTCCGCGGCGAAATAATAGCCGCCGAGTTGCTTCGACCAGTAATGCCGGTCGAGCACGTCGACCCAGTCCTGCGCCCGCGCGACATAGTCATGCTTGCCGGTGACGTTCGCCAAAGCCAGCGCGGCCCGGATCATGTTGGCGTAATCGCTGGCTGAAGCCGGCGCCTTCGCTTGGCCGGCGCGCCAGGCATGTTTCAGCCTTCCGTCGGCAATCATCCGGGTACAAACGAAGGCGAAGGCCTGCTCCGCCGCCTCCAGCCAGTCGGGCCGGTGAAACGCATCCGCCGCATTGGCGAGTGCCGCAATCATCAGCCCGTTCCAATCGGCGAGCACCTTGTCGTCGAAGCCGGGCCGCACGCGCGAGGCGCGATGCACGAACAACTTCTCGCGCATCGTGGCGAGCCGGTCCTCGGTGACGTCGTCATGTAGCTCGACCGCGCCTAGCCGATTGAGAATGTTGTGGCCCTCGAAATTGCCGTCCGCCGTCACGTCGTAGATTTCCGCGAGCAGCTTGGCGTCGCCGGCGCCGAGCACGTCCTCGATCTCGGCGAGCGGCCACACATAAAACTTGCCCTCCTCGCCTTCGCTGTCGGCGTCGAGCGACGCGGCGAAGCCGCCGCCCTCCACCGTCATCTCGCGCAGGAGCCAGGCGACCGTTTCCTCGACGCGCAGCGCATAGAGCTTGTGCTTGGTCTCGCGCCAGGCCTCGGTCAGCATCTCGACGAGCTGCGCGTTGTCGTAGAGCATCTTCTCGAAATGCGGCACCAGCCAGCGCTCGTCGACGCTGTAGCGCGCGAAGCCGCCGCCGAGATGATCGTAGATGCCGCCTTGGGCGATCTGGGTCAGCGTCAGGTTCACCGCTTCGAGTGGATTGGGCAGGCCGAAGCGCAAGCCGGCGCGCCACAGCAATTGGAAGAACTGACTTTGCGGAAATTTCGGTGCGCCCCTGATTCCGCCATGGACCGGATCGACCGCCTGGGTAAGGCGCCGGGCGAGATCGGCGAGCGTGGCCTCGTTCGGCGGCCCGGTGCCGGCGTCACGGCTGCGGGGGCTGAGCCGCTGCTTCAGGGCGTCGGCGTTCTGCCGCACCTTGTGGCTTTCCTCGCGATAGATCCGCGCGACTTCGTTCAGTACACGGACGAAAGCCGGACGTCCGTAGCGTTCCTCTTTCGGGAAATAGGTGCCGCCCCAGAACGGCTCGGCCTCGGAGGTCAGGAACATGGTGAGGGGCCAGCCGCCCTGCTCGCCGAGCTCGTGCAGCGCGCCCATATAGATCGCATCGACGTCGGGGCGCTCCTCGCGGTCGACCTTGATGTTGACGAACAGCTCGTTCATCACCGAAGCGGTCGCTTCGTCCTCGAAGCTCTCATGCGCCATGACGTGGCACCAGTGACAGGCGGCGTAGCCGACCGAGAGCAAGATCGGCTTGCCGCTTTCTCGCGCCTCGGCGAGCGCCGCCTCGCCCCAGGGACGCCAATGGACCGGGTTGTCCCGGTGCTGGAGCAGATAGGGGCTGGTCTCCTGGCCCAGTAAGTTTCCTTCGGCGCGCTCCTGCATGGCCCTTCCTCGTTGCTCGCCCTAGGATAACGCATGAGCCCAAGGATGGTCGCTGCAAACGACACCATTGTTGCGCCGGCGAGCGGCGCCGGGCGCGCGGCCATCGCGGTGATCCGCATCTCCGGCCCGCGCACGCGGAGCCTGCTCGAGGCGCTGTGCGGTGGCGTGCCCCCTGCCCGCCACGCATCCTTGCGCGAGATCGGTCCCCCTGCCCGCGGCGTAATCGATCGCGGCCTGGTGCTGTGGTTCCCGGCGCCTTCGAGTTTCACCGGCGAAGACATGACCGAGCTTCAGGTGCATGGCAGTCGCGCGGTCGTGCGCGAGATCGTCGATGCGGTGCTGGCGCTGCCCGGCACGCGGCTCGCCGAGCCCGGCGAATTTGCGCGCCGCGCCTTCGAGAACGGCAAACTCGATCTCACTCAGGTCGAAGGCCTGGCCGATCTGATCGATGCGGAGACTGAGGCGCAACGGCGTCAGGCGCTGGCGCAAGCCGAGGGCTCGTTGCGCGCGCTGTACGAGTCGTGGCGCGAGGAATTGCTGCGCGCGCGGGCGCTGATCGAAGCCGGACTCGATTTCGCCGACGAGGGCGATGTCGCCACCGATGTGGGCGCCAAGGCGGAGAGCATTGTCGCGACATTGCAGGAGTCGATCGTGCGCCATCTCGCCGACCGGAGCGGCGAGCGATTGCGCGACGGCTTGCGCGTCGTGATCGCCGGTCCGCCCAATGCCGGCAAGTCGTCGCTCATGAACGCGCTCGCCAGGCGCGATGTGGCGATCGTCTCGGAAGAGGCCGGCACCACGCGCGACGTGATCGAGGTCCATCTGGATCTCGGCGGCATGCCGGTGATCGTCGCCGACACGGCCGGCATCCGCGAAGCCGAGGGCAGGGTGGAGCAGGCGGGAATCGATCGCGCGCTTGAGCGAGTCGAGGCGGCCGACATCGTGCTCTGGGTGGTCGATGCGACCGCGCCGGACTGGGATCCGCCGGCCGGTATCGCCGCGCGCGATTTGAAGGGCGCGTCGAGCGATTTGAAGGGCTCAAAAGCGCAATCCGAAGGGCGCGGCAGGAAGTTTGAAGGCCTTCGCGTGAAGCCCCGCGTGCTCCTGGCGCTGAACAAGATCGACTTGGCGCCGGGCGCGGCCGCGGGCAGGGAGGTCATCGAGATTTCCGCCAAGACCGGGCAGGGGATCGACCGGCTGGTGGCGGTTTTGGCCGCGCGGGCGGCGGAAGCCGCCGGATCCGGGGCAGGGGGCCCACTGCTCACCCGCACCCGCCACCGCGTTGAGCTGGAAGCGGCCGCGACAGCGCTTCGACGCTTCACCGATCCGCAATTGAGCCCCGAACTCAAGGCCGAGGAGCTGAGAATCGCCGCGCATCATCTCGGCCGGCTGACCGGACAAATCGATGTCGAGGAGGTGCTCGGTGCCATCTTCGCCAGCTTCTGCATCGGCAAATGATTCACGTGAAACAATCGGAGAGGGCGCTTTGACCTTGGCCGGCGAACGGCTTAGGTACGCGACATGAACAAGCGTTTCGACGTGATCGTTATCGGCGGCGGCCATGCCGGCTGCGAGGCGGCGGCAGCATCCGCGCGGCTCGGCGCCAGGACCGCGCTGGTGACGCACAGCTTCG
>JAWOJH010000192.1:0-4567 GCA_046481725.1 Methyloceanibacter sp. | reverse complement strand
AGCTGTCTTCAAACGAGACCCCGTTCGGCCCTTCGCCGCGCGCGGTCGAGGCCTATCTCGGCGCCGCCACGTCGCTGTCGCGCTACCCCGACGGCTCGGCGCGTCCGTTACGCGAGGCGCTCGCCAAGCTGTACGGGCTCGACCCGGCTCGCATCGTCTGCGGGACCGGCTCCGACGAATTGCTCAATCTGCTCGCTTGCGCCTATCTCGGTCCAGGCGACGAGGCGATCTACAGCGCCCATGGCTTTCTGGTTTACAAGATCGCCATCCTGGCGCGCGGGGCGACCCCGGTGGCCGCGCCGGAGACCAACCTCACCGCCGATGTCGACGCGATCCTCGCTTGCGTCAGCCCGCGCACCAGGCTGGTGTTCATCGCCAATCCCAATAATCCGACCGGGACCTATCTCTCGTTCGACGCGGTGAAGCGCCTGCGCGCCGGCTTGCCCCAGGACGTGCTGCTGGTGCTCGACGCGGCCTATGCCGAATATGTGCGCAAGAACGATTACGAGGCCGGCATCGAGCTAGTCGCCACCACGCCGAACACGGTGATGACCCGCACCTTCTCCAAGATCTATGGACTGGCCTCGCTCAGGATCGGCTGGGCCTATTGCCCGCCCGAGATCGCCGATGCGCTCAACCGCATCAGAGGACCCTTCAATGTCTCCGGCCCGGCGATCGCCGCGGGCGTTGCTTCGCTGGCGGACCCGGCCTGGGTCGAGCGCGCGGTCGAGCACAACGAGACCTGGCTCGCGCGCATGAGTGAAGCCCTGACCGCCATCGGCGTGGGCGTAACGCCGAGCGCCGCGAATTTCCTGCTGCTGCATTTCCCCAAGGGCAACGGCCGCTCGGCGCCGGAGGCCGACAGCTTCCTGCATGAGCGGCGCATCATCTTGCGGCGGATCGAGGAATATGGCCTGCCGGACGCGCTGCGCATGACCATCGGCACCGAGGACGAGAACCACGCCGTGCTCGACGCGCTCACCGCCTTCATGGGCAAGAACGGCGCGCCTCCCCGATGACCAAGCCGCTATTCGACACCATCGCTCTGATCGGCGCCGGGCTGATCGGCTCGTCCATCGCCCGGGCCGCGCGCGCGCACGGCGCCGTGCGCGAGATCGTCGCCACCGCGCGCTCGCCCAAGACCCGGGCGCGCGCCGCCGAACTCGGCCTGGCCGATCGGGTGGTCGAGACCAATGCCGAAGCCGTAACCGGCGCCGACCTCGTCATTGTCTGCATCCCGGTCGGTGTGTGCGGCACGGTGGCCAAGGAGATCGGTCCGCATCTGAAGCCGGGCGCCATCGTCTCCGATGTCGGCTCGGTCAAGGGCTCGATCCTGCGCGACATGGCTCCGCATCTGCCGAAGAACGTGCATTTCGTGCCGGCGCATCCGGTGGCCGGCACCGAGCATTCCGGTCCCGATGCAGGCTTCGCCGAATTGTTCGAGAATCGATGGTGCATCCTGACCCCGCCCGAAGGCGCCGACCCCGCGGCGGTGGATAGGCTCGCCGCGTTCTGGCGCCTGCTCGGCGCCAAGGTTGAGATCATGACCGCCGAGCATCACGACATCGTGCTCGCCATCACCAGCCACATTCCACACCTGATCGCCTACAACATCGTCGGCACCGCCGCCGATGTCGAGGAGGTCACCCAGTCCGAGGTGATCAAGTTCTCCGCCGGCGGCTTCCGCGACTTCACCCGCATCGCCGCCTCCGATCCGGTGATGTGGCGGGACGTGTTTCTCAACAACAAGGAGGCGGTGCTGGAGATGCTCGGCCGCTTCTCCGAGGACCTCGCCGCCCTTCAGCGCATGATCCGCTGGGACGACGGAGCGGCGCTCGAAGCCCTCTTTACCCGCACCCGCGCCATCCGCCGCTCCATCATCGAAGCGGGCCAGGATACCGAGGCGGCCGACTTCGGCCGCCCGCACGGCCAAGACGATTAGGGACGCGGCGTCGCACCCGTCACTTGTCATTCCCGCGAAAGCGGGAATCCAGCAGCCACCCAGGTTTGATTACTTCAGATGGCCGGGGGTACTGGATTGCCCAGTCAAGCCGGGCAATGACAATTGGTGATATGGCAGGATCAGCCATAGATCTTTGGGTGTTCGGCTACGGCTCGCTGATGTGGCAGCCGGGCTTCGCCTTCATCGAGCAGGCGCCGGCGGCACTGATCGGTGCGCATCGCTCGCTCTGCATCTATTCCTTTCACCATCGCGGCACGCAAGCGCACCCCGGCCTCGTGCTCGGCCTCGACGAGGGCGGCGCCTGCCGCGGCATCGCCTTTCGCGTGGCGCAGGCCAATGCGGAGGCGACACTCTCGTACTTGCGCAACCGCGAGCAAGTGACCTCCGTCTATGTGGAGAAGATGAAGCCGGTCAGCCTGCTCGACGGCTCCGGCCGCGAGCTCGAAGCGCTGTGCTACATCGCCGACCGAGCGCACCCGCAATATGCCGGGCGGCTCTCGCTGGAGGCCCAGGCGCGCCTGGTGCGCTCCGCTTCTGGCTTGGCCGGGGCCAATCTCGATTATGTGCTGAATACGGTGCGCCACCTGGAAGAAGCGGGCATCCACGACGTCGAGCTGATGGCGCTCGCGGCGCGGCTCGATACGGAAACTTCGCGCTAGCCTATCCCGTCGACTTGGCCGGAACGATTGGCTTGGTAAGTTCCGGCGCGCCGAAGAAATAGCCTTGCATATAGGATACTCCGGCCTTTTCCAGCAGCCTTGCCGTCTTCTCGTCGCCGACCCACTCGCCCACCGTGGTGATGCCGAAGCTCTTGGCCAGCTCGATCAAGGTGCGCACGAACAGTTCGTCCTCGTGCTGGCTGCCCAGATTCTCGATGAAAGAACCGTCGATCTTGACCATGTCGACGCCGAGCAGCCGCAAATTGCGGAACGAGGTATAGCCCGCGCCGAAATCGTCGAGCGCCACGCGGCAGCCGAGCGCCTTCAACGCCGCCACGAATTTTGCCGTCTCCTCGAGATTGGAGATGGCGGCCGTCTCGGTGATCTCGACGGTCAACCGCTCGGCGAGTCCCGCCGCCTTGCCGGTGAAGGCTTCGAGCCCTTCGAGCCATTGCGGATCGGTGGCTGTCCCGGCGGAAACGTTGAGCGCCAGCTTGATAGTGGGCATCGAGCGCAGCAACTCGACCGCCAGTTCGAGCGCTCGATGATCGACCAGCTTGGCCAAGCCGAACTGCTCGGCCACGGGAATGAATTCGCTGGCCGAGGCAATCGAACCGTCCAGCCGTTTCATGCGCAGCAGACACTCATAGAGCTCCGGCTCGTGACTGCGCGAGGTGACGATCGGCTGCAGCGCCAGAATCATGCGGCGGTCGTTGAGCGCCCGGACGATCTCGTCGGCGATGACGATGGTGCGGCGGCGCTCGGACTCCCTGCGCTCGCAGGGCTGATAGAGACTTAGGCGGTCGCTGCGGCTCACCCGCGCGCGGTCGAGCGCCTGGAGCGCCCGGCTGATCGCGGCCTGCGCATTGCCGGCATGGTCGGGGAGCAGCACCGCGCCGACCGAGAGGCTCGCAGCCACCGCGCCCACGCTGGTATCGACCACATGATCGCGCACCGCCGCCATGAGCCGCCGGGCGATCGCTTCCAGCCCTTCCTCGCTGCAATCGGTGAGCACGATGCCGAATTTGTTGGAGGAGAAGCGGCCGATGCAGTCACGGCCGCGCAACGCACGGCCGATCCGCTGTCCGACGATGGTGATAACCTCGTCGCCGACATCGTAGCCGTAGGTCTCGTTGATCAGGGTGAGATCGTTGACGCCGACCAGCAGGAAGGCGCCCTTGGCGGGGATTTGGCCGGCGCTGCCAAGGAAGCGGGTGAGTTCCTCAGTCAGCCTGGTGCGATTGAGTTGTCCGGTCAGCTCGTCGTGACCGCCGAGAAACAGATGGCGGTCCTCCCGCTCGCGGCGGTCCTTGACGGCTCTGAGCACACCTTGCGCCAGGCTCGGCCGTCCCTCGGCGCCGATCCGGCAGACGCCGATATCCTCGACCCAGAGCGCCGCCTGGCCGCGACGTCCTTCCGGCAGGAAGCGGTAGCGGAGGCTGTAGCGTAATTCGGTATCGGGCGGCACATGCGGACCCCCGGTAATCCCGTCATAGCGGGCACCCGCCTGTTCGGGATCCACCAGCAGCGCGAAAGCGCGGCCCCTGGCGATCTTCTCCATGTCGGCGATTCCGAGCACCGCCGCCGCGTTGGGCGCCCAATCGATCCGGTCGGTCTCGAAGTCCCAGCGATAGGCAGTCTCGCGCACCTTCGAGAGGATCGCTTCGAGGTCGAATTCGCCACTAAGCAGCTTCCGCCAACTTGACCAACGGATCGGGCTTGTGATTCCGTGTTCGCACTGATTCGCGGGGGGCGGGGCATGGCGGGCAAAGCTCCGGTGAGGGGGGGTGAGGAGCAGCGTAAGGCACTGCGAACGCTGGCGCATTCGCGCGACCGCGGCGAGGCGGATCGGGCGCGGGCGATATTGCTGACGCTCTCGGGATGGACCAGCGAGCGCATCGCGGAAGCTTTTGGCGTACGGGAGGATACGGTCCGCCTGTGGCGC
>JAWOJH010000132.1:0-10750 GCA_046481725.1 Methyloceanibacter sp. | reverse complement strand
CGAAGAGGAGATGCAGCGGGACTCGCCCGATGAGGCAGAAAAGATTTATGGGGCAATACACCGCTAACTTCACGCTCTCCAACGAGATCGCTTACATCCAGCCGAAAGAGCGGGTGTATTGACGAGATTGAGGAGCGGCCGCAAGGCCGCGTCTCGAAGGCTGAAACGGCGCTGCGCGCCTCCTCAGCATGAGGTTGTTGTTTATTAGGCGGCTGGCTTGAGCAGCTTGCCGACCACCGCCCTCACGTCCTCGAACACGAACGGTTTGCTCAGCAGGATCGGGTCGGCAAAGCCGGAATTCTCGTCGATGCCGCTGTCGCCCGTGGCGAAGGCAACTGGGATCCCCTTCAGCTTGAGGGCGTTGGCGATCGACAGCGAACTCTCGCCCGCCAAGTTGACGTCGAGGATCGCCGCGTCGAGCTCAGTGCTCTCGGCAAGATCGAGCCCGTCGGCCAAGCAGCGCGCGGGGCCCACGACCTCGCAGCCGAGCTCGCTCAGCCAATCCTCGATCAGCATCGAAATCAAGGGTTCGTCGTCGACGACGAGGATACGCGGCACCGGATTGAAAACCCTATAAATTGCTTGCGCGGGAAGTCCGTTTGCGGCCAAGTCTACCTGTCCAAGCCCGGCCATGCCAGGGCTCGATTCAGCCAAAATGTCCGCTAACGACGGTTCCCCTTGCCTACGCGCACCAAACAAGCTGAAGGCCTGCTGCGGAACGCCAGGATCATCATCCCGGCGGGCTTCATCCTCGTGCTTGCCGCCGTGATCGCAATGGTTCTCGGCCTGGTCCGTTCGCGCGCGGCGGACGAGATGGTCGTTCACACCTTCGAGGTGCAGCAAGCCGCCCAGGCCGTCCTGGTCAACGTCCGCGACGCCGAAGCCTCCAAGCGGAGCTATCTCCTTACGGATAATCCGGACTACCTGGAAAGCGTGGCCACCGCGATGCAGGCTCTCCCTATCGAGCTAGCCAATCTCGAAGCGCTGGCGGCGGACAATCCGGCGCGGCAGAGAGATGTGCGCGAGCTCAGCACGCTCATCGACGCCAAGCTTGTCGAATTGCGCGAGACATTGGCGCTCGCCAAGGACGGCCGGCGCGATGCAGCGCTCGTCATCCTCAACTCGGCGGGAAGCCGGCAGCTGATCGGGGACATCCGCGAGAAAATCGGCGACATCCTCAGCAAGGAGCGCGCCCTGCTTGCGGAACGCCAGCGCTCTGCGAGGCTGGATCGTTACCTCCTCACCGGACTCGTTGGCATCGCGATCGTTTTAGCCACTCTGCTCGCTAGCATTCTCGCCGGATCCACCCTTCAGGCGATCAGGGGGCTGATCGTACGCACCAAGGAACTCGAGGCGGAGTCGAAGCTGCGGCAGGACGCTGAGGATACGCTGCGTCAGGCCCAGAAAATGGAGGCGATCGGTCAGCTCACCGGGGGCATTGCCCACGACTTCAACAATCTGCTCACCATCATCATGGGTAATCTCGACACCGTGCGCCGGCAGGTCTCTGCTGCCGCCAATCCCGGCGACGTGCAGACGCTAATCGGCAAGATGACGAAGCCGCTCGACGCAGCCATGCAGGGCGCCAAGAGCGCAGCCCAGCTCACGCAGCGGCTGCTTGCCTTCGCCCGCCGGCAGCCGCTCGAACCCGTGCGCATCGACATGAACCGGCTGATCACCGGCATGCTCGACCTGTTGCGCCGGACCCTCGGCGAGGAGATCAGCATCGAGACCGTGTTCGCCGCAGGGCTCTGGCCGGTTGATGCCGATCCGCATCAGCTGGAGAACGTCCTGCTCAACCTCGCGCTCAATGCCAAGGACGCGATGCCGGAGGGCGGCTGCCTCACCATCGAGACCGCCAACACCTATCTGGACGACGCCTATGTCCGGCGGTTCGGCGACATCGACGCGGGACAATACGCGGTGCTTTGCGTCACCGACACCGGCCAAGGCATCCCCACCGATATCCTAGACCAGGTGTTCGAGCCGTTCTTCACCACCAAGGGTCAGGGCGAAGGATCGGGCCTCGGGCTCGCGATGGTGCATGGCTTCGTCAAGCAGTCGGGCGGTCATGTGCGCATCTATAGCGAAGAGGGACAGGGCAGCACGGTGAAGATCTACCTGCCACGCATGACCGAGGCCGGGGAAATGCACTCTGCCCCCGCCGGCAAGGAATTCGACGCCGCCGCGATGCCCCGGGCCAAGCCCGGCGAGGTGGTTCTGCTGGTGGAGGACAATGAGGGCGTCCGCGGCTATGCCAAGGAGATCTTGGAAGAGCTCGGTTATTGGGTGCTTCAAGCCTCAAGCGCCGAAGACGCCATGCGCGCCGTCGCCAAGAAGCCGCGCATCGATCTGCTGTTCACCGACGTGGTGCTTCCGGGCGCGTCTGGCCGCGAACTCGCCGGCCAGATCAAGCAACTCTATCCGCATCTGCCGGTGCTTTACACCACCGGCTATACGCGCAACGCGATCGTCCACCAGGGACGACTCGACCCCGACATCCACCTGCTCAACAAGCCCTATACCCAGCAGGATCTCGCCCGCAAGGCGCGCGAACTGCTCGACGCGTGACATGAAGCGCGCTTGCCCGCCTGCTTTTGCCCGGTTACCAATGGCCGGGAAAGGTTGAGCCATGGTCCAATTCACGCTTCCCAGGAACTCCAAGGTAAAAAAGGGCAAGGCCTGGAACCCGCCGCCCGCAGGCGCGCCGAAGGGCCGCTGGCGCGAATATCGCGTCTACCGCTTCGATCCCGACACCGGCGACAACCCGCGCCTCGACACCTATTGGGTGGACATGGAGGATTGCGGGCCGATGGTTCTCGATGCCCTCATCTGGATCAAGAACCAGATCGACCCGAGCTTGACCTTCCGCCGCTCCTGCCGCGAAGGCGTATGCGGGTCCTGCTCGATGAACATTGCCGGCACCAATACCCTCGCCTGCACCATGCATGCCGACGACGCCAACGGCGCCATCGCCATCTACCCGCTGCCGCACATGCCGGTGATCAAGGACCTGGTGCCGGATATGACGCAGTTCTTCGCCCAGCACCGCGCCATCGAGCCCTGGCTCAAGACCGACAGCCCCACGCCGCAGACCGAATGGCGCCAGAGCCAGGAGGAGCGCGCCAAACTCGACGGGCTATACGAATGCATCCTCTGCGCCTGCTGCTCGACCGCCTGCCCGTCTTACTGGTGGAACAGCGAGCGCTATCTCGGCCCCGCCGTCCTGTTGCAGGCCGACCGCTGGATCGAGGATTCGCGGGACGAGCGGACCGGCGAGCGGCTCGACGACCTGGAAGACCCGTTCCGGCTCTATCGCTGCCACACCATCCTCAACTGCACCAAGGCTTGCCCCAAGGGGCTGAACCCGGCGGCGGCGATCGCCTCGCTCAAGCGGAAGATGGTCGAGCGCGCCGAATGATCGATCATTTGGGCATGCCGGTGAGCGACCTCGCCCGCGCCACCGAGTTCTATGTCAAGGTACTCGCCCCCCTCGGCTATGGTATCGTCATGGAGGTTGCGGCCGCCGAGACCGGCCATGGCGCCGCGATCGGCTTCGGCCCTCCCGGCGCGGCGCAAGACTTTCAGAGCGGCAAACCGTCATTCTGGATCGGCGGGGGCGAGCCTCTGGCGGGGCACATCCATGTCGCTTTCCTCGCCCACTCGCGCGCGGCGGTCGACGCCTTCTATCGCGCGGCACTGGGTGCCGGCGGCAAGGACAACGGCAAGCCGGGCCTGCGCCCGCATTATCACGCGAACTATTACGGTGCCTTCGTGCTCGATCTCGACGGCAACAATATCGAGGCGGTCTGTCACGCGCCCGGCTGAGCGGCGCTATCGCGCCGGATTGCAGTTCGGCAGCGAGAAGCTGCAAGTGGGCACCGGCTGCTTGCGCAACTCAGCCTGCTTCTTGGGGTCTTTCTCTTTCTGCCAGTCATAGGGACTCTTCACGTTTTTATGGGCGTAGCTGACGCGTGCCAGGCGGCCGCGCTCGAACACCAGGCTCGCCGTACAGTCCCAGCCCTTGTCGCCCTTCTGCTTGCCCGTAACACCGGGCAGGCTGAGGCCCTGCTTCTTTTTTTCACTTTTTTTGCCGGGAGCAGCGGGCACCGGACCCGCGCCGCTATAGCGGTAGGTCAAGGTCTCCGCCTGGCTGCCGCTTTTGTATTTGGCGTGCGGCTCGCCGGCGCAGGCAATGATCGCTTCCTTGCTCATGCCGAGATAGGGCCGCGCCGGGTCGGCCGCACCAACCGATGAGAGGCTCAGGAGAAGCCCCGCGCTCGCTGCGATCAAGACCGCGGCCAGGCCCACCCAGATGCGTTTTGCCTTCGGCTGGCTATGCATGTTTAAGCGGTTGCCCCGAAATCAGGCAGCTTCATGGCAAAAAGCCTGCCACGGCCCTGAAGGCTTCCAGCCTGTCTCGCGGAAGATAGTCATGTGGCGGACGGGAAATGCGCGGGGAGGCGTATACAACGGCGCCCGGCCGCGTCAGGAACCGAGATCAAGACTTGGCGGTTATCCCCTAGCGGAAGGCGCCGAAAGCAAGCTCGATGTGCCCCCCTCGCCTTTCCGCGTGTTGCGAGAGAGAGCATCCATGTTGATCGTCGGCGGCGCGGCAGCCCTGACTGCCATCACTGCATATCTCACTTGGCACTTCGTGCGCCAATGGTGGCTCGCCACGAAGCTACGCAGGACGAACCGTCCGGCCATTAGCGACAACAGGCCCGCCAACCGGCCCGTACAGGCCGAACGCGCGCTCGATCCCGTCCGATGATGCCAGCTTGGGCACGGCGTTATTCGCCGAGTTTGCTGCCGGCCTTTGGCTGGATCGTCCAGCCCAACGCCGCAAGCTGGGCCTTGGCCCGGTCGCTGGCGCGCCCCGTAATCCAGAGTTGGCCACCGCGTCCGGCGCCGGCGACGAGCGCTTCGAGCGGTGGCGACCAATAGAGATAGTCCACCGGCAGGACGCTGACCGGGCCTTTGCTGGTCTCAAGCAACGGCGCCCCGCCCATTCGCACGAAACCGTCCACCTTCGCCACCTTCTTGTTGAAAGCGGCGATCAGTGCCGCTTGCCGCCGGTAGAAGAAACCCATTTCCGTGCTTCGCGCGCCGGCGGCGCCCTCGATGAAAATCTCTCGCCCCGAAGCGCCGAGATCCAGCAGCGAAGCGACGATAACCGCCTTATCGGTCGGCGAGAGATTTGGATTGCCGTAAAAGGTATCGGCGGCCGCGGCGGAAACACCCATTCCCGCGAGTAATAACCGTCCCTCCTTCTCCAACTGCCCGGCTGTCTTGTCGCGGAGCGCCAGCCTGAGCGTGCGAGTGGTGCCGCCAACACTGATGGCGATGCCGGCGCCGCCGGTGACGAAGGCAAGCCCGGCATTGGTGGTGGTCTCGGCGATCGCATTGGCGGTGGCGAGCCGCGTCAACTCGGCATCGAGCGGCGGGAATCTGGTGTTCGGATCGACGCCGAAATCGTAGGCCAGCTTGCGGCGCGCGGTAGCACCCCCGGTCAGCGACGGGATGAGCTTCTCCTTATTCGGGTCGGTTGCCGCGACCGAGGCATCCACGCTGCCGAACAAGTTGCCGACCCCGCGCACCGTGTCGCCCAGCGTCTTGCCCGGCGCGGTGACCAGATCCTTGGCCGTTGCGAGCGGCTTCAGCGCCGTGCGGCCCGCGGCGTTGACCAGGGTGCCCGCGCTGTCGATTTGCTCGAGCGCGGCGGTCGCCGCCATCTCGCGCGCGCGGACACGCAGCAGATCCGAGCCTTTGACCGTGATTGGGCCCCATCTGCTGTCTAGCCTGAACACATATTGGAACTCTTCGAGCCCGACCGGATTTCCCACCGTATAATTTGGACTCTGCAAGAGATCGGCCGGCAGCACCTGACTCGCCGGGAAGCTTGGCGCCGCTTCGAACTGGGCGGCCTCCAGCGCGGCGGCAAAGCCGGCCCCCGCGAGCAGCATGGAAAGGGCGCGCACGCTTCCGCGCCACGAAAGCCTGCAGCTAGACTTCACCGGCTCCCCCCACCTCACGCTACGCCGCCGAGACCGACTCTATCCGCAAAGCCGACTACGGAGAAGCGGCGTGCCGACGGTTCCGTGATGCGGCCTCGTGTCCTGGCGGGGAACCTCGCGCGTCGCAAACCGTTGGGCCTATAGACAAAAAGGCCAACGAAAGGAGGCTCTTGAATGCGAACTGCAATATCCAGCGCCACGCTCGCGCTTGGGCTCATCGCCGGCGCGGCGTTTGTTGCCGCGCCCGTGACGCCCGCTCATGCCGTGCAAAAGAACGGGTTTTTCGGCGGCACTTGGGGCGCAATGGGCCCGACCAATAACCGCCATGTGCAGCGCTATCATCGCCGCCATGGCCCCGGCGCCTACGCGTTTTATGGTCCGGGTCCCTATTACGGACCGCGCTACCATTCCCGCTACGACTACGGCCCCCGTTACTATCGGCCGCGCGCCGGCGTCAGCGTGGGCATTGGCTTCTAAGCCAGCCTAACTTCATGCTTCCACCTCGCGGCCCGGAGCGAATCGCTTGCTCCGGGCCGGACTATCGGGCGAAATCGAACGCGCGCGTCCGGCGCAAGCGAGGTCACGCCATGAAGCTTCGAACCATACCCTTCGCCGCGATCTTGATGATTTTGGCGGCATCTCCTGCGCTCGCGCGCGAACCTGCGACACCGAACCCGGTCACCGCGCAACAACTGATCGCCCAGGCGGTCGCCGGCGAAGAGCACCGCGAAGTCAACGTACAGGTCTATACCTTCGCGCCTGGCGCAGTTCTGCCTTGGCACATCCATCCCGACGCTCATGAAATTGCCTATGTGCTCTCAGGCGACTTCACTTTTCAGTTCGCCGGGGAGGAGCCGAAGCGACTGCAGCCGGGCGAGGCCGAATATCTGCCGCCGAACATCGTGCACCGCGGGATGAATGAAGGTGACGAGCCGGTGAGGCTGTTCGTCGTCAGGATCAAGCCGAAGGACAAGCCCCTCGTCGAGGAGGTGCCGCCGCCGCAATGAGCCGCGCGGCCGGTCAGTGCCGCCCGTGTTTGCGCCAAAGCGTGTAGAGGCCGATCAGCCAGGCCGCGCCGGCCACCAGCCAATGAAAGCGGTTGACCCGCTCGTTCAGCAACATGCCGAGATGCGTCGAGGTGAAGCTGCCGAGCACGGCAAGCGCCGTATAGAACGCGGCAAAGGCGAGCACGAAGGGCAGCGAATAGCGCGGCCGGAAGAAGCCGATATAGGTGCCGACGAGCCCCCAGACGAGATTTGCAGCCGCAAGCCTGGGATCGATCCGGAAGCCGAGTGCGAAGCTCTCCGGGTCAGTATCAAAGCCGTAATAGGCATAAGCCAAGAGCAGCAGCGCGCCCTGCGCCAGGAAATAAACGCTGAGCCGCGCCGCCCAAACCGCGGGCGGCCATGTGGTTTCTACAGCGGCGCCCGGTGTGCTCGATTTGGCCATCAAAGCCTCAGCGTTTCGGCCAATATTTTCGCAAGCTTATCCAACCGTGTGGCCCCGGTCCACGCGCTGCCGGCCTCGATCCACATCCAGTTGCGGCGCGGCCGATCCCGCTTGCGCCGGCACAGGATTGCATTTAACCAACCCTCGCGTAACTCGGCCCGCGGGAACGGATCCGGGCTTTCCAAGGAAGGGGATATTCATGGCGCGTAGTCGCATTGCGCTGGTCGGCGCCGGGCAGATCGGCGGCACGTTGGCCCACCTGGCCGGAATCAGGGAACTCGGCGAAATCGTGCTGTTCGACGTGGTCGACGGCGTGCCACAGGGGAAGGCGCTCGACCTTTCTCAGTCGGCACCGGTCGAGGGCTATGTGCCGAAAATGAAGGGCACCAACGAATATGCGGAACTGAAGGATTCTGACGTGGTGATCGTCACCGCTGGCGTCCCCCGCAAGCCCGGCATGAGCCGCGACGATCTGCTCGAAATCAACCTGAAGGTGATGGAGCAAGTGGGTGCCGGCTTGCGCAAATACGCACCGGAAGCCTTCGTCATCTGCGTCACCAATCCGCTCGACGCCATGGTCTGGGCGCTGCAGAAGACGAGCGGCCTGCCGCGCAACAAGGTGGTGGGCATGGCCGGCGTGCTCGACGCCGCCCGCTTCCGGTTCTTCCTTTCGCAGGAATTCGACGTCAGCCCCGAGGATATCCACACGATGGTGATGGGCGGCCATGGCGACACCATGGTGCCTCTGATCCGTTATTCCTCGGTGGCCGGCATTCCCCTGGCCGATCTGGTGAAGATGCGCTGGATCACCCAGAAGCGGCTAGACGATATCGTGCAGCGGACCCGCGACGGCGGCGCCGAGATCGTCGGTCTACTGAAAACCGGATCGGCCTATTACGCCCCGGCGGCGGCGGCGCTGGAGATGGCCGAGTCCTATCTCAAGAACCAGAAGCGGGTGCTGCCCTGCGCCGCCTATTTGAACGGCGAGTATGGCGTGAAGGGGCTCTATGCCGGCGTGCCAATCATCATTGGCGCCAAGGGCGTCGAGCGGGTGATCGAACTCGATCTCACCTCGGCCGAAAAGGACGCCCTTATGCATTCGGTCGAGTCGGTGCGGGCGCTCGTCGATCTCTGCCAGAGGATCGCCCCGAGTCTCGCCACCGCCTAGAAGCCGTCACCGATGAACATTCACGAATACCAGGCCAAGGACCTGCTGCGCGCCTATGGCGCGCCGGTCGCCGAAGGCCGCGTGGCCGAAACCCCGCAGGAAGCCGCAGCTCATGCCGAGACGCTCGGCGGCGGGACTTTCGTGGTGAAGGCGCAGATCCATGCCGGTGGCCGCGGCAAAGGCGGCGGCATCAAGCTGGTGCAGACCCTGCAGGAACTGCATGCCGAAGCCGACCGGATGCTGGGAAGGCCGCTCGTCACCCCGCAGACCGGACCCAAGGGCCGGCTGGTACGACGCGTCTACGTGGTCAAAGACACCACCATCGCTCGCGAGCTTTATCTTTCGCTGCTGGTCGATCGCGGCACCGGCAGGGTCGCTTTCGTGGCCTCGACCGAAGGCGGTGTCGACATCGAGGCGGTGGCGGCCAACACGCCCCAGAAGATCGTCACCCTCACCGTCGATCCCGCCTCCGGCATCAGCGACTTCCATGGCCGCGTGATCGCCTCGGCGCTCAAGCTCGACGGCCCGCTGGCCAAGCAGTGCAATGCGCTGGTGAAAGCGCTCTACCGCCTATTCGTCGAGAAGGACGCAAGCCTGGTCGAGATCAATCCGCTGGTGGTAACCAAGGACGGCAATCTGCTCTGCCTCGACGCCAAGATCGGCTTCGACGACAATGCCCTGTTCCGCCATGCCGACATCGCCTGCCTGCGCGACGTCCACGAAGAAGACCCGGCCGAGGTCGAGGCCGGCAATCTTGGGCTGTCCTATGTGAAACTCGACGGCTCAATCGGCTGCATGGTGAACGGCGCGGGCCTCGCCATGGCCACCATGGACATCATCAAGCTCTATGGCGGCGAGCCAGCCAACTTCCTCGATGTCGGCGGCGGCGCTACCAAGGAGCGCGTGACCGAAGCCTTCAAGATTATTCTTTCCGATCCGCATGTGCAGGCGATCCTGGTCAACATTTTCGGCGGCATCATGCGCTGCGACGTGATCGCCGAGGGCGTCATTGCCGCTGCACGGGAGATGCACATCAGCGTGCCGCTGATCGTGCGGCTGGAGGGCACCAATGTCGAGCGCGGCAAGGAATTGCTGCGTGACTCCGGCCTTGCCATCATTCCCGCCGACGATCTCGACGACGCCGCCAAGAAGGCTGTCGCGGCCGTGCAAGCATCGGCTTGACCGGCTCCACAGTTACACATCGGCTGAACGAATTGGAACGTCAGGAGTGCGCTACCCGTCGACAAGTCGCTCATCAGAGTCGCAATCGAGCTTTCGCGACGCTACCGGATCAACTATTGGGATGGCGCGATCCTCGCGGCAGCGGAGCGATTGGGGACTGAAATCGTCTATACCGAGAATCTCAATCACGGCCAGACCTACGAATCGGTCCGTGTCATCAATCCATTTCTTTAGGCCGACAAGCGAGTAGCAATGTCAGTCCTCGTCGATAAGAATACACGCGTCATCTGCCAGGGCTTCACCGGCGCCCAAGGGACCTTCCATTCCGAACAGGCCCTCGCCTATGGCACGCGGATGGTGGGCGGTGTCACACCCGGTAAGGGTGGCACCACGCATCTCGGCCTCCCCGTGTTCGACACTGTCAAGGACGCGATGGCGTCCACCGGCGCCGATGCGAGCGCCGTCTATGTGCCGCCGGCCTTCGCCGCCGACGCCATCCTCGAGGCGATCGATGCCGGCGTTCAGCTCGTGGTCTGCATCACCGAAGGGGTGCCGGTGCTCGACATGGTCAAGGTCAAGCGCGCCCTATGCGGCTCCAGCACTCGGCTGATCGGCCCGAACTGTCCCGGCATCATCACCCCCGGCGCGTGCAAGATCGGCATGATGCCGGGCCACATCCACCAGCCCGGCAAGATCGGCATCGTTTCGCGTTCCGGCACGCTCACCTACGAGGCGGTCGCCCAGACCACGGCGGCCGGGCTCGGCCAATCGACCTGCATCGGCATCGGCGGCGACCCGGTCAAGGGCACCGACTTCATCGAAGTCCTGGAGCTGTTCCTTGCGGCCGGTGCGACGGAATCGATCGTCATGGTCGGCGAGATCGGCGGCGCGGCGGAGGAGGAGGCGGCCGAATTCAGCGCAAGGTCGAAGCGCA
>JAWOJH010000092.1:0-6351 GCA_046481725.1 Methyloceanibacter sp. | reverse complement strand
CAGACCCGGTCATTGCCGCGATATTTATTGGCGAAGGCCAGTCCGGTGCCGAGCGGCGCGGGCGCGCCGACGATGCCGTGACCGCCATAGAAGTTGCGCTCCGGCGAGAACATGTGCATCGAGCCGCCTTTACCCTTGGCATAACCACGACGGCGGCCGGTGAGCTCCGCCATGACCCGCCGAGGGTCCATGCCGGCGGCGAGCATATGGCCGTGGTCGCGATAGGCGGTGATGACCTGATCGCCTTCGGCGATCGCCAGCTGCATGCCGCCCACCACGGCTTCCTGGCCGATATAGAGGTGGCAGAAGCCGCCGATGAAGCCCATGCCGTAGAGCTGCCCCGCCTTTTCCTCGAAGCGGCGGATCAGGAGCATCAGGCGGTAGGCCCCGAGCTCTTGCTCGGCCGTCAAGCCAACGGCGCCCGGGGCCCCGGCATCGCCTCGGGTGTCCGAAGCGCTACTTGGCGGCGTGCCTCCGTCGGCCATTTCGCTCATTCGAGACCTCCACCCCGCGCTGCAAGGCTACGACTTAAGGCCAACTTAGGCCCGGCTTTCAAAGGCTTCAATAAAACGGCGCCCCTTCGCGTCTGGTGCCCGATGAAAAAACGTCATAAAACCCTCAAGGATCGTTCACATTACCTCAGGCGCACGGATCGGGGGGCGGGGCGCGAACATGCGAGCGAATTCGACAGCCTTCGCACCGGCTTGGAATGCCGCGCTCATCAATTGGGTACAGCTTGCCGGGCTCGTTGCGATTCTGCTCTCCTACATCGTCCTGCTCACCCTCAACCCAACAACGGCGCAACGCTTTGCCGTTGAGGATGGCCCGATCGAAAATCTCGGCGCCGCCTTCTCGCTGTTTGCCGCGTATCTGTTTCTGCTTTGCTATCTGCGTTCGGCGGGCGGCGCCAATCAGTTCTTCGGCCGGGAGACCAAGCGCAATGTTTGGTTTCTGGCGCTCTCGCTGCTCATGCTGGTCTGCTTCGGAGAGGAGATCAGTTGGGGACAACGCATCTTCGGCTGGGGAACACCCGCCGCCCTCAAGGAAATGAACGCGCAAGGCGAATTCAATGTCCACAAACTTTGGCTGTTCCAGGCCAAGCACCCGGACGGCGCGCAAAAGTCGCACTTGGAACTCATGCTCAACGCCAATCGGCTCTATGCGATCTTCTGGCTCGTCTATTGCGTGCTGGTACCGCTGGCGGTGATGTCATCGCCAAGGATGGCGCGGCTTGCGGCCTATTTGGGCATACCGCTTCCTTCCTTGGCGATTGGCGGGCTGTTCCTCGCCAATTTTCTGGTGTTCCGGCTCATCGTCGGTCTGGGCGAACTCGACCGGGCAACAGTGAGCGCGTTCGACTAACTGAAGGAAGCCAATTACGCGTTCGGTTTCCTGCTGCTTGCGCTGTCTATGGTGAGCGTGATGCCGGCGCTTACTCGTCGCGTGGAACGCAGCCGCCCCGTCTAAGGACGCGGCCGGGCGTTCGGCTCCGGCACCGGCTGGCGCCGCTTCAGCATGATGAGATCGTCGGAATGGGCGAGGTTGAGGATCGCCCGCGCCCGCTCGTCCAGCATGTCGGGATCGAGGCTCTCGGGCCTGAGCAGGGAGACATCGCGCTCGAGCCGGCCCCTAACCTCCTCAAGGCCGGCAAGCTCGCCTTCGAGCACCGCCTTGCGTGCTTCGAGATCGGCGCGGGCGCGCATGCCGTGATCGCCGATCTGGAGGTGGTAGGCGAAATAGCCGGCTGCGCCCAGCGCGAGCATAGGAAAGATGAACGCCTTGAACCGCATGCTTCCCCCGACCTTTCCCCTTGTCATTCCTGCGAAAACGGGAATCCAGTAACCTAGGCGATCGGTTCCCCGCGTGCACAGGGGCTACTGGATTGCCCGATCAGGCCGGGCAATGACATGCGGTGGATAGAATCGACCCTAGGGAGTTAAGCGGCAGTTACCGGTTGCGCTTCAGCACCGAACGGCCGGCATAGCGGGCGCGGCCGGCCAGCTCCTCCTCGATGCGGATCAGCTGGTTGTATTTCGCCACGCGGTCGGAACGGGCGAGCGAGCCGGTCTTGATCTGCCCGCAGTTGGTGGCCACCGCCAGATCGGCGATGGTCGCGTCCTCGGTTTCGCCGGACCGGTGCGACATCACCGCCGCGTAGCCCGCACCTTGCGCCATGCGCACGGCGTCGAGTGTCTCGGTGAGCGTGCCGATCTGGTTGACCTTCACCAGGATGGCGTTGGCGATGTTCTGATCGATGCCCTGCTTCAGCCGCGTGACATTGGTGACGAACAGGTCGTCGCCGACCAGCTGCACCTTGTCGCCGAGCGCCTCGGTCAGCGTGCGCCAGCCGTCCCAGTCGTCCTCGCTCATGCCGTCTTCGATGGAGAAGATCGGGTAGTTCGAGACGAGCTCGCCGTAATAGGCCGCGAGCTGATCGGAGGTCAGGGTCCGCTTCTCGCCTTTGAGGAAGTAGCGGTCCTCGCCAAAGAACTCAGTCGCGGCTGCATCTAGCGCGAGATAGACATCGTCGCCGGGACGCAAGCCGCCCGACTTAATGGCCGCCATGACGAAATCGAGCGCTTCGCGGGTCGAGGCAAGATTGGGGGCGAAACCGCCCTCGTCGCCGACCGCCGTGTTGTGGCCCGCCCCCTTCAGGGCGTGTTTCAGCGCGTGGAAAATCTCCGCGCCGATCCGCACGGCTTCGGCAATATTGGCAGCGCCGACCGGCACGATCATGAATTCCTGAAAGTCGATCGGGTTGTCGGCATGCGCGCCGCCATTGACGATGTTCATCATCGGTACGGGCAGCAAGGTCGCATCCTCGCCGCCGACATAAGCGTAAAGCGGCAGCCCTTGCGCGGCGGCCTCGGCCTTGGCAGCGGCAAGCGAGACACCGAGAATGGCGTTGGCGCCTAACCGCTTCTTGTTTTCGGTGCCGTCGAGATCGCGCAAGGCTTGATCGAGCCCGCGCTGGTCGGATGCGTCGAAGCCGGCGAGGCGCTCGCGGATCTCGCTGTTGACCGCCGCGACAGCCTGCCGCACACCCTTGCCGCCATAGCGTGGACCGCCGTCGCGCAGTTCATGCGCCTCATGCGCGCCGGTCGAGGCGCCCGACGGCACGCCGGCGCGTCCGTGATGGCCGCCGTCTAGCACCACATCAACTTCGATCGTCGGGTTGCCGCGGCTGTCGAGAATTTCCCGACCGAGAATAGTGGCGATGGCGGTCATGTCGTTCCCTTGGACTTCGACGGATGGTTGTCACGGAAGCCCCGTGACACGCGCGTGCGCGGGTTGTATCGAGTTGTTCAGGGAGCGCAAGGGGCTAGGAGCAAGCGATGGCGGAGACGCACACTCATGCCGGCGGTTGCCATTGTGGCCGCGTGCGCTACCGGATCGAGACCGACCTCGCCATGGTGCTCGACTGCAATTGCACGTTTTGCCAGAAGCGCGGCGCGCTCTGGACCTATGTCGGAGCGGACCAGTTCACCTTGCTCTCGGGCGAAGACGACCTCACCGACTATCAGTTCAATCGCAAAGTGATCCACCATTTGTTTTGCCGCGCTTGCGGGGTCGGCTCCTTTTCGGAAGGGCAGAGCGAAGACGGCTCGAAGGGTTACGGCATCAATGTCCGCTGTCTCGACGATGTGGATCTCAAGGCGCTGACGCTCACGCCCTATGACGGCAAAAATCGATGACGGTCGATGCCGCCGGCGCCTTGGTGCTGTTTTCCGGCGGGCAGGATTCGACCGTTTGCCTCGCCTATGCGCTCGACCGTTATTCCCGCGTGGAGACGGTCGGCTTCGATTACGGTCAGCGCCACGGCATCGAGCTTGAGTGCCGGGAGCGCGTGAGGGGCGAGATCGCGCGGCGTTTTCCCGCGTGGGCCGAACGGCTCGGGCCGGATCATATGATCGACATTGCGAGCTTCGGCGCGATCGGCGAGACGGCGCTCACTTCTGACGCCGAGATCGAGATGCTCGCTTCCGGCCTGCCCTCGACCTTCGTGCCTGGGCGGAATCTCGTCTTCTTCGTCTACGCGGCGGCGCTCGGCTACCGGCGGGGGCTGACCGGCTTGGTCGGCGGCATGTGCGAGACGGACTATTCCGGCTATCCGGACTGCCGCGATGCCACCTTGCGCGCGCTCGAGCAGGCGATCAAGCTCGGCACGGAACTTCCCTTCACCATCGAGACGCCGCTGATGTGGCGCACCAAGGCCGAGACCTGGGAGCTGGCGGAAGAGCTCGGCGGCGACGTCCTGGTGGATCTCATCGTCGAGGAAACGCACAGTTGCTACAAAGGCGAGCGTGGGCTCAGGCACGACTGGGGTTATGGCTGCGGCGCCTGCCCGGCCTGCGAACTTCGCGCCAAGGGCTTTGCCGAGTGGCAGGAAGCTGCGCCAAAGCGGCGGCGCCGATAGTTTTCAGGCCGCGGAAGAAGCGCGTTCAGCCTGAGGCGATCCGCCGCAGGCGCCAGTTTTGCGATCGTACCTAATCCTCCACTCTCCTGATCGGCACAAAGCATCGATCATCAGAGGAAATCGGAGGATTCATGACTCAGCAAAAACGCAAACCATGGCTGACTGCGGCCGCCCTGGTCGTAGCCGGTCTCGTCGTTGCAGGCCTTGGCGTCTGGACAAGCGATCCGGTGCAGAAGGCGATGGCGCTGGCGGAGGTGGCCCAGGAGAAGCCATTAGCCCCCGAGGGGGCCGGCGGGGATTCCGCCGGCGAAACGGCGGACGAAGACAGAGCGGCGGCGGCCGAAGAGAAAAAGGCTGCCGCCGAGGAAGAAGCAGCTGCTGCCGAAGAGAGCAGGATTGCCGCCGCAGACGAAGCGGCCGCCGCGCAAGAGGGAAAACCTCCACAGCACGCAGCGGGCCCGGCCGATGATGAGGCCTGTTGCAAGCAAGGAGACACGACCCCGCCGATCGAGCTTGCGCACCGAGTCCCGCCGGGCGGCCTGCACAATCCGTATGACTGGCAGCAACTCGTCAAAGAAGACCCCGATCTCGTCAAGCAATACCGCCTGCCCGGATGCAACGAGTGTCATGGCGGTGGCGGAGGTGGCGGCTTCTGTCCGGCGCTGAGCCAGGGCGTTTGGTTCTGGGGCAATACCGACGACGTGCTGTTCCGGCTGATTGCGCTGGGCTCCGTCGACCTCGAGAAGCAAGGCTTCGAACGGATCCAGTGGGGGACGGTGAAGGCGCCGATGCCGATGATGGGACACGTCATCAAGACGTCCGATCATCTGTGAAAGATCGTCTCGTTCATCCGGTCGATCAATCCGCCCGGGACCAATCCTCCGGAGAAGGTCATCCCGGGCCGGTACACACCACCTGCGGATAAGGCGAATTAGCCGGCCGTCGAACATGCAGCCGGGATGAGCGCTGATGCGCAAAGTCCTCGCCAAGCGTACCTACTGCCGCCTGAGCGGGCGCACTCGGTGCGTGCAAATCGGTGCCCGATAGAGCAGTCTCCGCCCGGGAGCCGCTTCGGCTCCCGGGTGGTTTGCTTGGGGGCGCCATGCTTGAACCGGGCCGCGCCGGAGGCGGCGACTACAAGACCTACCAAATCGTCGGCCTGTTCCTTGGTCCGATCGCCTTCGCGGCGATGCTGTTCAGCCCTGCGCCGCAGGGCCTGTCCGCCGCCGGCTGGGCCACGGCGGCGCTCGCGGTGTGGATGGCGGTATGGTGGGCGAGCGAGGCGTTGCCGCTGTTCGCCACCGCGCTCCTGCCCCTGGTGATGCTGCCGCTGCTCGGCATCGCCAATCTCAACGCCGCAGCCGTCCCGTTCGCCAATCCGGTGGTGTTTCTGCTGCTCGGCGGCTTCCTGATCGCGCTCGCGGTGGAGCGCTGGAACTTGCACCGGCGCATCGCCTTCCACATCATTCTCGGCATCGGCAACCGGCCGCTCAACCTGATCGCCGGAGTGATGTTGGCGAGTGCCGCGCTGTCGATGTGGATCAGCAACACCGCGACCACGGTGATGATGCTGCCGATCGCCGTGTCGCTGGTGGGGGTGGTGCTGCCGGCCGGACGGGATCATGGCCGCGACGGCACCAACTTCGCCGCAGCCATGATGCTGGGCGTTGCCTATGCGGCCTCGATCGGCGGCATGGCGACGTTGATCGGCTCGCCGCCCAACGCGCTGGCCGCGAGCTATCTCGGCCAAGCCTTCAACGTGCAGGTGAGCTTCGCCGAATGGATGGCGATCGCCTTGCCGATCGCGGCGGTCATGCTGGTCTTGGCCTTCCCGATTCTCACCCGCCTCGCCTTTCCCTTCTCGAAGGCGCTCTCCGGCACCGAGACGCATGTGGTCGCCGATATGCTGCGGGAGATGGGGCCGATCACCGTGC
>JAWOJH010000083.1:0-2722 GCA_046481725.1 Methyloceanibacter sp. | reverse complement strand
GGGTGATGAGTCGGCGTGCGACTGAAGTTGATAAAGTCGGGGATGTCGTGATTCCCGCAGGGGCGATTGTGATCATCAGTCCTTATACCGTTCATCGCAACACCAACTATTGGGAAAATCCCGAACAGTTTTTGCCCGAACGTTTCTCGGCCGAGAATAAACGACAACGACATCGTTATGCCTATATTCCTTTTGGCGGTGGCGCAAGACTCTGCATTGGGTATCGTTTTGCAGAAATGGAGTCGATGCTCGTTTTGGCAACATTAGCCCAGCGTTTTGCCCCGATGCCTGTTGCAACGCCTCATCCGATTGCCATGGTCACGATTCGGCCGAAAAATGGCCTGCCGATGTATCCGAATCCTCGTTGATCGTTACGTTCTGTTGGACAAACCATTGTGCTAAACCAAGCATCATGAAAAAGAGAAACGCAAGATCGATGATAAAATAGCTATGATCGACCATGCCGTGTGCGATGGCTTGACCAAAGCCGCCGGCAATTCCGAGTGCAACCGCTTGCCATTGGCGTGGCAATTGGGAGCGTCGGCCGTAGATTTGTTTTAAGAGTTGCGCTAATCGGCCGAATAACCCCCGCGCACCATCCGCATTCCGGTGCACATGATCGAGACCATCAACAAGATCGTGCGCACCTCCCGCCAGATGCTGCATGAGATCGGCCGTGAGCCGACCCCGGAGGAGCTGGCGGAGAAGCTCGCCATGCCGCTGGAGAAGGTGCGCAAGGTGCTCAAGATCGCCAAGGAGCCGATCAGCCTCGAAACCCCGATCGGCGACGAAGAGGATAGCTATCTCGGCGATTTCATCGAGGACAAGAATGCGGTGCTGCCCATCGACGCGGCGATCCAGTCGAACCTGCGCGAGACCACGACGCGGGTGCTCGCCTCGCTCACCCCGCGCGAGGAGCGCGTGCTCCGCATGCGCTTCGGCATCGGCATGAACACCGACCACACGCTGGAAGAGGTCGGCCAGCAATTCTCGGTGACGCGCGAGCGCATCCGCCAGATCGAGGCCAAGGCGCTGCGCAAGCTGAAGCATCCCTCGCGCTCCCGCAAACTGCGCTCCTTCCTCGATAACTGAATCCCTCAGGCCGACGATCTGGCTCTAGGCTGGCGTTTCGGCGACTAGCCGCCGCTCCGCAAACTGCGTGGCTTCCTCGACAATTAGCGCAGCGTCTCGCCGTCCGTCTCGCCGGCGCTGGCGAGTTCGGTTTCCATCAGGCTGACCTTGACCCGCGCCACGCCGGCCCGGACCATGCCGAGCTTCGCGGCCGCCGCCTTCGACACGTCGATGATCCGGTTCTTGGCGAACGGCCCGCGATCGTTGATGCGCACCACCACCTCCCGCCCATTGTCGAGATTGGCGACCTTCACATGTGCGCCGAACGGCAGAAAGGGATGCGCCGCGGTCAGCGCGCCTTCCTGCATCCGCTCGCCATTGGCGGTGGGCGAGGGGAGTTGATACCAGGAGGCCCGCCCGGTCTCGCGGAATGCGGGCTCGGTCGCGGCCGGCGCGGCATCCGCTTGCGGCGCGGGCGCGGCAGGCCCAGCCGCGGGCAGGGCGGCTGCCACCGGCTGAGGCAAAGGCAGCTCCGGCACGAGCCGCGCCTGTTGCCGCATGGGCTCGCGCGCCGCCTTCTTGGCGCGGTTGGAGGTCTGGACCGGCTCCGGCGCGGCTACGGCCAGGCGCGGCGCCGGCTCCTGAAGCGCGACGATGCGCTCGGCGACGGTGAGCGAGCAGAGCACCGACACCGCCACCACGCCAAGCGCGGCGGCCCAGGTCATGGCACTGGCGTTGAGCGGCAAGGCGCCCGCGACGCGACGCATATGATGATTTCCCTGCTAACCCGCCCGTTCTTCGCTGGGACTAACGGCCGACCCCGGGCCGAGGTTCCTGTGGGTAGGCAGGAACTTTTCGAGGATTTCCGCCGTTTCTCCAGCAGGAAACCAAAGGAAGGGAAATTCCGATGCGCATTTCACTTCTCGCGGCGCTGATGCTCGCCGCTTTCGTGCTGCCGGCAGGCGCCGCGCAGCCGGTCAAGGGCGCGGTGAAGGGCACCGCGACCGTCGCCACGGGCGTGGCCAAGGGCGCGAGCCAGGTGGGCGTCGGCGTCGTCCGCGGCACCAGAACGGCGGTGCGCGGCACCGCGCGCGGCGTCCGCTGCATGGTGACGCTCGGCAACCGCTGCTAGCGCTCAGCCCAGCAGCGCAGCGACTTCGTAGTCGCGCGGCTTGATAGGGCCGCGCCGACAATTTTGCCGGGCTGCATGGAACCCCCTTGGCAACATCTCGTTCTCTCCCGCGTGGGGCACTCATGTCTCATGCGTAGGAGGGAAAGCGTCATGCGTTTGTTCAAGCGTAGGGGTACCATCATTGCCGAAGGTTTGAAGATTGTCGGCTCGGTCACGGCCGAGGGCCTGGTCGAGGTCAAGGCGGGTCGATGACCGGCGCGTGATCAGCGGCATCGTGCATGTACTCAAGGCCGGCTGCCGCTGGAAGGATTGTCCAAGGGAATACGGTCCGCACACGACGATCTATAACCGCTTCAACCGTTGGTCCCGGCGCCGGCTCTGGGTGGAGATCCTTGAGGCGCTGGTAGCGTCAGGTGTGCTGATGCACGCCACCGCGATCGACTCCACCTATGTAAAGGCGCACCGCTCGGCGCATGGCGGAAAAGGGGGGCGAAGGCCCAAGCCATCGGCCCATCTCGC
>JAWOJH010000010.1:0-3086 GCA_046481725.1 Methyloceanibacter sp. | reverse complement strand
GGACGAGCAGGCAGGACCCGGGGTCAGGCTGAAGCCGCCGCGGTGCTAGAATCCCCCCTGCGCACCGTCAGGGATCTCGCGACACTGCTGAGGCCGGGAAGGCCGCGGCAGCAAGGCTGCGGGTCTCAGGGGGCAATCGCGAGAAATTCAAAACGAAGCCAAACTGCGCCGTCTGAGGCCGTTGGTAACAGGCAGCTGATTCCAACCCAGCCGGAAGGCCACCTGGCCGATAGCGAAATTGCAAAACGAAGCCAATTGCTGTCTTGCGGTGGCAGGCTCGGGGGCAAGAGGCCAATCGGATTTGGCCATCGCAGGATGCAAGTCTTAGCAGCGCTCGCACCCACAGCTGATGAGGGACCTCCGGCAGAAGCGGGGCTTACCGTCGAAGCCCTACTTTGCATGGGGTTGATTTGGCGAAAAGGCCGGAGCAGAGTTCTGCACGCTTAGGCCGAGCCTCTCCTGCCGACCAAGCAATGGCTCAGTGGCCCGAGAAACTGGCGGGGTAGCGGCGCAGCAAATCGGTGTGGATGGCTTCGATCGCCTTGTGGTCCCGTTCCGCCTGCGGGATGGCGATGGTCTCCACGGCGGTGACGTGGGTGGGCCGAGGGGCCAACAGCACGAGCTGATCGGCAAGCAGGATCGCTTCGCGCGCGTTATGGGTGACCAGAATCGCCGTGGTCGGCCGCACCTGCCACACTTCCAACAGCAGCTTGCGCAGGCGGTCGGCGGTCCGCTCGTCCAGCGACACGAAGGGCTCGTCGAGCAGCAGCAGGTCCGGCTTGGTGGCAAAGGCGCGGGCGAGCGCCACCCTGCGGGCCAGCCCGAGCGACAGTTCCTGGGGGTAGCGCGGCAGCATGTCGGCGATGCCGACGGCGTGGGCCAGGCGGTCCAGATCCGCCTCGGTGAAGTCTGGGGCCGCCACCAGCATGATGTTCTGCTTGACCGTGCGCCAGGGCAGCAGGCGCGGCTCCTGGAACATCAAGCCGATCCTTGTGTTCGGGTGGGTGCCGATGCTGCCGGTGAAGCGGTCGTCGAGGCCGGCGACGATCCGCAGCATGGTGGTCTTGCCGCAGCCGGAGGGCCCCATCAGCACGGTCATGCTCTCCGGCTCGACATCGAGCGCCAAGTCGCGAATGGCCAACAGGCCGGTGCCGTCGGCACCGACATGGACCTTCTCCTCGATACGGATTTCAAACCGGCTTGTTACGCCAGCGGGACGAATGTCGTTCAATGGGCTGCACCAATAGATATTCGATGGCCAACATGACCGCGACAAAGGCAAGGGTATAACCGAGAATCGCCGTCACGTTGAAAAGCTGGAAATTGAGGTGAAGCTCGAAACCGACGCCGTTTGGCCGGCCGAGCAGCTCCACCACCAGCACGATCTTCCAGATCAGCGACAGGCCGGAGCGGGAAGCGGCGGCGAAATAGGGCTGAAGCTGCGGCAGAGTGACGTTGCGCAGCTTGCTCCAGAACGACATGCGATAGGCGCGCGCCATCTCGTCGAGGCCTGGGTCGAGCGCCCGGGCGCCCTCGCGCAAAGTGACCACGACATTGGGAATCTTGTTCAGCGCGACGGCGCCGATCGCCGCCGCCTCGTTAAGGCCGAACCAAACATAGGCGAGAATGATGATCACCAGCGCGGGCAGATTGAGCAACACGATCAGCCAAGGATCGAGCGCCCGGTTCAGGGCCGGCATCTGGCCCATGGCAAGTCCGATCACGCTGCCGATGGCCATGGCGACGAGAAAGGCCGCCGCCACCCTCCACAAGGTGATGCCGAGCTCGGTCAGCAGGTCGCCGTGGACGCTTTCCTTGTAGATATATTCGATGACCGCGACAGGCCCCGGCAACAGGCGGCTCTGCGCGATCTCCGCGGCGATGAACCAGACCAGCAGAAATCCCGCGACCGAGAGGACCGAGACGATCGGACCGCGAAACATGCTGGTTCGCGGCGCGGGCTCGGTTCGGGCGACGGTGACACTCATCACTCGCCGCCGTGCCAGAACGTGCCCGGGGCGAGCTCGGTTGCCGGGCCGACCAGCTTCTCGCCGCCAAGCTCGCGCAGGAACTGGTAGAGCACTTTTGCGTCGGCTTCGTTTTCGCCGGTCGCGCGCTCGGGAATACCCTCGCGATAGCGCCGCCTGAGCGCATCGAAGGTCGCGTCGGTAAAGCTCGGATCGTTGGCGCCCATCAGCGGTTTCAGCCGTTCCCATTCTTTATCGGAGGTCGCCAGCAAATCGTCGGCCTTGGCCGCCGCACGCAAGAAGGCTTGCACCGCCTCAAGATTTTTCTTCGCCCAGCTTTCGCTGAAGACGAAGCCGACCATGGCGACTTCACCCTTGGCGCCGAGTTCGCGGACCACCTCTTCGACCCCGATCAGCTGGGTAAAGCCGTCGGCCTCGAGCCTTGCCGCGTAGGGCCAGAAATTCAACACCGCATCGATCTGACCCTGCTTGGCCCGCTCCGCCAGCAGCGGCGGTGCGCCATATTCCGGTCTGGTATCGACCCTGAGATCGATCTTGGCGGTTCTCAGGGCATAGGTCACCAGCAGGAGCCAGCTCTTGTCGATCGGGCCGCCAGCCACGCCGAGCCGCTTACCCTTGAGATCGGCGAGCGTCTTGATGGGCGAGTCGGGCGGAACCATGATGGCGCCAAGCGCCGTGGTGAAAGGTGAAAAAGTGAACTCGCCGCCTTCGCTCCGCTCGCGCGATACCCAGAGCCAATCCGCGGCAATGATGTCGACCGAGCTTCCGTGCAGCCCCACGGTCGTCGCCTGGGTACTCGCCAGCGGCATGATGTCGAGTTCGATGCCCTCGGCCTTGTCGAGCCCGTTGGCCTGGATCGTGTCGAGCAGCCAACTTACGGTGCCGAATTTCAATACGCCGATCTTGACTTTTTCGGCTGCGCTGGACGGCTGCGCCGAGGCGAAGCTGCCTATGGCGAAAACAAGAAATGCTAGTAGAACTGACCGCAACGGGCGCTCCTCCACGTTGTTATTGCTCCAGTCCGATTTGCGTTGAGGCTGCTGGCCAGCGCCAAGGGGCGCGCGGGCTCTGCCGCCGCTCGCGGGGCAAACGCGGCCG
>JAWOJH010000191.1:0-9296 GCA_046481725.1 Methyloceanibacter sp. | reverse complement strand
ACACGCTCGCCGGCTCGCTGCTGATGCTGCTGGCGATCATGGCGATCTACTGGGAGGCGGGGACCACCAACATCCCCGCGCTGCTCACGCACGATTTCCCCCGCGAGATGCAGACCTGGCTGTGGTTCGCCTTCCTCGCCTCCTTCGCGGTCAAGCTGCCGATGTGGCCGGTGCATACTTGGCTCCCCGACGCCCATGTCGAGGCGCCGACCGCCGGTTCCGTGATCCTCGCCGGCATCCTCTTGAAAATGGGCGGCTACGGCTTCCTGCGTTTCTCCATCCCGATGTTCCCGCTTGCCTCTGCGGAATTCGCGCCGCTGATCTTCGCGCTGTCGGTGATTGCGATCATCTACACGTCGCTCATCTGCCTGGCGCAGGAGGACATCAAGAAACTGATCGCCTACTCCTCGGTCGCGCATATGGGCTTCGTCACCATCGGCGTGTTCACCCTGACCATGCAAGGGCTGCAAGGCGGCATCTTCCAGATGATCTCGCATGGCATCGTCTCCGCTGCGCTCTTCCTTTGCGTCGGCGTGATTTACGACCGCATGCATACGCGCGAGATTGCCGCCTATGGCGGCCTGGTTTACCGCATGCCGCTTTATGCCTTCTGCTTCATGGTGTTTACCCTCGCCAATGTCGGCCTTCCCGGGACCTCCGGCTTCGTCGGCGAGTTCCTGAGCCTAACCGGCGCCTTCCGCGTCAACACCTGGGTCGCCTTCCTGGCCACCACCGGGATCATCCTCTCGGCGGCCTATGCGCTCTGGCTTTATCGCCGCATCATCTTCGGCACTTTGGAAAAGCCGAGCCTGCGCTTCATGACCGACCTCACCTGGCGGGAGGCCGCGGTGATGGCACCGCTGGTGATCCTCACCATCTTCTTCGGCTTCTATCCGGCGCCGATACTCGACGCCACTGCGGTGTCGGTCGACGCCTTGATCAAGAATTTCAACGCGAGCCTTGCCGCCGCCGAGCAGGCGCGGTTCGCCTTAGTGCCCTAGGAGACCGACCCGGTGGCGCCGTCGCTCGATTTTGCAGTCCTGGCTCCGGAGCTGACCCTGGCCATCGGCGCCATGGCGCTGTTGATGTTCGGGGTCTTCACGCGCCGGGACCGAAGCGAGTTGATCCTCTGGCTCGCTGTCGGTCTGCTGACCGCGGCCGCCGTCTTCGTTATGAGCGGCTCCGGCACGGCAACCCTGTTCGGCGAAAGCTTCATCGTCGATCCCTTCGCCCGCACGCTCAAAGTGCTCACGCTCATCGGCGCAGCGGCCGCTCTCTCGATGTCAGTCGACTATTGGCGCGGGGCAGGGGGCGTCAAATTCGAGTTCCCGGTGCTTATCCTGTTCGCCACCACCGGCATGCTGATGATGATTTCCGCCAACGATCTCATCACGCTTTACGTCGGGTTGGAGTTGCAGAGCCTTTCGCTCTACGTGATCGCCGCGTTTCGCCGCGACTCGGCCCGCTCGGCGGAGGCCGGTCTCAAATATTTCGTTCTCGGCGCGCTGTCCTCCGGCATGCTGCTCTATGGCGCGTCTCTCGTCTATGGCTTCACTGGCTCGACCGAGTTCGCCACCATCGCCGCGGTGGTGCAGCCTTCCGGCGCCAATCTCGGCCTGATCGTCGGCTTGGTGTTCTTGATGGCGGGGTTCGCCTTCAAGATCTCCGCCGTGCCCTTTCATATGTGGACGCCCGACGTCTATGAGGGAGCGCCCACGCCGGTCACCGCGTTCTTCGCGGCGGCCCCGAAGCTCGCCGCCATGGCCCTCACCGTGCGCGTGCTCGTCACCGCCTTCCCGGCCGTCACCGTCGAATGGCAGCAGATCGTCGTGTTTCTCGCCATCGCCTCGATGGCACTCGGCGCCTTCGCCGCGATCGGCCAGACCAATATCAAGCGGCTGATGGCGTATAGCTCGATCGGCCATATGGGCTTTGCCCTGGTCGGGCTGGCCGCAGGTACGCCGGAAGGCGTGGCGGGCCTGATCGTCTATCTCGCCATCTACCTTGCCATGACGCTTGGCACTTTCGCCTGCATCCTTGCCATGCGCCGGGATGGGCGGATGATCGAGGATATCGACGCCTTGTCTGGCCTCTCCAGGACCAATCCCGTGATGGCCTTCATGCTGGCTATGCTGCTGTTTTCCCTGGCCGGCATCCCGCCGCTTGCAGGCTTCTTCGCCAAGTTCTACGTGTTCCTGGCCGCCATCCAAGCTGGCCTCTACGCGCTGGCGGTCATCGGCGTGCTGCTAAGCGTCGTGGCCGCCTACTACTATTTGCGCATCGTCAAGCTTATGTACTTCGATGCCCCGGCGGAGCGCTTCGAGCCAATGCAGGCGCCGCTCGCGGCCGTGCTGGGCGTGAGCGGCGGGTTTATTCTGCTCTATTTCGTTTATCCGGCGCCGCTCGTAGCCCTCGCCGGAGTTGCTGCCAAATCTCTGTTCTAAATGAGCTATTTTTCTTCAACGTCGCCCAAGCTGCCACCTGGCTACCGCCTCTTGCGGTTGGAGACGGTCGATTCGACCAATGCCGAGGCGAAGCGGCGCGCCAAGGCCGGCGAACCTGGACCCTTGTGGATCTGGTCGGCCCGGCAATCGCAAGGCCGCGGCCGCGGCGGCCGCGAGTGGGTTTCCCAGCATGGAAACCTGTTCGCCAGCCTGCTGGTCGGGGTGAAAAGCCCGATTCGCGTTGCCGCTCAACTCGCGCTGGTCGCCGGTGTCGTGACCTATGACACGATCGCCAAGCTGATCGCCTATGAAGGCCGGTCGGAGCTTCTGCTGAAATGGCCAAACGACGTCCTGCTCGCCGGCGAGAAACTTGCCGGCATGCTGCTTGAAAATGTCGGGAGCCCGGTGGAGAACCGGTCGATGGTGATCATCGGCACGGGCATCAATCTCGCCGACCACCCGGAGAACCTGCCGCAGTCGGCCATCAGTCTCGGCGCCTATGGCATGACCATCTCGCCGGCGGACGCCTTGGAGGTGCTCGCCGCGACGACCCATGAATGGCTGGGTCGATGGAACGAGGGGACTGGCTTCCCGAGCATCCGCCGCGCCTGGCTCGATCGGGCCGGGCCGACCGGCAGACCGCTCAAAGTCACGATCGATGGCGAAGAGACCGAAGGCGTTTATGCTGGGCTTGACGCCGACGGCGCGCTCAGGCTGTTGACGCCTGACGGCTCCGAGCACCGGATCGCAGCCGGCGACGTGTTCTTCCTCCGGTAAGGCGTCGCAACTCCGACATGGCGCGAAAATCCGATCGAAAGGGAGCCGATTTCGTCTTCCTGCCGCTTGGCGGCGTGGGCGAGATCGGCATGAATCTTTACCTCTACGGCTACGGGCGCGATGGCGCGCGCGAGTGGCTAATCGTCGACATGGGGATCACCTTCGGCGGGGAGATGGAGCCCGGGGTCGACGTCATTCTTCCCGACATCAGCTTCATCGAGGAAGAGCGCCACAATATCGCCGGCCTGCTGCTGACCCATGCGCACGAGGATCATTTCGGCGCGGTGATCGATCTTTGGCCGCAACTTGCCAACGTGCCCGTCTATGCCACGCCCTTCACTGCCGAGATGCTCAAGGCCAAGCTCACCGAGATCGGTCTCGTCAACGGTTTCCCCTTGCATGTGATGCCGCTCAGAGGGCGCCGCTCGATCGGCCCCTTCGACGTGGAGCTGATCAGCATGTCGCACTCGATCCCCGAGCCGTCGGCGGTGGTGATCCGCACACCGCTCGGCGCGGCACTTCACACTGGAGACTGGAAGCTCGACGAGAATCCGCTGACCAGCGCGCCCACCGATGCTACCCGGCTGAAAGCGCTGGGCGACGACGGACTTGCCGCCCTGATCTGCGATTCCACCAATGCCGTTCGCGACGGCGTGTCTCCCTCGGAGGCCGACGTGGCGTTGACGCTCGCCCGCCTGATCCGCGAGGCGCGCCAGCGCGTGGCCGTCACCACCTTCGCCTCCAACGTCGCCCGGATCGGTTCGGTGGCCAATGCCGCCCGCGCCGCCGGCCGCGAGCTCGTCGTGGTCGGGCGCGCGATGTATCGCGTCATCGAGGCGGCGCAGGCGACCGGCTATCTCGACCCGCAGCTTGCCTTCCACGACGAGACAGCCTTCGGGAAGTTGCCGCCGCACAAGGTGGTGGCGCTCTGCACCGGGAGCCAAGGCGAGACGCGCGCGGCCATGGCGCGCATCGCCCAGGGCGAACATCCCAACGTCAAGCTCGCGGCCGGCGACACGGTGATCTTTTCCTCCCGCACCATCCCCGGCAACGAAAAGGCCGTCTCGCGCATCCAGAATGCGCTCGCCGATCTCCGCGTCGAAGTCATCACCGATCAGGACGAGCCCGTTCACGTCTCGGGCCATCCGCGGCGCGGCGAGCTCGAGCAACTTTATGGCTGGGTGCGTCCCGTGGCTGCCATTCCGATGCATGGCGAGGGAAGACATCTCGAGGCGCACGCCAAGCTCGCCGAAAGGCTGGGGGTGAAACAGGTGGTGCGCGCGCGGAACGGAACCTTGGTGCGGCTGCTGCCGGGCCCGGCCCAGATTATCGACGACGTGCCGGTCGGCCGGCTCTATCGCGACGGGTTGATCCTGACACGCGCGGAGGACGGCCAAGTGCGCGAGCGGCGCAAGCTGAGCTTCGCCGGCTCGGTGGCCGTATCGCTGGTGATGTCTGAAAAGGGTCATCTTCTGGCCGATCCGGAAGTCGCCGTGACCGGCCTTCCCGCCGCCGACAATGCGGGAACGCCGCTCGAGGAGATCGCCAGGGACGCGGTGGTCGGCACGATTCAGAGCCTGCCGAGACCGAAGCGCAAGGATCAAGCGCTGGTGAGCGAGGCGGTGCGCCGCAGCGTCCGCGCCGCGGTCAACCAGGCCTGGGGCAAGAAGCCGGTGTGCTCCGTGTTGCTGACGGTGCTCTGAGACGGGATCGGATGTGTGATAGAACACGCCATTGCCGGGCTTGACCCGGCAATCCATTCCACCGACCTTGCACTCTGCTGAGACCTGACGGAGTGGATGCCCGGATCAAATCCGGGCATGACGACGGAGAGTAGAGAAATGATTGGCCGCTTGAACCATGTCGCCATTGCCGTGCCCGATCTGAAGGCTGCGACGGCGGTCTATCGCAACACGCTCGGCGCCCATGTGTCCGACGAGGTCGATCAGCCCGAGCATGGCGTGACTACCGTGTTCATCGAGCTTCCCAACACCAAGATCGAGCTGCTTGGCGTATTCGGCGAAGGCTCGCCGATTGCCGGCTTCCTCGAACGCAATCCCAATGGCGGCATTCACCATCTCTGCTACGAGGTGCCCGACATCAAGGCGGCGCGCGACCGGCTGGTGGCGCAAGGTGCGCGCGTGCTCGGCACCGGCGAACCGAAGATCGGCGCGCATGGCAAGCCCGTGCTGTTCCTGCATCCGAAGGATTTTTGCGGCACCCTGGTCGAACTCGAGGAGGCCTGAGCGTGACGATCGCCTTCTCGCTAGCGATCTATTTCATCGTCTGGTGGATCGTCTTGTTCGCCATGCTGCCGATCGGCGTGCGCACCTCCGAAGAGGCGGGAGAGAGGGCAACGCCGGGCCAGGCGGAGAGCGCCCCGCAATTTCCCAACCTGCTGCCGAAGATGCTCGCCACCACCGTGGTCGCCACCATCGTCTTTGCCGTGCTCTATGTCATCATCGAGCACCGCGCCATCACGCTTGATGAAATTCCGTTCCTGCCGCGCTACGATACCGTGCAATAGGGCTCGCAACCGCGCACAAAAAAAAGCAAGGCCGGTTAGGCCTTGCTCCAGTGCTTCAACTCCTTGTCTCCGCCGCCCGCGAACCTCGCCCGTCGGTGTCGACTTGTCGAGAATGCCGGCTTAAGAGCGGCTCCACCCATGCCGAAGCATGATCGGCGCGCCTGGAGTTACTTCCTCCCAAGACTTGGACCAGGTCCAATCTCTCAACGCGCTACTCCGAGATCGATACCGGTCCCGAACCGTCCACGTTGTGCGGGCACACTAGCCTGCCCGCGCCAAATTGTCACCATGATTGTGGCTCGCTGCTGCAAATTTGTGCTTGACCTTGGCCGATGTCAGCAACGCGATGCCCTAAACACGCCGCAATCGGGAGTTCGGGCAGCGCCGCCCTGGAAGCGCAATCTGCCTGTGGAATCAGCAAGCTTTTCCAGGCCGGGCAAGGTCGCAAGTGGCCGGGGACCGCGCGCCGCGTCCGGCCAGCCGGCATTGCTTATCGCAGCGAAAGTAAGCTATTAGCGGGCAGGGCCTTGCGGGGATCGGCCCCATTCAAGCATGGCTCATTCCCAATCGGCGGTGCGACCCCGCGTCCGCCCTGCAATGCGCGAAACGCTGCCCATGCGCCTCAGCCGATATTTCCTGCCGCTCCTGCGCGACGAGCCCAAGGAGGCCGAGATCGTCTCCCACCGGCTGATGCTGCGGGCGGGCCTGATCCGGCAATCGAGCGCCGGCATCTATTCCTGGCTGCCGCTCGGCTTCAACGTGCTGCGCAAGATTGAGCAGATCGTGCGTGAGGAGCAGGACCGCGCCGGCGCGGTCGAATTGCTGATGCCGACCATCCAGCCGGCCGAACTGTGGCGGGAGAGCGGGCGCTACGACGTTTACGGCAAGGAGATGCTGCGCATTTCGGACCGCCACGAGCGCGAAATGCTCTACGGTCCCACCAACGAGGAGCTGATCACCGCGATCTTTCGCGATGCAGTAAAATCCTACAAGGACCTGCCGCGCATCCTCTACCACATCCAATGGAAGTTCCGCGACGAGATCCGCCCGAGATTCGGCGTGATGCGCGGCCGCGAGTTCCTGATGAAGGATTCCTATTCGTTCGATCTCTCCGTGGAAGATGCGCGCAAGTCCTACAACAAGATGTTCGTTTCCTATCTGCGCACCTTCGCCCGCATGGGCCTCAAATCGGTGCCGATGATCGCCGAGACCGGCCCGATCGGCGGAAACCTGAGTCACGAATTCATCATTCTGGCCGACACCGGTGAGAGCGAGGTCTATTGCCACCGCGATCTCATCCAGCTCGAACCGCCGGGAGCCGATATCGACTATGGCAGCGACCTGTCGCCGGTGGTCGGTGCCTTCACCGGAAAATATGCGGCGACGGTCGAGAAGCACGATCCCGAACGCTTCGCCCGCGAAGTGCCGGAGAAGGATCGACTCACCGCGCGCGGCATCGAGGTCGGCCATATCTTTTTCTTCGGCACGAAATACTCGGAAGCGATGGGCTGCAAGGTGCAAGGTCCCGGTGGCGAGCTGGTGACCGTGCAGATGGGTTCCTACGGAATTGGCGTATCGCGGCTGGTCGGCGCCATCATCGAGGCGTCGCACGACGATGCCGGGATCATCTGGCCGCAATCGGTGGCGCCGTTCGATGTGGGGCTCATCAACGTCAAGGCCGGCGATGCCGTCACCGACGCCGCGTGCGAGGATTTCTACGGCAAGCTCCAGGCGGCAGGCTTGAGCGTTCTCTACGACGACCGCGACGACCGGGCAGGGGCCAAGTTCGCCGCGATGGACCTGATTGGACTTCCTTGGCAGATTATCGTCGGGCCGAAGGGCCTGGCCGCGGGCGAGATCGAGCTGAAACATCGGGCCAGCGGCGAACGCCATAGTGTTACCTTCGAGTCCGCCTTGAATCGCCTGGTCCAGTCGGCCGGCGACGCCAGGAGGGAAGCGGCATGACCCAAGCGCAAGGCACAAGGGCTTTCGCCCCCTTCGAATGGATGGTGGCGATGCGCTATTTGCGCGCCCGCCGGAAGGAGGGCTTCATTTCCGTCATCGCCGGCTTTTCCTTCATCGGCATCATGCTCGGGGTCGCCACCCTCATCATCGTCATGGCGGTGATGAACGGCTTCCGCCAGGAACTGTTCAACAAAATGCTGGGGCTGAACGGCCATGTCGTGGTGCACAGCCTCGCGCATTTCTCCGACTACGACAACGTGGCGGGACGCATTCGTGCGGTCCCGGGCGTGAAATTCGCGCTGCCCCTGGTCGAGGGGCAGGTGATGGTCACGACGTCCTCCAACTCGGGCGGCGCGCTGGTGCGTGGCTTGCGCGAAAACGATCTGAAGCTGCTCAAGGCGGTGGCCGACAACATCCGGTTCGGCACCCTCGATGGATTCGACGACGAACCGGGTGTGGCGCTGGGCAGCCGGCTTGCCCACGAACTCAGTGTCAAGGTCGGCGACGAGATCTCGCTGCTGACGCCGCGCGGCGCCTCGACCGCGCTCGGCACGGCACCGCGCGTCAAGCGCTACCCCATCGTGGCGATTTTCGAGATCGGCATGTCGGAATATGACGCGAGCATCCTGTTCATGCCGCTCAACGAGGCGCAGCTCTATTTCAACCAGCCGGACAGTGTGACCGTGCTGGAAGTGGTGCTCGATTCGCCCGACGATGTCGGCGAGCTCGCACCCAAAATCGTCGCCGCGGGCGGACCTAGCATCTATGTCAGCGACTGGCGCCAGCGCAACGCGACCTTCTTCACCGCGCTTCAGGTCGAGCGCAACGTGATGTTCCTAATTCTGACCCTCATCGTGCTGGTGGCGGCGCTCAACATCATCTCCGGCCTGATCATGCTGGTTAAGGACAAAGGCCGCGACATCGCCATCCTGCGCACCATGGGCGCGACCCGCGCCGCCGTCATGCGGATATTCTTCATCACCGGTGCCAGTATCGGCATTGTCGGCACGCTTGCGGGCCTGGTGCTCGGCGTGGTCGTCTGCCTGAACATCGATCGCTTGCGGGAATTCATCGGCTGGCTAACCGACACCGAGCTGTTCGCTCCCGAACTTTACTACCTGTCCCAACTGCCGGCTTCGATGGATACCGGAGAGACGGTCTCGGTCGTCCTCATGGCCCTGATCCTCTCGGTGCTCGCCACGCTCTATCCGTCCTGGAGAGCCTCCCGCCTCGACCCCGTCGAAGCATTGCGCTACGAGTAGGCCCGAGGTGGACAGCCCAAGACAAACCCGCGTGCTTCGCCTTGAGCGGCTCCAACGCGCCTACACGCAAGGCAACCGCCGCATCGACGTGCTGAAGGGCGCGACCGCGAGCTTCTATGCCGGCGAAGCGGTGGCGCTGCTCGGCCCCTCAGGCGCCGGCAAATCCACCTTGCTGCATATTGCGGGCCTGCTCGAGCGGCCCGACAGCGGCCAGGTCCTGATCAACGGTGTCGACTGCGTCGCCTTGTCGGACAGCGAGCAGACCCGCATGCGCCGCATGGAGGTGGGCTTCGTCTATCAGTTCCACCACCTGCTGCCCGA
>JAWOJH010000205.1:0-18183 GCA_046481725.1 Methyloceanibacter sp. | reverse complement strand
ATGATGCTGATGGACAAGCTCGACGCCGCCGCCAAGCAAGGCGCATCGGTCGATGTCTATTGGTATTACGATACGGAAGACGACACGATGCAGGAACTCGGCGAGGAGTTCGGCGAGGACCTCGAGAACGCCAAGTTCCATCTCGAGAAAATGCCGGTCTGATGTCTTCCGACGATCTCTTTGCCGCCGAGGAGCAGGTGATCGCCGCCGCGCAACAACTGCTCGACAGCGGCCGCATCGCCGGGGCTTCGGACCGCCAGCTTTATGAAAGGCCTGCTCAAGGACTATCAGAAGCTGTTTCGGGTCACCCGGCGGCTGCTGCGCTTGAGCGACCGCAACGAGCAGCAGCTCAATGCGCTTGGCACCGAGCAGCGTCGCGCCAACGAGATCATCACCCAGAAGAATAAGGAGCTCGACGCGCTTTCCACCAAGCTGTCGAAATATCTCTCGCCGCAGATTTATCACTCGATCTTTACCGGCGCGCAGAATGTCGAGATCGCCTCCAACCGGAAGAAGCTGACGATCTTCTTCTCCGACGTGGTCAATTTCACCGAGACCACCGACAAGCTGGAATCGGAGGACCTCACCAATCTGCTAAATCGCTACCTCACTGAGATGACCAACATCGCGCTCCAGCATGGCGCGACCATCGACAAATATATCGGCGACGCCATCATGGTGTTTTTCGGCGATCCCGAGTCGAGAGGGGTCAAGGAGGATGCGCGCGCTTGCGTACGCATGGCCGTCGCGATGCTGCGCCGCCTGCGCGAGCTGCATGCCGAATGGGTGGAACTGGGGGCAGAGCAGCCCTTCCACCTCCGCATCGGCATTAACACGGGCTATGTCACGGTCGGCAATTTCGGCAGCGACGACCGCATGGACTACACCATCATCGGCAGCGCCGTGAACCTCACCGCGCGGCTCCAGTCGCATGCCGAGATCGACGGCATCCTGCTCGGCCACGAGACTTATTCTCTGGTCAAGGATGAGATTGCTGCCGAGGAGCAGGCGCCGATCAAGGTCAAGGGCTTCGCCGAACCGGTGCGCTGCTACAAAGTGGTCGGCCTCTATGACGAACTGGCGAGCGCGGGCACCGTGATTCGCGAGGAAACCGACGGCTTCAAGCTCCTGCTCGACTTGCAGAAGCGCGACAAGACAGAGATCGTCGCGGCTCTGGAAGCGATCATCGCTTGGCTCAAGGGGTAGCGGGGCGCCAGGCCGTCGCGCTCAGCCCGCCGGCGGTAAATCGTCATTGGCGGGGAGCCGGCGCGCGCTTTCCCGTAAGGCGTCCTTCAGCGAAACCGGGCGGTGAAATTTGCCGAGCAGGTCGGCAAAGGCCTCGTCGGCAAGCTCTTGCACGCTTCGGCCGGTGTCCTTGGCCAGCAGATCGAGCGCCAGCCAGACTTCCGGCGCAAACTCGATCAACTTGCGTTTGAGGTAGCTCGTCTGCCGGCCGGGGAACATCTGCGGGCCTCACCGATTCGATGCGGCTGAGCATAGCCGATTCGCCGCCGCTTCGCGCAAAAGCTGCGGCGGCGGGAACCTCGGGCCGTGCTCCGCGATTATGAGGCTAGCTCAGCGGCCGGCCCGGACGCCGTGCCCATCGAGCCCCTAGTCACAGATAATGGCTACACCGAGGAAAGGATGCCAACCCATGGGGCTGTTCAGCAAAGACATAAAATCTATGGACGACCTCTTCCTGCACACCTTGCAGGACGTCTATTACGCCGAGAACCAGATCGTTAAGGCGCTGCCGAATATGATCGACAAGGCGACCAATCGCGAGTTGTCGGCGGGCCTCCGCGCGCATCTGCGCGAGACCGAAAACCAGGTCGCGCGGCTCGAACAAGTGTTCGAGCGGCTGGGCGAGACGCCGAAAGGCGTGGATTGCCCGGCCATCGACGGCCTGATCAAGGAGGCCGACGAGGTCGCCGGCGAGGTCGACGACAAGAAGGTGCTCGACGCCGCCATCATCGGCAGCGCCCAAGCGGTCGAGCACTATGAAATCTCCCGTTACGGCACTCTGATCGCCTGGGCCCGGGAACTTGGCCACGACAACGTGGTGAGCCTGCTCAACGCCAACCTCAAAGAGGAGAAGGCCGCCGACAAGAAGTTGAACGGGCTGGCCGAAGGCGGCGTCAATCGGCGCGCCACCGGACGGACCGCCCCCCGCGCGTCGGCGCGGCGCGCCGCGGCTTCCAGCGCCACGGTGAAGCGCAAGACCAGCGCTACCAAACGCCGACCGGCGAAAGCGAAGAAGAAGACGTCTCGCCGCTAATTTCGCGTGGCATTTGTCGCACCAAGGCCGGGGCTCGCCGCAAGCGGGTCCCGGCTCTTAGCGCGGGCGAGCCTAGGGAACGAGGACCCTGAGCGAGCGGGGCCGTACGCGGTATCGCAGCGGGGTGTGCATGATCTGCACGTCGCCGTCGAGCGCCACCGGTAGCCGGCTGGTTTTCGCCCCGACCTCTGCCTCGGCAAGCTGGAACGTGTCGAGGTCGCGCGCCTGATCCAGGCGGCCGAAGCACAACCGGCACACCATCCAGAAGAATTGGAGCGGCTTGCGCGGCTTCACCACGTAGAACCATAGCTTGCCCCCATCGAGGCGTGGGCGACGGCCGAACGTGAACAGCTCCATGCCGTATTCGTTGTTGCCGACGAACAGGCAAGGCGTGCGATAAGGCCGGGCGAAACCCTCCGCCAAGATGCGCAAACGCCGCCGCGGGAAGTGGCGCATCATGCGTAAGAAAGCGGGCACCACCGCCATCCACTTGGCGAGTTTGTGTTGCGTCCTTCGCCGCTCGCGGTCGATCACCATGTAGGGGTAGATGCCGATGGAGGAGTTGTTGATGAAGGTCTGGCCGTTGACCTCGGCGATATCGACGAGGCGCGTGCGGCCGGCGGCAATCGCCGCCGCGGCCTCCTCGACCTGCAGGGGAATGCCGAGATCCTTGGCGAAATGATTGAGCGTGCCGAGCGGCAATACGCCGAGAGGTACCGCCGATCCGGCGAGCACGCTTGCCGCGCTGCGCATGCTGCCGTCGCCGCCGCCGATCACCACCGCATCGATCTCGCCCCGCTCGGCGCGCGCATGAGCCTGCTGGACGGCCTCGACCAGGGCGTCTCCTCCGACGAACTCGATATCGGCTTCCACAGCGCAAAGCGCGAACGAGGCCCTAAGTGCGCTCTCGACATCGGCCGCCAGTGTCTTGCTGAAGGCCCCGGCGCCGGCATTCATCAACGCCACGACACGCCGGACGGCGACCGGCGCGGGCGGCCTTGCCACCAAGTCGAGTGTTGAAGCTGCCACCATAAGGTCTGCCTCCGGCGCGGTCGGCTGAACGCGAAGCTATCAGTGCAGGGGGCTCAGGTGGAAGGCCGAACCGCCGACCTCACATCCTCTGGTCGGCTCGCATTTTTGGTTCGAGGTGAAGGATGGTGAGCAATCCGGAGAACCGGCGGCGGATCGGTGCCGGCGCCCTTTGATGGCGGGCCCGCTTGAGCCAAGATCGCACGGCGAGATCGAGGACCGTCGGTCCAAGCCGCCCGAGATCGAGATGGTAGACGAGCCAGTAAAGAAGCTTGGTCATGACCACCCTAACGGCCAACACCGCCTCGCGGTTTCATCCGGACTGCGGCATTTTGGCGGTCACGTCATGCCTTCCGCGCCTCCTCGAGATAGAGTTCGCGGAATCTGCGGGCGAGCGGGCCAGGACGCCCATCGCCGATGCCGACGCCGTCGATCTCCACCACTGGCAGCACGAAGGCCGAGGCCGCGGTCATGAATGCTTCGCGCGCCGAAAGTGCCTCGGCGACGTCGAACGGCCGTTCCTCGAGACCGACCCCTTCGAGCGCGGCAAGCCTGAGGATGGCCATGCGCGTTACGCCTGGAAGAATCTGATGCCCCATCGGCTGGGTGCGGATCACGCCCTGCGCGTCGAAGATGAACGCGGTCGATGAGGTTCCTTCGGTGACGACACCGTTCTCGACCATCCAGGCTTCGTACGCGCCCTTGAGCTTCGCCTCTTGCTTGCCCATGGCCTGGGCCAGCATCGAGGTCGATTTGATATCGCGCCGCTTCCAGCGCAGATCGGGAATGGTGATGACCTTTACCCCTGTCTCGGCATGGGGATTGGCGATCAGTGGCCGACTTTGCGTGAAGGCCACGACCGTCGGCCGCGTAGGGTCGGGATAGGCGAAGTCGCGGTCGGCGGCGCCGCGGCTGATTTGGAGATAGACGATTCCTTCGTCCATCCCGTTGCGCCTTGTCAACTCGTCATGCAGCCCGCGCAGGGCCTCATGGCTTAAAGGCGGCGCCAGCGCGATTTCCTTGAGCGAGCGGTCGAGCCGGGCAAGGTGGGCCTCGAAATCGACCAGCCGGCGGTCGAGCACCGCCGTCACCTCGTAGACCGCATCGCCGAACAGGAAGGCGCGGTCGAAGACGGAGACCTTGGCCTCCTCCTCTGGCACATAGCTGCCGTTCAGATAGACGATGCGGGACATGCAGCGGAAAGACTTGAGGACCGGACCGCTTGCCTAGCCCCCGCACGGGCCGAAAGCAAGCTGGGGCCAAAGGGCCCCCGCTTGTTTGCTTTTCCCGGCTTGAGCCTTGAGGCATACTCGCCCTCCTGGAAAGGCGCGGCCAACGAGCCGGCCAAGGGGGGATAGCGATGACATCGGCGAGCATATTGATTGTGTTGTTGGTTGGCACCGTGGTCGGTGCTGTCACCGGCCTTCTCGTAGGCACCGCGTTGGGCGGCCTGTCGCTGGCCATCCTGGCAGGCTTTCTCGGCATCATCGCTGGCGTCGTCGTGCGCAACTTCATCGTGAAGCGCGGGGCCGGCATGGGCCCTGACGACTCCCGCATCCCAGTCGTTGTGATCGTGTTCGGCGCGGTTGCTTCACTGGCGGCCAGCGCCGCGGCGCTCGAAGTCGCAAGACGAAGCGACCTCGCCGGCTCGCCGGTCTGGATCGGTACCTTGGCGGGTCTGTTCGCTGCGCTCCTGATGGCGATGCTGATGGTGACCTATCACACGATGCCCGGCGAGACGCCGAAGCTGCGCGGCTAGCACCCGGCAGGCGAGGGAGGCTGCACGCTGAGTCCCGCTTCCTCGATCAAGGCGAGATCGTCGGCCGCGTCGTTATTGGCAGTGGTCAGCAGCTTGTCGCCGTAGAAGATCGAATTGGCACCGGCGAGGAAGCAGAGGATCTGCGCTTCCTTGGTGAGCGAACGCCGCCCGGCTGAAAGTCTCACCCGCGACAGCGGCATCATGATGCGCGCCGCGGCAACCATGCGCACCAGGTCGAGCGGGTCGACCGTCGGCTGGTTGGCCAGGGGCGTGCCGAGTACGGCCGCGAGCGCGTTGATCGGCACGCTCTCCGGATGCGGCGTGAGATTGGCCAAGGTCTGGAGCAACCGCGCGCGGTCCTCGACGGTCTCGCCCAGGCCGATGATGCCGCCGCAGCACACCTCGATACCGGCATTGCGCACGCACGCCAATGTATCGAGCCGGTCCTGATAGGTCCGCGTGGTGACGATCTCGCCGTAGAACTCAGGCGAGGTATCGAGATTATGGTTATAGGCGGTAAGCCCGGCCTCGGCGAGGCGGCCGGCCTGCGCCTGGGTCAGCATGCCGAGCGTGACGCAGGCCTCCATGCCGAGCGCCCGCACGCCCTTTACCATTTCGATCACGCTGTCGAATTCGGCCCCGTCCTTTACCTCGCGCCAGGCAGCGCCCATGCAGAAGCGATTGGCGCCGGCCGCCTTGGCGATCTCGGCCTTCTCCAGCACCTCGCCGACATTCATCAGCTTTTCGCGCTTGAGCCCCGTGGTCTTGGCGTAATGCGCCGACTGTGAGCAATATTTGCAGTCCTCGGGGCAGGCGCCGGTCTTGATCGAGAGCAGGCTCGCCAGTTGCACCTCGCCGTCTTCATGGTGGCGGCGGTGCACCGAGCGCGCCTGGTCGACCAGTTCGAGGAGCGGGCCGGTGAGCAGGGTCGCGACTTCGCCGGCGCTCCAATCGTGGCGCGGCTGGACCCCCGCGCCGGACTCGCCCGAGGGCTCCGCCGGATGGGCTTTGCCGTTGATACGATTCGCGATTTTAAGGGTATCGGTCACGGTCGCTGCATTACGATTGCTGGGGAATAGCCCCTTCGCTAATACAGGAACATGACCCCAAGCGAAAGCCGCTACCAGGCCTTTCTCGACATCCGCGCCCGCGACGGGCTGCGCCGCTCCCTGCTGGCGGTCGCAGCGCGAGATGCGCGGATCGTCGAGGCCGGCGGCAAGTCCTACCTGAACTTCTCCAGCAACGACTATCTTGGCTTGCGCTTTCACTCTGCGCTGATCCGCCGCGCCGTCGACTGGGCCGAAGCCCATGGTGTCGGCTCCGGCGCCTCGCGTCTCGTCACCGGCAATCTGGACCTGTTTGCGCCGGTCGAGGCTAAAGTCGCGCGGCTCAAGACCATGCCGGCGGCGCTCGTCATGGCGTCCGGTTTTCAGACCAATGCCGCCGTCCTACAGGCGCTGCTCGACCGGAGCGTGCTCGGTGCCGAGCCGCTCGTCTTCGCCGACCGGCTCAATCACGCCAGCGTGCATTTCGGTTGCCAGGCGGCCGGTGTGCGGCAGATCCGCTACCGGCATTGCGATGTGTCGCATCTCGCCGAGCTTCTGAGTCAATATCAAGCAGATGGCCGGCCGAAATTCATCTTGACCGAGAGCGTATTCTCCATGGACGGCGACGTGGCGCCGCTTGCCGATATTGCGGCGCTGGCGCGCGCGCACGAGGCCTCCCTGATCGTCGACGACGCGCATGCGACCGGCATTCTCGGGCAGGGGGGTGCAGGTCTGTCCGGCGATGCCGAGATCGTCATCGGCACCTTCTCCAAGGCGCTCGGCAGCTTCGGCGGCTTCGTCGCATCGAGCGAGACGGTGCGCGAATATCTCGTCAATCGCTGCGCTGGCATCATCTATTCCACCGCGTTGCCGCCGCCGGTGCTCGGCGCCATCGACGCGGCGCTGGATCTCGTGTCCGGAATGGACAGCGAGCGGGCCCACGTCGCGGCGCTGGCCGAGCGATTCCGCGCGGGCGCCAAGACAATCGGATTGAGCACCGGCGCTTCGAGCACGCAGATCGTGCCGGTGATCGCGGGCGGTGCAGAGGCCGCTCTCGCCATGGCCGCGCGGCTTCGCCAGGCTGGCCTATGGGCCACGCCGATCAGGCCGCCGACCGTACCCGCCGGCTCGGCGCGGCTGAGACTGGCCTTCACCGCCGCGCATCAAATATCGGACATCGACCGGCTTCTGGACGTGCTGGCAGCGACGGACGTGTCGAGCCGGGCGCGCGCGGTGTAGCGATTCATGCATTTCGTGCTGGTTCACGGCTGGGGTTTTCACGGCGGCATCTGGGCCGACTTCGCTGGCCATCTGAAAGGCGCCAAGGTCACGCTCGTCGATCTCGGCTTTGTCTCCGGCGGACCCAAGGGCGAAGCCGACTGGCCCGCCGACGCCATCGCCGTCGGCCATTCGCTCGGGCTGCTTTGGCTCCTCAAGCAGGGCGGCAACCGCTTCCGGGCGTTGGTCAGCGTGCAAGGCTTCGATTGCTTCGGCTGTCACATCGCGCCGTTGCGGGTGCAGGCGCTGAAGCGGGGGCTCGAACGCGAACCGTACGGGACGCTCCAGGCGTTCTGGCGTTCCTGCGGGGCGGCGGGCTTCGCCTTGCCGGAGGCGCTCAATGCACCCCGTCTTGACGAAGGGCTCGATTGGCTGATGCATTGGGACGCGCGAAAGGCTAAAGACGCACTTGCCTGCCCGGTTCTGGCGCTTGCCTCCCGCGACGATGCGATCGTCCTGCCATCGATGAGCGAGGCGATTTGGCAGGACCGCGGCATCCTGTGGTCCGAGGACGGCGGCCATGTTCTTCCCTTGAGCCACCCAAAATGGTGCGCGCGACATGTCCTTGAATTCGCCGATGCTCTCCCGGCGTAGCGCCGAGATCGCCGCGCGCTTCGCTGCGCGGGCGGCGAGCTACGAGCTGCATGCGGGGCTACAGCGCACGGTCGCCGATAGGCTCGCCGATTTCCTGCCGAAGCTTGAACGCCCGCGCGTGCTCGAGCTTGGCTGCGGCACCGGGCTGTTAAGCCGGCATTTGGTGAAGCGCTATCCGGATGGATATTTCATCCTCACCGATGTCGCGCCCGAGATGATCGCCGAATGCCGGCGCAATCTCGCGCCGCTCGGCCCGGCCCAAATCAGCTTCGAGGTGATGGACGCGGGCGAAGCCGGCGGCCATGCCGGGCTGGATCTCATCGTCTCCAGCATGACCCTGCATTGGCTGCCGGACCCGGCCGCCAGCGTGCAGCGCCTGACGCGTTTCCTCGCGCCGAGCGGAGTCTTGCTCTACGCCAGTTTGGGGCCTGAAAGCTTTGCCGAGTGGCGCGCCGCGCTCGCTGCCGAAGCCCTGCCGAGCGGTCTGGTGGAACTCCCGGCGCTATCCGGTGTCGTGCGGGAAGAGAGACTGGTGCCCGATGCCGATGCGCTCTCCTTCCTGCGCCGCATGAAGGCAGTGGGCGGACTTACGCCGAAGGAAGGTTACGCGCCGCTTGCCCCTGGGGCCCTTCGTCGCGCGGTCCGCGCCACGGACGCCAAGGGCGGACAGGTCACCTGGCACATCGTCTATGGCGCGCTCAACGCGCCCCCGGCAAGCCGGTCCAGCCCCTCGATCATGCCTGCATAGCTGCGGTCGAGCTCGGCATCGGTGATGCAGTAGGGCGGCAGCAGATAGACGGTCTGCCCGAGCGGCCGGATGTTGAGGCCGTTGGCGAGATACCAGCTTCGGAGCGCCCGGCTCTCCGCCGACTGATAGCCGCCGGCCGCCTTTACATCGAAAGCCAGGATCGAGCCGATCACCCGGAGCCGCGTCACGTCGGGCCGCGCCGCCAGCTCCGCCATCACGGCCCGGTGCCGAGTATTGATCTTGGCGATGCGCTGAAGCGTCTGCTCCTCGTCGAACAGCGCGAGCGAAGCCAGCCCCACCGCGCAGGCGAGCGGATTGGCGGTGAAGGAGTGGCCATGCGGTAGCGCCCGGTCGAAATCGTCACCAAGGAAGGCCTCGAAGATGCTGTCCCGCGCCACCGTAACGGCGAGCGGCATATAGCCGGCGGTCAGACCCTTTGACAGGCAGACGAGGTCGGGAACGATATCGGCTTGCTCCATGGCGAACATTGTGCCGGTGCGCCCGAATCCGGTCGCCACTTCGTCGAAAATCACGAGGATTCCCGCCTCCCGGGCGGTGTAGACGAGACGCTTGAGGAAGGCCGGACGGCAGACCCGCATGCCGCCGGCGCCTTGCAGCAACGGCTCGATGATCAGCGCCGCGATGGTCTGGCCGCCCTCGGCGATCAGGGCCTCGAACGCGGACATCGCGCCTGCCTCGCGTTCCTCCACCGCGTCGTCGCCCTCGAAGGTCGCGGGGAAGGGAAGCACCATCACCGGACACATCAGGTCGCGGAACGCGGTGAACATCTGCGAGCCGCGTCCGACCGACATGGCGCCGAGCGTGTCTCCGTGATAGCCGCCGTCGAAGCCGATGAGGGTCCGCCGCCGCGGCTCCCCCACATTGATCCAATATTGATAGGCGATCTTCAGCGCCACCTCGACCGAGGTCGAGCCGTCATCGGAGAAGAACACCCTGTTCAGGTCGCAGGGGAGCGCGTTGGCCACTCCCGCCGCCAGATCCGCCGCAGGCCGGTGGGTGAAGCCCGCGAACATCACATGCTCGAACAGGCCGGCTTGCGCGGCCAGCGCCGCATTCAGCTTCGGATGCGCATGCCCGTGCGTGCAGGTCCACCACGAGGAGATCAGATCGAGGATCTCGTTTCCCTCGGCGTCGAACAGCGACGCGCTCTTGGCGCGCGTGATGACGGTCGGCTCGCTTTCGGTGCCATGCTGGGTGAAGGGGTGCCACACATAGCGCCGGTCGCGCGCCAGGATACTCTCGGCAACGGAAGCGCTCGTCCGGGATTTCGGTTCGTCGTTCATGCCGCCGTCCGCGCCAGCTTGACCAGGTCGAGCTCAGGCTCAATGGCCATCAGTCGGTCCGGTGCCAAGTGATCGAGCCAGGGGATTTCGGCAATGATTTCGACCCGGCCATAGCGCTCGATCGCCGCGCGGTTATGCGGCGTTTCCGGGCCGTTAATCACCACGCCGGCAAGCGTCAGCCCGCGCCGCCTGATGGCCTCGAGCGAGAGCAGGGTATGGTTGATCGTGCCGAGCGTTGAGCGCGCCACGAGGATGATCGGCAGATTCAGCTCCTCCGCCAGATCGATCACAAAGGCATTGCCGGTGAGCGGCACCATGAGCCCGCCGGCGCCCTCGACCACCAGCAGCCGGTCGCAGGCCGGGGGGACCAGCTTGGCCATGTCGATTGCGGTCCCCGCGCGGCGCGCCGCCTCGTGCGGGGCGATCGGTTCGGGCAGCACATATGCCTCGGGCAGGATACGATCCGCAGATGCACCGCTTAGGCGGGCAACGATGTCCGAATCCGTCTCCGGGTGGTTCCCGGCCTGGACCGGCTTCCAGTAGCAGGCACCGAGCCGCCCAACGAGCCAGGCCGAAACGACCGTCTTGCCGACATCGGTGTCGGTTCCGGTAACGAAAAATCCCAGCACGGCAAGCCTCTGCGCGGTTCGCTTGAACACGCGCGACTGTACAGAGCCCTTCCCCGGAGGCAAAGGGGGAGTGGACTGGGGTGCTCTTTCGGGCGACAAAGCCCGCCAATGCGCTTTCCGGTGTTTGCCCCAGTGCTTGCCCTGCTTCTGTCCTGCGCGTCTCTTGGCGTCGAGGCCAAGACCTTGCGCATGGCCTATGACGCGGACCCCACCTCGCTCGACCCGCATGAGCAGCTCTCCGGCGCCACCCTGCAGATGTCGCACCTGCTGTTCGATCCGCTGGTCCGCTTCCGGCAGGATATGTCGATCGAGCCGCGCCTGGCGAAGAGTTACGAACAGATCGACGCGCGCACCACGCGCTTTCATCTCCGCGAGGGGGTGAAGTTCCAGTCGGGCCGCACGCTTTCCGCCGAAGACGTGGTGTGGACCGTCAACCGGCTGAAGCAGAGCCCTGACTTCAAGGCATTGTTCGAGCCCTTTGCCGGGGCGCGCGCGGTCGACGATCTGACCGTCGATCTCGAGACCAAAGAGCCGTACCCGCTCGTGCTCAACCTCGCGACCTACATCTTCCCGATGGACCGCGAATTCTACGCCGGAACCGACGAGCGCGGCCGTCCCAAGGACATCATCGTCAAGCATGGCGCATCCTTTGCCTCCAGCCATGCGAGCGGCACCGGGCCTTTCGTCGTCACCGGACGCGAGCAGGGCGTGCGGCTCACGCTGAAGCGTTTCGGCGACTATTGGGACAAAGACTCGCCGGGCAATGTCGAGGAGATCGTCTTCACGCCGATCAAGGAACCCGCGACCCGTGTCTCGGCCTTGCTGGCGGGTGATGTCGACTTCATCGCGCCGGTGCCGCCGACTGACGTGGCCAGGATCAAGAATGCGGCGTGCTGTGAATTGATCACCATGCCGAGCGTTCGCACGCTCACCTTCCAATTGAACCAGGACCGGGTTCCGGCCTTTAAGGACCCGCGGGTGCGCCTCGCCATGGTTCATGCGGTGAACAGCGAAGGCATTGCCGATAAGATCATGCGCGGCCTGGCTACCGCGGCGGGGCAACTGAGCCCGCCGGAATATGCCGGGCACGATCCGGCGCTGGTGCCGCGCTTCGATCTCGCCCAGGCCAAGGAGCTGATGCAGCAAGCCGGCTACGCGGATGGCTTCTCGGTGACGATGATGGCCCCGAACAACCGCTATATCGAAGATGCCCGTGTTGCCGAAGCGGTCGCCGCCATGCTCGCCAGGATCAACATCAGGGTTGATCTCCAGACCATGCCGAAGGCGCAATATTGGCAGCGTTTCGACGAACGTGCCGGCGACATCATGATGATCGGCTGGCAGTCGGACACGCAGGATTCGGCGAATTTCTACGAATTCCTGGTGATGACCCCCGACCCGGGCAAGGGCTACGGCCAATACAATGCCGGCAACTATTCAAACCCGGAGGCGGACCGCCTGACGCTTGAGACGCAAACCATGACCGATCCGGCATCGCGCGCGGAGGCGTTGAAAAGGATCGAGCGCATCCTCTATGACGACGCCGCGCTGATTCCGCTTCACTGGCAGCATCTATCCTGGGCGGCACGCAACAACGTCAAGATCGGCGCCGTCGTGAATGTCATCGATATGCCGTATCTGGGTGATCTGGTTGTGGAGTAGCTGCTCACCGCCGGCCGGTTTAGGGAGGGATCAATTCTCAAAAAGATTCTCATCGGCCTTGCCCTCTTGATTCTCGGCTTTGTCGTGTTCGTCGCCGTGCAGCCTTCCGACTTCCGCGTCGAGCGTAGTCTGACCATGGCGGCTTCCCCGGCGGATGCGTTTGCGCAGGTGAACGATTTGCGCAAATGGGAGGCGTGGTCGCCTTGGGCGAAGCTCGACCCCGATGCCAAGATAAGTTTCGAGGGGCCCGAGGCGGGAGAGGGCGCGGCCATGAGTTGGGTCGGCAATGATAAGGTCGGCGAAGGCAAGATGACGGTCGTCGAAAGCCGGCCGAATGACGAGATCAAGCTTAAAGTTGATTTCGTGGAGCCTTATGAAGGCAGCAGCAATTCGGACTTCGCATTCAGAGCGGCCGGCGACCAGACCGAGGTCGCTTGGACCATGTCGGCACATCACAATTTCCTCGAGAAGGCCATGTGCTTGGTCATGAACGGCTCGAAGATGATCGGCGACGATATGGGAAAGGGCTTGCTCCAGCTGAAATCCGTGGTCGAATCGGGTGCCACGGTCGACGGCCCGTACTGAAAGTTAATTGAAAACAACGGCTTAGCTCGCGACGTGCGACCCGCCTCGCACTGGATGCGTGGCGCGGGGAACAGCATGCTGCTACGATGGCGAGACTTGTCCGTTCGCCCATGGCGTGCGGGGGGCTTGGATGAGCTCATCGGCCGCTGGCGCAGCTACGCTACCCACGCCACCAGCGCGGGCACACGCCGTCTCCGTGATGGCCGCCATCGGCGTCCTCACCGGACTGATCTCCAGCCTGCCGTCACCCTTGCCTGACCTCAGGCTTGAGCTGCCGCGGATTCTGATCAACGCCGAGGGGGTTCCGCTGCATGCCGGCATCGCCTTCGCCGCCGCGGTGGCGATCATGTTGTGGCGTTGGGCGAGCCGCGACCTGAGCAAATGCCTGCTCGCCCTGGCATTGACCCTGACTGGCTGGCTCGCCGCGGTGAACATGGCGAACGACGTGATGTCTGCCGTGGTCGGCTCGGAGCTGTTCGGTACGGTCGAGGGTGCCAAGGCAGGCCGCGAGGCGGCCGGCTGGGTTCTAGCGGGATTGGTCGGCGGCGCGATTGGGGCGGGCCTCACCGCTTTCGGAGGCGGCATCGCCGCGCCCGCCCTTCGGCGGCGACAAGCATGGGGACTCATCGCTGTCACCGGCACACTGTTCGGTCTTTTGCTTTATCCTGCTGCCCTGCTCGACTTTGTCGCGATTCTCTTCGTGCCGTGGCAGGCTGCGGTTGCCGCCGCAATCGCCTATGGTCTCACCAGGGCACAACCGAACTAGGGGCCAAGCCGGACAGTTGATGCGAGCCATCGCCGCCGGGCTGACAATTCTCGGGCGCCGCGTCATGCAGGCGGCGCTCGTCATGCTGGCGATCCTGGTCATCGCCTTCGCCGTCAAGCATGCGCTGGGCGACCCTTTGCGCGAGATTCTGGGCGAGGCGGTGCCCGAGGCGCAGCGCGAGGAACTGCGCCGGGAACTCGGCCTCGACGCGCCCTGGCCGGTCCAACTCGCGCGCTATCTCGGCGGCGCCGTGCAAGGCGATTTCGGCACCTCGCTCATCTATAAGCGGCCGACGCTGGAGGTGATCCTCGCCAAGTTTCCGGCAAGCTTCGAACTGGTGTTCGGCGCCAGTTTGATCGTGCTGCTGTTCTCCGTGCCGGCCGGCATCTATTGCGCGGTGCGTCCCCGCGCGCGTGGGGCGCGGCTGATCCTGAGCCTGAGCGTGCTCGGTATCTCGATCCCGGTGTTCCTGACCGGTATCTTCCTCATAACTGTTTTCTCGGTGTGGCTCGGCTGGCTCCCCGCCTTCGGTCGCGGCCAGACCGTCAAGCTTGGCTTGTGGGAAACGGGCCTGCTCACAACCAGTGGGCTCAGACATTTGATCCTGCCCGCGCTCACCCTGTCTTCGATCATGCTGCCGCTGTTTATCCGGCTGGTGCGCGGCGCCATGCTGGACGAGTTGGGCCACGACTACGTACGAACCGCGCGCGCCAAGGGCGCCTCGCATCTGCGCGTCTGGCTCGCGCACGCGCTGCGCAATGCGCTGCTGCCGCTGGTCGCGGTCGGTGGACTCCAGATCGGTACGCTGATCTCCTATACGCTGCTCACCGAGACCGTGTTCCAATGGCCCGGCATGGGCTTCCTGTTTCTCGAGGCCGTCACTCGCGCCGACATTCCGCTCATCACTACCTATCTCGTCTTTGTCGGGCTGCTTTTCGTCATCACCAACACCTTGGTGGATGTCGTCAGCCTGATGCTCGACCCGCGTGTCAGCCTCGAAGGGATGCGATGAGCGCTGCGGCACTGCGCGACCGCTCTGCGCTCATCGGCTTTGCCGCCGAGCGCCCCGGCGCGGCGCTCGCCGCGATCGTGCTAGGTCTCATAGCCGCCGCGGCCGTATTGGCGCCGCTGATCGCGCCGCAAAACCCCTTCGACCTGGCGAGCTTCGATCTGCTCGATTCCGGTCTTCCGCCCGCCTGGCTCGAGGGCAGCGATCCGCGCTTTCTGCTTGGGACGGACGCCCAAGGCCGCGATTTGTTCAGCGCCATCCTTTATGGCACGCGGATCTCGCTGATCGTCGGTGTGCTTGCCGTGACCATCCAAGCGGCAATCGGCATCCCGCTCGGTCTGTTGGCTGCCTATCGCGGGGGGAGGGTCGACACCGCGGTGACCCGCGCCGCCGACATCCAGCTATCGCTCTCTACGTTGATGATGGCGATTATCGTGCTGGCTCTGTTTCGCGCCGGCTTCGGCGGCGAGAGCCTCAGCCGTCATGCCGTGCTGCTCTTAGTTCTGGTCATCGGCATCGCCGAATGGCCCTATTTCGCCCGCACCGCCCGGGCGGCGGCGCAGGTCGAGGCGGCCAAGGACTATGTGCGCGCCGCACGCGCCCTCGGGGCAGCAGGGCTTGCCGTCGTCTCCAGGCACGTCCTTCCCAACATCCAGTCGCCGCTGATCGTGCTGGCGACCACGCAAGTCGCCGGCGCCATCATGGCTGAGGCGGCGCTTTCCTTCCTCGGTCTCGGCATGCCGGTAACCAAGCCCTCGCTCGGCACCTTGATCCGTTCGGGCTATGATCTGATGTTTGCCGGCGCCTGGTGGGTGACGGTGCTGCCGGGGCTGGTTTTGGCCACGGTATTGATCTCGGTCAATATCTTGGGGGATGCCCTGCGCGACCGGCTTGACCCGCGGCGGAGCGGCCGCTGAATCGAAAACTGCGCTCGGCCGCGCTAACCGGTTGTAATCTAGGTGCTCGCCGCGCCTTGCGTTATAGTGAAGGGGGTCCCCGCGCCCGCCACGCCTGAAGGAGCCGTTTATGCCGACCTCAACCCAGGTCAACCCAGAACTTGTCTTTTCCCTCCGCCGCGTGACGGAAAGCGCCGCCACGGCCGCTTTCAGCTGGATCGGCCGGGGGGACAGTCAGGATGCGGGCCGCGCCGCGCTCGACGCCATGCGCACCGCGCTGGGTGAGATCGACATCGATGCAATCGTGGCGATCGGCGAGGCGACGCCGGGCGAGGCTCCGCAGCCGCAACGAGGCGAGCGGCTCGGCCGCCCCGGCTCGGCCTTCAAGGCCGATATCGCCGTCGATCCGGTCGAGGGCACTAGCTATCTCATGCGCGGCCAGACCAATGCGCTGGCCGTGCTCGCCGTCGCCCCGCGCGGCGCGATGATGCATTTCGGTCCCGCCTTCTACATGGAGAAGTTCGTGGCCAGCGCCCCCGCGCGCGGCAAGATCGATCCGCGCTGGCCAACCGAGAAGAAGATCACAGCTCTGGCCGAGGCTCTCGGTAAGGACGTGGAGGATTTGACTGTCTTCGTGCTGGAGAAGCCGCGCCACCGCGAGCTGGTCGACAAGATTCTGGCCAGCGGCGCGCGGGTCGCCCTTTACCCGGCGGGAGACGTGGCCGGCGCTCTGATGGCCGCCATTCCCGGCTCGGGTATCGACGCCCTGATGGGAACCGGCGGCACGCCCGAAGGCGTTATGTCCGCATGTGCCATCCGGGCGATTGGCGGCGAGTTCCTGGCCCGCCTCGACCCGCAACTTCAGACCGAGGCGAAAGCCGTCAAAGAGGCGGGCGTCGATACATCGAAATGGTACGAGCGTGACGAGATCATCGCTTCGGACAATGTGTTTTTCTGCGCCACCGGGATCACCACCGGTCTCATGCTCGAAGGCGTCGAGCGGACCAAGACCCACTACAAGGTGCAGACAATGATGATAACGGGAGCTACCGGCGAACGGCAGACCTTGACCACATACATGCCGATCGAGCGGCTGGCGAGCATCGCCGCGCGCGACGTCGCTTGACTTCCGAGACTTGGGAGGAGTGCCTGGAGTGCTGAATGTCGAAGCGAGTCGACCACCCGATTATCATCGGGATCGTTGGTGATTCCGCGTCGGGGAAGTCGACACTGTCGGTGGGCGTAGCCCAGATTTTGGGCGAAGAACACTGCACGGTGATCTGCACCGACGACTATCACCGCTATACTCGCGCCGAGCGGGCGGAAGCCGGCCTGTCGGCGCTCGACCCGCGCGCCAACTATATCGATATCGTCGAGCAGCATTTGCGGCTGTTGCGCAATGGCGAGCCGATCCTCAAGCCGATCTACGACCATCGCCACGGCACGCTCCAGCCGCCGCAATATGTCAGGCCGAAGGAATTCGTCATCGCCGAGGGCCTGCTCGGCTACACCACGCGCGGCATGCGCGACTGCTATGACGTAAAGATCTATCTCGATCCCGAGGAAGAGCTCAGGGTGAAGTGGAAGATCCACCGCGATACCACCAAGCGCGGCTATTCTATGGCGCAAGTCATGGCGCAGATCGAGCGGCGGGGAATCGACAGCCCCAATTTCATCCACCCGCAGCGGACCTTCGCCGACATCGTCATCCGGTTCCAGCGCCAGGCCGGCGCCAACGGCTCCGATACCCGCCTTGACGTCCGCCATATTCTGCGGCCGACCTTGCCCCACCCCGACTTCACCCCCTTGTTCGACGGCTCGAGCAATGCGGGGCTGCATCTGGAGCTCGCCCGCGACCGGGACGGCAAGCCGGTCGACGTGCTCGAGATCAACGGCAATATCTCCGACAGCCGCGCCGAGCGGATCGAAGATCTGTTGTGGAACCTGATTCCGGAGGCGGGGCATCTACGCGACCAGGTCGGCCGCATCGACCTCGCCAACGGCGCCAAGAGCCACCCGCTGGCGCTGACCCAACTTCTTGTCGGCTACCACGCGGTCAAGGCCGCCATGGGCGTCCGCGCTTATTAAGACCTGACAGCGTGTCGGCGCTTGCTAGAAATCGAGGTGCAACAAGCTGTCTCAATTGAGATCCTCACGTCACGAAGTGCCTGGCCTGCCGAGCAAAGCCCTTCGGGAACGTGAAAAGTTTGGCTTTGTCCAGGGTATTGAAAGCTCGCGTGGCGGCTTGTGCGGACGTTTCTGAGCCTTTATTGACGCTTACATCGTCGGCGTTTTTCCGCACCTTACTTGGAACGAGCTTGGGCGGGCCGGAAATGGCGGTTTTCCGGGGAAAATGACCTATTTCCGGCAAGGACCTCATTTGGGGGAGAGCTATGGCCGAAGCCCTGATGCAGGATCAGGCGTTACCCGAGGCAACCCATAACGACATGGCCAACGCCATCCGCGCGCTGGCCATGGACGCCGTGCAGCTCTAAGTGAGGAATCGGCGGCAACTTCGGACTCGCTTCTTTGACCGTTGACCCTGCGTAACGTAGATAAATTGCGACAGGATTGTTGCTTATCCCCACGCGCTGCCGTTC
>JAWOJH010000125.1:0-23744 GCA_046481725.1 Methyloceanibacter sp. | reverse complement strand
GGCTTAAATAACCCCAGTTCAAAGTGCCCAACGTGTCGCTCTTGATGTAGATATACGAATAGAGCGTGTAAATCTCGTCGAACGCATTCCCAAATTCCTGTTCCTGATTCGCAAGAATGCCAAAGGTTCGCCCCGCGGTTGTAATGGTCAAATTATAACCGCCGGACCAGCCAGGCGCGATCTGCGCCGAGCCCGTGATGGCGAACCGGGACGACAAGTCTGCGTCTTTGTCACCTACCGCGAAGCTGTCGATACTGCCGTCGTCCCACCAGTTCATGCTCTTGACGACCCAACCGGAGATCGTCACCGAGACCTTCTTGTTGCCCTTGCGGACGGTCGTCGCCTCAAGCTCGGCCACCCGCTCCTCGAGATCCGCGCAGCAATCGCCGCCCAGGTCAGCTGCGAGAGCGGGGGTCGCCTTGAACGCGAACCCGCCGACCAGCAAACCACAAGCGGCCGCGATGGCAATGCGGCTGGATGTTTTTGTCAGTCCCCCAAACATGTCCATCTCCACCTTCCCTGATAAAATTGCCTAATTCCAAACTCTCGCTTCGAATTCGCCTTCCGGCCACCCGTCCCGGACGAAAACCCGCCATGATGTAGGCAGAAGTTCCCCCGATGAGAGTTCTGAAATTGTTTATACGCGTTCCCTCAGGAAGGTAAATTGCTAACGAAGCGGGCGGGGCCGTTTTTGGCCGTCTTGTGACATTTCCGCCACTGAACATGGGCCTCTAGCAAGGCTCTCTAGGCCGTCGGCTCGCTTTCAAAACGGTAACATATTCATGGAGTTGACGCGAGCCAATCGTCACTCCCACGCCTTCATAGTCGGAGGCGACCGCGGCGCTGATAGCACAACGGCCCGGCGCGCATGTCGGTGGCCAATGCCTAATTCCTGCTCAACTTCGGGACGTCTGAGAGGCGATTCTCCAGACCTGTAAGCTCCTGCGCTGCCGAAGCCGCGCCGCCAATCTCCCTCCTATGCCGGTGCCGATTCGGCCTCGCCGCATCCGCATTGAACAGAGGGGCCCCCCTTGAGGGCTTTCGCTTGAGGCAGATCAAGCCGGCGCCGCGGCAACCGGGATAGGGTCCGCCGCCGGGCAGAGCTTGCCGCTTTGCCCCCGCAGATGCGGCAAAATTGCCGCGCAACCATGGGTTTTCCTGCGCTTGTGACAGCGTTATGATCGATGTTAGGTAGCCGCTGGGCGCAGACCACAAGCCGCCCTTGCGGCATCAACAAAAGAGCCGCCGGCCTGGGCAGAGGCCGCCGATTTGGGGTTGAGATGACCGAGGATCGAATGGATTACGAATCCCGTTTTCGCCAGCATCTCGAGGCGCTGCACGCCGAGGGCCGCTACCGGATTTTCGCCGATCTGAAGCGCCGCTGCGGGGCCTACCCCACGGCCGACCATTTCGCCCCCGAGGGCGCCCGCGACGTGACCGTGTGGTGCTCCAACGACTATCTCGGCATGAGCCAGCACCGCGCGGTGCGCGAGGCGATGCATGAGGCGATCGAGGCGGTGGGCGCCGGTTCCGGCGGCACCCGCAACATCTCCGGCACCACGCATTATCATGTCGAGCTCGAGGCCGAGCTTGCCGATCTGCACGGAAAACAGGCAGCGCTCCTGTTCACCTCCGCCTATATCGCCAACGATTCGACGCTCTCCACCTTGCAGCGGCTGATGCCGGGCCTGGTGATGTTCTCCGACGAGAGGAATCACGCCTCGATGATCGAGGGCATAAGGCGGGGTGGCGGGGAGAAGCACATTTTCCGCCATAACGACCTCGAGCATCTGGAAGCGCTGTTGCAGAAGGTCCCGGCGACGGCGCCGAAGATCATCGTGTGCGAGAGCGTCTATTCGATGGAAGGCCATATCGCCCCGATCGGGGCGATCTGCGACCTGGCCGAGCAATACGGCGCGCTGACCTATCTCGACGAGGTGCATGCGGTCGGCCTATACGGCCCGCGCGGTGGCGGCATCGCCGAGCGGGACGGCGTGATGCATCGCGTCGACATCGTCAACGGCACGCTGGCTAAGGGCTTCGGGGTGATGGGCGGCTATATCGCCGCGAGCGCCGCCTGCTGCGACGCGATTCGTTCCTATGCGCCCGGCTTCATCTTCACCACCTCGCTCGCGCCGGCGATCGCCGCCGGCGCGCTGGCCTCGATCCGCCACCTCAAGGTGAGCGAGCTCGAGCGCGCGCGGCATCAGCAGCGGGTGCGCAAGGTGAAGCAGCTGATGGGCGAGGCGCGGCTGCCGGTGATGGAAAATCCGAGCCATATCGTGCCGGTGCTGGTGGGCGATCCGGTGCACTGCAAGGCGGTGACCGACACGCTGCTCTCGCACTACCGGATCTACGTGCAGCCGATCAATTATCCGACAGTGAAGCGCGGCACCGAGCGCATGCGCTTCACGCCCTCCCCGGTGCATACCGACGCGGAGATCGCCGCGCTAATCGAGGCATTGACCGAACTGTGGGCCGCCTGCCCCGTCGGCAAGGGCGAGTACGTCCGCCTCGCCGCTGAGTAACTCGCCAAGCCGTCAGTGGTCGTAGCGGTAGATGCGATAGAAGCCGGTCGGGTCGCAGTAGATTTCGCGCGCCTCTGAGAAGCCCGCCTCGCGGCCGAGCGTGCACCATGTCACGCTCGTTTCCGGATAGTCGCACGTCGAGACGTGGTGGTAGAGCTGGTCCCATTCGGCGTCGGAGAAGAAGCTCCAGGCCGGCCGGTTCACGCGCGCGAACCGCTCCATATACGCGTCGCGCGCCTCGCCGTCGTTCAGGGTCGGCTCGTAAATCATCAGGAACCGGCTGGTCGAGGCGCGGATCGCCTCGAGCAAGTCGCGCTTGCCCCCGGTCGAGAGGTGATGGATCGAGAGCCCGCACCACGCCGCATCGGCCGGCTCGGACCGCTTGGTCAGCGCGGCGACGAAATCGCGGTGATCGAACTCGACCTCGAACGGCACGCCTTCCAGATTGCTGGCGGCAAGTTCAAGCGCCGGCTCCGACAGGTCGATGCCGTGATAGTGGTTGACCTTGGTGCCCGCGAGCGCGGCCTTCATCTGGCCGGCGTCGCCGCAGGCGATGTCGAGAAAGGCGAATGGCTGGGCGATCTCCGCCAGCGCCCCGTGCAGGATCGCGCCGGCCTCTTTATGAGCCAGCGAATCGTGATCCACCAGCTTTTGGTAGGTGGCCCATTGCTTCTGGAATTGCTCAAGCGCGGCCTGGTCGGCGACCGCCCCCTTGCAGTGGAAATGGTGGATATGGACATTCATTCCTTGAGGCCCTCCGCTTGGCTCGATCAGGCCTTCTAGGCCATAGCAGTTGTCTAAGAGTTAGCACGCCGGGCCAGCAGCTTCGCCCCCCGGCCTGACACTTGGAAAGCACGTTTTGCGGCAAGTCTCGCAAGAAGCGGCGCTTTCGGCCATGATGCGCCGCCCGCGAGCTGCCGAGCCGTGAGTGAGGCGAGGAACAGGGTCATGCTGCTGTTGCTGTTCCGGAACATGTTGTGGGCGGCGTGGTGGCCCTACTGCACCATGCTGCTGGCCATGGAAAAGACTGCCCAGCAGGAGCGGGCGCGGCAGGCCAAGCCGCAATCGAGTCCCCCGGCCGGGAACGATGCGCGGCGGCATCAGGAGAGTCGAATGGCGAGTGACGCATTTCCGAAGCCGGAGATTCCGGAGCCCTTGCGCGACTTCGTCAAGTTGAGCATCGACCAGGCCAGGCGCGCCTTCGAGACCTTCGCCGCGACCAGCGAGAAGACTTGGAAGTCGTTCGAGAGCATGTCGCCGCTGGGACGGGCCGGTCTCTTTGCGCTCAACGCCAAGATTGCCGAGATCACGCGCCAGAATGCCGAGGCGAATTTCGCCCTGGCCATGAAGCTGGCGGAGGTCAAGGACCTGCAGCAGGCGATGGAATTGCAGAGCCGGCACGTCAAGCAGCAGATGGAGACGTTCGCGCAGCAATTGGCGGCAGTGCGCGAGCTTGCCACGGAGATCATTCAGGAGGTGGCCCCGGCGGCGCAGACCAGTGGCACACCAAGCGCTCAACCGCCCGCGAGCGATGCCGGACCAAGTGCCGGCGGCGGCTAAGCCTCCTACGCGCCGTCTTCCAGCGTCACTCCCGGCAGCGGCCGGGGATATTAGTCGAACCGAGACCCCTCAGAACTTCCAGCCGGGATCGTGGATCACGTCGTGGAAGGCCTTGTGCAGCGCGCCGCCCCATTTGTCGCGGATGGCCTGGAGATAAGGATCGTCGTCCTCGAGCCGGATCTGGAAGCCGGGTTCGATCGAATTGCGCCGGTAAATCATCAGGTCGAGCGGCGGCCCCACCGAGACGTTCGACCGCATGGTCGAGTCGAACGAGATCAGCGCGCATTTGGCGGCGTCGGTCAGGCTGATGTCGCGGCGGATGATGCGGTCGAGAATCGGCTTGCCGTATTTCACCTCGCCGATCTGGAAGTAGCTCGTGTCGCCCATCGCCTCGATGAAGTTTCCGGCGTCGTAGACCTGGAACAGCCTTAGCTGGCCGGTCTTGAGTTGCCCGGCCAGAATGAACGAGCCGCTGTAGTCCACCTCGCGCTGCTGCAAATAGCCGCCGTCGATCTTATGCACCTCGCGCAGTGCCGAGCCAACCGCCCGCGCCGCTCCGAACATCGAGCCCACCGCAAACAGATCGCGCTCAGGATCCTCGCTATTGAGCCATTCGCCGAGCAGGCTGATCACACCTTGGGTGAGCGACAGATTGCCGGCGGTGAGCAGCGCGAAGAAGCGCTCGCCCGGCTTCTCGAAGGTGAACATCTTGCGAAAGGTGGAGACCCGGTCGATGCCCGCATTGGTGCGTGAATCCGAAGCGAGCACCACGCCCTCATCGAGCAGGATGCCAACGCCGTAAGTCACGTATCCTCCTTATTGGCTTTGCTGTTGTTGGCTGGGGACACCGACCCCGCCGCTGCAAACGCCGCGGATCGGACAGGCTTCAGCATAATCCGGCCCGGTTGTCGTACGAGAAGAGGCGTTAGTGGCGCAAGCGCGATTAATGGGGTCGAACCCGGGCCCAGGCTAAATGCCCGATCAGGGCTTCGGCCCGGGTGTGGCTTGCCGCTTGCGGCTTGGCCCGCGCCGTGAGTGAGATAGCCGCTGACGCAGCGAGCGGGTACCCCGAGATGACGGCACACCCCGAAAAAACATGCGCATGGTTTGGCCCAGGCCGGTCCCATGCTCCAGCGCTTCGGCGCCGGTCCTATGCACATGCGTCTCGCCCGGGCGGCAGGCGAACATTGTCGGCGATGGCGAGCATGATCTCGCGCAAGTCGCCCGGCGCGATCGCAAGGATCGGCTGCAAATGCAGCGCCTGTTCGAAGTTGGACGGCAGCGGCGCCATGCGGAAAGACCCATCGAGCATAGGCGCGGCAGGCTCCGCCCGCTTCATTCGCGCGCCATCCAGCACAAATTCTCTGCAATTCTCTGCACCATGGCGTTATCCTTGCCTTGGCCCCTGACTTCATGCCGTTCGGAAAGCGCGGCCATGGCGACTGCGTCATTTGGGAGCCTCGGTTGCCCCAGAATACGGCCGGTCCGGAAAATGTGACAAGCGCGAGGCTAATACCCCCTCCCCCTCATCCGATGTTCGAGACCTTCCTCACCGCCTTCGCCACCTTCTTCGCCGTGATCGGCCCGGTCGATACCGCCGTGCTGCTCGCCTCGCTCACCCCGAATATGACCCGGGCCGAGCGGCGGGCGATCGCCGTCAAGGCGGTCTTCATCGCCACCGTGGTCATTTTGCTGTTTGTCATGTTCGGCGATCCGGTGTTGCGGCAGCTTGGCGTTTCGCTCGCGGCGTTGCAGACCGCGGGCGGCATCATTCTGTTCGTGATCGGGCTGGAGATGATCTTGTCGCGGCGGCCGGGCGCGGCCACCGCACTCTCGATCAGGGAGAGCGAAGAGACCGAGGACAAGGCCGAAACTCATGCCGAGATCGCCGTGTTTCCCTTCGCAACCCCGCTGATCGCCGGGCCGGGCGCGATGACCTCGGCCATCGTGCTCGCCGCCGGCACGCGCGGCGACGTCACCCTGCTCGGCGCGCTGATCGCCGCCATCCTCTCCGTGTTGCTGGTCACGCTCATTCTGTTCCTGCTGGCGCAGGAGGTCCATCAGCTGATCGGCGTGACGGCGCGCAAAGTCATCGTGCGCGTGTTCGGCATCTTGCTCGCCGCGCTCGCGGTGCAACTGATCTTCAACGGCCTCACCGAGGCAAGAATTTTTGGCTGAGCTTTGGCACGAGAGGAGAGCCCCATGCGTGTCGTGCAAGTCAAGGAGCCCAACGCCCCGTTCGAGCTGGTCGAGCGCCCGATGCCCGAGCCCGGCCCGCGCGAAGTGCGCGTCAAGATCGAGGCCTGCGGCATCTGCCACAGCGACGCCTTCGTCGCCACCGGCAGCTTTCCCGGCATCAAATATCCGGCCGTGCCGGGCCACGAGATCGCCGGCCGCATCGACAAGCTCGGCGCCGGCGTCACCACTTGGCGCGAAGGGCAGCGGGTCGGCATCGGCTGGTTCGGCGGGGTGTGCTTCACTTGCGACCGTTGCCGTCGCGGCGATTTAATCACCTGCCGCAATCTGAGAGTGCCCGGCATCAGCTATGACGGCGGCTATGCCGACTACATGATCGCGCCGATCGAAGCCTTGGCCTCGATCCCCGACGAGCTCGACTCCGCCGCCGCGGCGCCGCTGCTTTGCGCCGGCATCACCACCTTCAACGCGCTGCGCAATTCCAGCGCACGGCCCGGCGATCTCGTGGTCATTCAGGGGATCGGCGGGCTCGGCCACCTTGCCGTGCAGTTCGCTGCCAAGATGGGATTCCATACCGTGGCCATCGCCCGCGGCCAGGACAAAGCCGATCTTGCCCGCGAACTCGGTGCGCATCTTTATATCGACAGCGAAACCGAGGACGCGGCGAAGCAACTGGCGGCGCTCGGCGGCGCGAAACTCATTCTCACCACGGTGACGAGCGGCAAGGCGATGACACCCTTGATCGGCGGGCTTGGCATCGACGGCACCTTGCTGGTGGTCGGCGCCTCGCCCGAGCCGATCGAAGTCAACCCGTTTCAGATCATCGGCCCTCGCAGCGGCGTGCGCGGCTGGCCGTCGGGGACATCCGTGGATTCGGAGGACACGATGCGCTTCAGCGCGCTCACCGGCGTCGCAACGATGATCGAGACCTTTCCCCTCACGAAGGCCAAGGAAGCCTACGAGCGCATGCTGAGCGGCAAAGCGCGCTTCCGCGTCGTCATCGAGCCTTAGCGCTCTTTTCCTCTACATATTCGCGTAAGGCTTGGTTGATGCGTGTTTGATAACCCTTTCCCGATTTGGCGCGAGCCTTGAACCAGGCGAGGACATCGGCGTCGAGGCGCAGGGTTAGCTGTTGTTTGACCGGCCGATAAAACAGACCGCGCTTAGCGCCAGACCAATCCTGAACCTCCGGCGCTTCGGACGTATCGATTGACTCGTCCGACATCGCGGCAAGCGACTTTAGTTCCGCCATCTGCGTGGGCGTAAATTTCCTAGAGGACTTCTTCTTCATAGGCTTTCCTCTCGTGAGCGGTCGCCTTTCGTGCACTGATAATGCGACCAACCTCTTCATCACCTTCAGGCAACGTGTGGACCACAAGCAACAAGACGGGTCCAACTTTCCCGATCGTGTTCCAACGATCGCCGTCGGGGTGCCAGTCCGGCTTTGAAAGATGCAGCGGATCGTCGAACACCGCGGCGGCTGTGTCGAATGACATGCCATGTTTGGCGCGGTTTCCCGCAGCCTTGTCCACGTCCCAAGGCCAGTGCATGTAGCTACAATAATGTAGCTACGACCGGCGTCGCGTCAAGGCGCAAAGTTCGACCTTTATTCCGCGGGGGCGCCGCGCGGCGCTTCGTGCGCACGCGGTTTGCGCGCGAATTTCCGCATGACCACATAGAAGGTGGGCGTGAAGATCAGCCCGAAGAAGGTCACGCCCAGCATGCCGAAGAACACCGCCGTGCCGAGCGATTGGCGCATCTCAGCGCCGGCGCCGGTGGCGATCACCAGCGGCAGCACGCCGAGGATAAAGGCGAACGAGGTCATCAGAATCGGACGCAGGCGCACGCGCGCGGCTTCGGTCGCGGCCTGGAACCGGTCCTCGCCCCGTTCCTCGTTCTGCTTGGCGAACTCGACGATCAGAATCGCATTCTTGGCGGCAAGAGCGATCAGCACCACGAAGGCAACCTGGCCGAGGATGTTGACGTCCATGCCGCGCAGCATTAGCCCGCTCACTGCCGCGAGCAAACACATCGGCACGATCAGAATGACGGCGAACGGCAAGCTCCAGCTCTCATATTGCGCGGCGAGCAACAAGAAAACGAACACCACCGAGGCGAGGAAGATGTAGATTGTCTGGTTGCCGGCGAGCTTCTCCTGATAGGCGATTTCGGTCCAGGAGAAGGCGTAGCCCGAGGGCAGATTCTCCTGCGCCAGCCGTTCCATCGCGGCGAGGCCGTAGCCGCTCGAAAAGCCCGGCTTCACCCCACCCTGGATTGCCGCGGCAGGAAACACGTTGAAATGCTCCACCCGGTAAGGGCCGGTGATGTTGCGGAACGAGGCGACCGAGGACAGCGGCACCATCTCGCCAGCGGCGTTGCGCGTCTTCAGCTGGCCGATCGAGTGCAGATCCTGGCGGAAATCGCCGTCGGCCTGCGCCATGACCCGGTAGGTGCGGCCTAGCATGTTGAAATCGTTTACGTATGTCGAGCCGACATAGACTTCCAAGGTCCTGAACACGTCGTCGACATTGACGCCCAGCATCTCCGCGCGCACCCGGTCGATATCGGCATAGATCTTCGGCGTGCGCGTGTTGAAGGTGGTGAACACGTTGGCCAGACCCGGCACCTGCGCGGCCGCGCCGACGATGCTCATGGCCACCGCCTCGAGCTCCGCCGGCTCGCCGCCATGCGCGTCCTGCACTTCCATCTTGAAGCCGCCGGTGGTGCCGATGCCGCGTACCGGCGGCGGCGCCACACTGACGATGAAAGCCTCCTGGATGGCGGCGAACTGGGTGTTGAGCGCGACGATGATCGACTGCGCGCTCTGCCCTTTCTCGGCGCGCTCCTTGAACGGCGCGAGCGGGGTGAACACCACTGCCGCGTTGGGCGCAGTGGTGAAGGTCGCGCCGTCGAGGCCGACGATCGGCACGGCGTGGGCGATCCCGGGCGTGTTGAGCACGATCTCGGTCACCTTGCGCGCCACCTCGTCGGTGCGCGCCAGCGACGCTCCCGGCGGGAGCTGCACGATATTGATGAGGTAACCCTGGTCTTGCTGCGGGATGAAGCCGGTTGGCGCCCGCATGAACTGATAGGCGGTGAGACCGATCAGCGCCGCATAGGCCAGCAGCATCAAGCCCAATACTCGGATCAAACGCCCGGTCAGCGCGCCGTAGCGAAACGAAACCCACTCGAAACCGCGATTGAACAGCTTGAAGAAGGCCCGGATCGGCCGGGTGAAAATGGTCCTGCCCTGGTGGTCCGGCTCGTGCGGCTTGAACAGCAACGCGCAGAGCGCCGGGCTCAAAGTCAACGACACCAGCAGCGAGATGCCGGTCGCCGTGGCGATGGTCACGGCAAACTGGCGGAAGAACTGCCCGGTAATACCGGAAAGAAAGGCTGAAGGGATGAACACCGCACCGACCACCAAAGTCATGGCGATCAGCGCGCTGCCCACTTCATCCATCGACCGGTGCGCCGCTTCTCGCGGCGACATGCCCTCGCGGATATTACGCTCGACATTCTCCACCACGACGATGGCGTCGTCGACCACGATGCCGATGGCCAGCACCAGGCCGAACAGCGAAAGATTGTTGAGCGAGTAGCCGAGCGCCGCCAGCATGGCGAAGGTGCCGATCAGCGATACCGGAATGGCGACGATGGGGATGACCGACGCCCGCCAGGTCTGGAGGAACAGCACGATCACCACCACCACCAGAACCACCGCCTCCAGCATGGTGTGGATCACCGCCTCGACGGATTGCGAGATGAAGACGGTCGGGTTGTAGACGATGTCGTAGCGAAGTCCTGGCGGGAATGACTTGGCCAGTTCCGCCATGGCTTCCTGCACCTGGCCAGCCGTTTCCAGCGCGTTCGAGCCCGGCCGCTGGAATATGCCGAGCGGAATCGCGACTCGCTCGTCGAGATAGCCGCTGCGATTATAGTCGGCCGCGCCGAGCTCGACCCGGCCGACGTCGCGGATGCGCACGACGCGCCCGTCGCCCTCCGACTTGACAATGATATTGCCGAACGCCTCGGTGTCCGACAGCCGCCCTTGCGTCTCGACGTTGAGCTGGAAGGCGCCGGGCCGAGGTACCGGCGGCTGATTGATCACGCCGGCGGCGACCTGCACGTTCTGCCCGCGCAAAGCGGCGACCACGTCGCCCGCGGTCAGATTGCGGATCGCCAGCTTCTCCGGGTCGAGCCAGATGCGCATCGAATAGTCGCGCGCACCGAAAATCGTCACATTGCCCACCCCGTCGATGCGGGCCAGCACGTCCTTCACGTGCAAGGTGGCGTAGTTGGAAATGTAGAGCAGGTCGCGCGAATCGTCCGGCGAACTCAGATGAATCACCATCATCAGGTCCGGCGATTGTTTGTTGACCGTGACGCCGATGGCGCGCACTTCCTCCGGCAGGCGGGGCAGCGCCGTCGCCACGCGGTTTTGCACCAGGACCTGCGCCGTATCGAGATTGGTGCCGAGCCTGAAGGTCACCGCCAGCGACATGCTGCCGTCGCTGGTCGACTGCGAGGTCATGTACAGCATGTTGTCGACGCCGTTGATTTCCTGCTCGAGCGGCGTGGCGACGGTCTTGGCGATGATCTCGGCCGACGCGCCGGGATAGGTGGCCGCGACCGAGATCGATGGCGGGGCGATCTCGGGGTATTGCGCGACCGGCAGGGTGAGATAGGCCACCCCGCCGACCAAGGTGATGAGGATCGAAATGACCGCCGCGAAAATCGGCCGGTCGATGAAGAAATGCGAGATGGTCATGAGTTATTGGTCGACGGCGGCGCCGGCGAGCCCTGGACGGCCCCTGGCTGCGGCGTCACCTTCTGGCCCGGACGCGCGCGCAAAATGCCGTTGATGATGATCTCGTCGTCGGCGGTGATGCCGCTCCGGATCACGCGCAGATTGTCGTCGGTCACCGGGCCGAGTTCGACCGGCTTCGGCACCACCGTGCCGTCCGGCGTTACCGTGAACAGCAGCTTGACGGACTGGTCGGTCACCACGGCCGCGTCCGGCACCAGCAGGGTAGGCCTGTCCTGCGACATCGGCACGCGCACGCGCCCGAACTGGCCTGGGGTGATGAAAAGATCTGGGTTGCGGAATGCCGCGCGCACGCGGATCGTGCCCGAGGACCGGTCATACTGATTGTCGACGAAGTCGATGATGCCATTCAGGGACCATGTCTTCTCGTCCATCAGCTGCCCTTGCACTTTGATGGCGTTGTCCCGCGCCGACTGGACCTCACCCTTCTGCACCAGGCGCTTATAGGTCATGCCGTCGCCTTCGCTGACATTGAACACTAGCCAAATCGGGTCGAGCGACACGATAGTGGTCAGGAGGGTAGTGCCGCTCGTGCCGCTGGTTCCGCCCATCACCAGATTGCCGGCGCTCACTTCGTGACGCCCCACGCGCCCCGAGACCGGCGCCATCACCCTGGTATAGTCGAGATTGAGCTGCGCCTGGTTCATCGCGGCCAGCGCAGCATCGCGCGCGGCAGTGGCGATGTTGAGTTGCGCGACCCGCTCATCATAAGTCTCCTTGGTAGCGTAGTCGTTCTTGCGCAGTTGCGCGGTACGTTCGAGCTGGACCTTGGCAAGCTCGAGTTGCGCCTCGGATTGGTCGAGCTGCGCCTTGGCCGTCTGGAGCGACAGCTCGAAAGGCCGCGGCTCAATGACGAACAGCAGATCGCCTTTCTTGACCAATTGGCCGTCGGTGAAGTTGACCGACTCGAGATAGCCGCTGACCCGCGCCCGCACCTCGACCGATTCCTGAGCCTCGAACTGGCCGGTGAAGTCGCTCCACTCCTGCATCTGCTTGACCAGCGGCTTGGAAACCGTAACCGCCGGCGGCGGCGGTCCTGCCTGGGTGGCGGGCTCACCCTCCCAGAAACCCCAATAGCGATAGGCGAGCGCCGCGGCGGCGATGGCCAGGATCAGCAGAAGCAGACGGGTCCCGCTCCCACCCTTGCGCGAGGCAGGATCGAGGCGCTCCTTCGGAGCATCGGGCTTACGCTCAGGCGCCTCCGCCGTCTTAAGCACGGCGGGTTCGGCCTTAACCGAGCTGCCCGCTTCTGGCTCGGGCTCTGCTGCTCGGTCGCGGCCTCTGCCGCCATTCCGGTTTCGCTTTTCCATCGGACCGCTTCTCGCGCCGGGAGGCCGTACAGCGCCATCTGTGGCGCACGGATGGGGTTGCAAGGCCCACGCCCGCGAACGCTACTCCAAAGCCGCGGCAGGGCGCGAGCCTCAAACATCGATAACCCAAAGGATTTGCCAACGATTCGGCGCAAAAGGCGCGTCAATTCTGCCCATCTCGCGGATTTTTGAAGGCGCCAGAGTGAAGGCGGACTGTCATCGGGCCGTCAATTCTAGCGGCTGAGATGATCCCGTGGCATATCCCCCTGCCTGAGGCGCATCGTCGAAGAGGACCCGAAAACACCGCTATGACCATCCACGCAACGATCTCGGCCCGGCGAAAGCTTTGCGCCTGGGCGCTCGGCGCAGCCCTGCTCCTTCTCGGCGCTTCGTCCCCAACCGCCCAGGAGAGCGCCGTCGCCAAGGCCGCGGCTTGGCGCATCGGCGACCATATGAGCCTTGCCGGCCTGCTTTATGCGCAAGGCGACGAGCAGAAAAATGTCGATAAGCTGATTTCCGACGTAAGGCCGCTGACCGACGCGATGCAGATTCAGATCAAACCTTTCCCGCCTCGAGCCGCCACGCCGGTCGAGACCTATGCCGAGGTCATCCAGTTTCTCATCAAGGGGGACGGCGCCGAAGTCGGGCGGCAGATCGGCAAGGATTTCGGAAAGTCTGCCGGCATGCTGTTCGAGATCGCGGTCAAATCCAATCTGCTGATCCTCCTCTACGAGCCAGGCAACGACCAGGGCATCGCCGACGTGCTCAGGACGCGCTGCACTGAAGTGGGACTTCCCAACAATCTCTGGTTCGATCTCGTCACGACGATCAAGGCGAACGCCTCCAAGGAAGAGGTGAAGGACGCCGTGTTTCGCATGCATGACAATGTGGCGGCCTATCTCGGGTCGAAGGTCCAGTAGCCTCAAGAGCGGCGAGCCTCGTTGACGAGCCTCGTTGAATTGTCGCGGGCGCGCGGCGCTGTTAGACTGATTCACCAATTGACGGTTGGCACAAACGGGGGAACCGGCGATCTCGCAGTTGCCGTGTTCATTGCGACCGTGTTCCGAGGAAGCGGCTTAGGACATTCGACGGCGGCGCTGCGCCACTGCGCCGGACGGTTGCTGCCGGCCCTATCGCTTGCTCTGGCGCTCGGCGCGGCAGGCCAATCCGCACAGGCCCAATCCGCCGCCGAACCCGGCAATATGGTCGCGACGGTATTGCCGAGCGTCACGCAGACCGATCGCCGCGCGCTGATGGCTTCGTTCATCGACAGGCTCGGACCTTCCTGCCTCGAAAACGGCAAGCGGTTCGGCGCCGACCCCGCCGCGTTCGCACCCACGGCCTGGTCTCGCGGCTTCTAACGGACCGACGACATCTCCGAGACGGTCGGCGGCACGGCGGGCTTAGAGTATCATCCCGACCATCACACATGCGCCGGGTTCGGCTTCAACTATGCGACGACCGATCTCGACCTCAGCGGCTTGCCGCAGTCGGGTGGCGTCGAAGCGTTCACCCTCGGCGCCTATGCGCGGCGCGACGGCGCGATCGTGTTCGTCGACGGCGCTGCCGCGGCGACATACGCCGCCATCGACTCTAAGCGGCACTTCGCCAGCCGAACCGCCACCGGCAAGAGCGATGCCACCAGCCGGGGTCATGGCTGGGATCGGCGCCGTGCTTCGTGCCGGCGCGCTCACGCTGGAACCGCGCATCGGCCTCGACTACGATCATAACCGGCAGAACGGCTTCACCGAGCGGGGCGCCGGTGCGGCCAACCTCCATATCGGCGGCGAAGCGCGCGATGCGTTGCGCAGCAATGTCGGCACGCGCTTGCATACCGTCTGGGAGGTCGGCTCGGACGCGGCCTTCATGCCTGAGTTTAGCATCGCCTGGGCGCACAATCTCGTCGAATCTGCGGTGAAGATAAGAGAGCGCGCGAAGGATGCCTCCTTCCTGGCGATAGGCGAAGAAGCGCCCAATGACTTCCTGCTACTCGGCATAGGCCTCTCTTATCATCCCAATGCCAGCAACGAGATTTTCGTGCGCTACGACGGCGCCTTCGCCCGGGATTTGCAGGCCGATGCCATCAGCGCGGGCGGGAAGCTGCGCTGGTGAAAGGGGGTGCGGCTCGCTGTCGGCCCCTTTCTCGCTGCGACAAATTGACGAGACGCAAAAAATCTTTCACAAGTTGTGTCTGGTCCCGCCAGGGGCCTGACCAGCCGGGGCCTCGGCCGAAGGCGGGTCGCGCTAATCAGCCAGCATTTGGCCGTGTGCTATCGGGGGGTGAACCGCAGCGATGCCGGCTTGCGCATGAGCGTGATCGGGGGGCTTGATCTTCCTGTCGAACCTGCCGGCGCCGCAGCCTTGAGCCGGGGCGGTGGCCTCGGCATTCCACCGGGAGCCTAGTCCCGCGATGGCGCTGACCCTCATCCTCCTCTGCGCCGCCGCTTTCATTTTCCTCTCCGCACTGTCGCTCGCGCTGCGCGACAACGCGCTCGGCCGCGTCGCCGTTTATGGCGGATCGCTGATCGTGTCGGCGATCGGGCTGGGCGTTGGACTGACGCAGCTCCTCGGCCAAAGCCCGAGTGACAGCCTGACCCTGCCGCTCGGACTCCCTTGGCTCGGCGCGCATTTCAGCATCGATGCGCTATCGGCGTTCTTTCTCGCGGTCGTCAATCTGGGCGCCGCGGCAGCGAGCCTCTATGCACTCGGCTTCGGCAAGCACGAGCATGCGCCCGAGCGCGTGTTGCCATTCTATCCGCTGTTCTTGGCGGGCATGAACCTGGTCGTTGTAGCCGCCGACGTATTCACCTTCCTGTTCACCTGGGAGTTCATGTCGCTCTCCTCCTGGGCGCTGGTCGTGGCGCATGACCGGCTGCAAGAGAATCTGCGCGCGGGCTTTGTCTATCTGGTCATGGCCAGCTTCGGCACCATGGCGCTGCTCGTCGCCTTCGGCCTGCTCGCCGGACCGGCCGGGTTATTCGCCTTCGACGCCATCCGCGCGACTTCGGCGGCGCCGGAACTTGCATCCTTGGTGCTCATTCTCGTGCTGATCGGCACCGGATCGAAGGCCGGCCTCGTCCCGCTCCATGCCTGGCTGCCGCTGGCGCATCCGGCGGCCCCGAGCCACGTCTCGGCGCTTCTCTCCGGCGTGATGACCAAGGTCGCGGTTTACGCCTTCGTGCGCATCGTGTTTGACCTGCTCGGCGAACCGGTCTGGTGGTGGAGCATGTTGGTGCTAGCGCTGGCCGGCATCACCTGCGTGATGGGCGTGCTCTACGCGCTGATGCAGCACGATTTGAAGCGGCTGCTTGCCTATCACACCGTGGAGAATATCGGCATCATCTTCATCGGCCTCGGGCTGGCGCTTGGCTTTCAGTCTTACGGCATGGAATGGGCTGCGGCGCTCGCCTTCACCGCGGCACTGTTGCATGTCCTCAACCACTCGCTGTTCAAGAACCTGCTGTTCCTCGGCTCGGGCGCGGTGCTCACGGCGACCGGAGAGCGCGACATGGAGCATCTCGGCGGCCTGATCCATCGCATGCCGCTGACCGCCTTCACCTTCCTGGTCGGCTGCATCGCCATCTCGGCGCTGCCGCCGCTCAACGGGTTCGTGTCTGAGTGGCTGACCTTCCAAGCCATTCTGCTTAGCCCGCAGCTTCCCTCATGGGGCTTGAAGTTCCTCGTGCCTGCCGTCGGCGCGCTGCTCGCGCTCTCGGCCGCTCTTGCCGCCGCCTGTTTCGTCAAGGCCTTCGGCATCACCTTCCTTGGCCGGCCGCGCACCGAAGCCGCGGCGCGCGCCGCCGAGACCGACAAGTTCTCCCTGGTGGCGATGTTCGCGCTTGCCGGGCTCTGCCTCCTCGGCGGCATCCTGCCGGGCTTCTTCATCGACGCACTCGCACCGGCCGCCAAATCCATGGTCGGCGCCGCCATGCCGCTCCAGCGCGATGTGCCCTATCTCTCGATCGTGCCGATCGCCGAGGCACGCAGTTCCTATAACGGGCTGCTGGTATTCGTCTTCATGCTGGTCTCGGCCGCGGCCGCGGTGCTGTTGATCCACCGCTATGCCTCGAACAAGCTCCGGCGCGGACCCGCCTGGGATTGCGGCTATCCCCCCGACTCCTCGCCCGCCACGCAGTACACCGCTTCGAGTTTCGCCCAGCCGATCCGCCGCGTGTTCGGCACTTTGGTGTTCCGCGCGCGTGAAGAAATCGAGATGCCGCCGCCCGGCAGCGCCGCGCCGGCGCGGCTCACCGTGCGGTTGAGCGACACCATCTGGGACGGGCTTTACGCACCCATCGGGCGTGCCGTCGAGGCCGTCTCGGGGTGGCTTAACCCGATGCAATATCTCAGCATTCGCCACTATCTCGGTTTCGTCTTCGCGGCCGTTGTCGGCCTTCTGTTCGTGTTTGCGATCTGGCCATGATGTTCAACCTCGCGGTGCAGGCCGCGCAAATGTTGCTGGTCCTTGCCCTCGCGCCGCTGCTCGTCGGCTTCGTGCGCAAGGTCAAGGCGCGGCTGCTGCTGCGCCAGGGACCGCCGCTGCTTCAGCCCTATCGCGACCTGCTTCGGCTTTTGCGTAAAGAGGTCGTGCTGGCGGAGAACGCCTCTTGGCTGTTCCGCGCCATTCCCTACCTGATCTTCGCCGCGACCTGGGTGGCGGCGTCGCTGGTGCCGACCTTCGCCAGCGGACTGATCTTTTCCTGGACCGCCGATCTGATCGCCATCATCGCCCTGCTCGGCCTCGCGCGCTTTCTGCTGGCGCTTGCCGGACTCGACATCGGCACGAGCTTCGGCGGTATCGGCTCAAGCCGAGAAGTGATGATCGCCTCGCTGGCCGAGCCGGCCATGCTGATGATCGTGTTCACCTTGGCGCTGATCGCCGGTTCCACCCAGCTCTCCACCATCGCCGACTACCTGTCCTCGGGCGAGGCGGGCCTGCGCGTGTCGCTCGGCATGGCGATCGTCGCCCTTATCATGGTGGCGATCGCCGAGAACGCGCGCATTCCGGTCGACAACCCGGCCACGCATCTCGAACTCACCATGGTGCACGAGGCGATGGTGCTCGAATATTCGGGGCGGCATCTCGCGCTGATCGACCTCTCCGCGCATCTCAAGCTTCTGCTCTATGTCTCGCTGATTGCCTGCCTGTTCGCTCCCTGGGGCATCGCCAGCCCGGATGCCGGCGCCAAGACCCTCCTGATCGGTGTGTTTGCCTATATTGCCAAGCTCGCCGCGGGAGGCTTCCTGCTCGCCGTGTTCGAGACCTCGATCGCAAAGATGCGCGTGTTCCGCGTGCCGGATTTTCTGGGCGTTGCCTTGATGCTCGGCCTGCTCGCCACGCTGCTCACCTTCGTCGCCGGGAGCCACTAGATGAGTCCGCTCGACCTCGACATCGCTCATCTCCTGGCCGGGTTGCTGGTGCTCGTGAGCTTCCTCCTGCTCTACCAGAACCGGCTCTACGCCCTGCTCAACGTCTATGCGCTGCACGCCGTCGTGCTCGCGCTTTCAGTGGCCTGGCAGGCCTACATCCAGGACGCGCCGCAGCTCTACATCACCGCCGCCATCGCGCTCGGCTTCAAGGCCATGATCATCCCCATCGCCCTGCACCGGATGATCGTCAAGCTTGGCATCCATCGCGAAGTCGAGACGGTGGTCGGCATCGGCACCACCATGCTGATCGGCATTGGCCTGGTGGCGCTGTCCATGGTGGTGATTCTGCGCGCCGCGCCGGAAGTGGATCAGCTTGCGCGCGAGGACCTCGCTTTTGCGCTTTCGGTCGTACTGCTCGGTCTCTTGATGATGGTGACGCGGCGGAACGCGGTGAGCCAGGTGGTCGGCTTCCTGTCGCTGGAGAACGGCCTGATCCTCGCAGCGACCGGCGCCAAGGGCATGCCCTTCGCGGTCGAAATCAGCGTCGCCTTTTCCATCCTGATCGCCTTCATCGTCATCGGCATCTTCCTGTTCCGCATCCGCGAGCGCTTCGACACGGTCGATATCTCGGCGCTGGATAAATATCGCGAGGAGCATGGATGAGCCTCGACCCCGTCATGCTCCTGCTGGCCGTTCCGGCGCTCGCCGCGATCCTGCTCGCGCTGCTGCCGGGGAGCCGGACCAGCGCCTATATCAATGCCGGCGCGTCCCTGCTGACCTTCCTCGCCGCGCTGCTCTTGTTCTGGGATGGACAGCCGCGCTCTGGCCCCTATCTCCTGGTCGATGCGTTCAACACCATCTTCGTGGTGCTGATCACATTCGTCAGCTTCACCACCAGCGTGTTCAGCGCCAACTATGTCACCTACGAGTTCGAGAGCGGGCGCGTCACGCCTGCCTTCTTGCGGCTCTATCACGCGCTTTATCAGGCGCTCACCCTCGCCTTCAACCTAGCCCTGCTCAGCAACAATCTCGGCGTGCTGTGGGTGGCGATCGAGCTTGCCACCCTGATCACCGTGGTCATGGTCGGCATCTACCGTACCCATGCCGCGATCGAGGCCGCCTGGAAATATTTCATCCTGGCCAGCGTCGGCATCGCGCTAGCTCTGTTCGGCACCATCCTCGTCTATATGGCGGCGGAGCCCGCCATCGGCACCGGCCTGAGCGCCATGGTTTGGACCGAGCTTCTCGCCCACGCCGCCGAGCTCGAGCCGGCCATGCTCAATCTCGCCTTCGTCTTCCTGCTGCTCGGCTACGGCACCAAGGTTGGCCTGTTCCCACTGCATGCCTGGCTGCCCGATGCGCACGCCGAAGGCCCGACGCCGATCACCGCCGTACTGTCGGGGCTCCTGCTCAACGTCGCGCTCTATTCGCTGCTACGCTGCAAGATGCTGCTCGCCGGCAATCCGGAGGCGTTCGCGCCCGGGCCGCTGATGATGGGCATGGGTCTGATTTCGCTGCTGTTCGGGGCGTTCATGCTTTATCGGCGGCGCGACATCAAACGCCTGTTCGCCTATTCCTCGATCGAGCATATGGGGCTCGCCACCTTCGCCTTCGGGCTCGGTGGCCCGATCGCCAACTTCGCCGGGCTGCTGCATATGACGCTGCATTCGCTGACCAAGTCGGCGATCTTCTTTGCCGTCGGCGATATCTCCCAGGTCAAGGGCACCCAGAAGATCGCCGAGATGGGCGGTCTCACCAAGACCAATCCGCTGATCGGCTGGGGCCTGGTGATCGGCGTCGCGGCCATTGCCGGCCTGCCGCCGCTCGGCATCTTCACCAGCGAGTTCCTGATGGTCAGCGCCACGCTGTCGCTGCATCCCTGGCTGGCCGTGCCGCTCGTGCTTGGCCTGCTGGTCGCCGTCGGCGCGCTGTTCCTGCAACTGAACCGCATCGCTTTCGGCGAGCCCAAGGGCGAAACCCTCAAAGTAAGATGCTCCTACCTGCCGATGTTTGCGCATCTGGCCCTCGTGCTCGCGGCGGGCATCTATCTGCCCGCTTCGCTCGTTGCCCTGTTCGAAACCGTAGCCAGGCTGCTGGGATAGGACCTCATGGCGTCGCTGAAGGACATCGCCAAGACCGGCCGCAGAGCGGCGACGCATCGGCCCTGGCCGCGCGCGGTGGTTGACGCCGAAGGCTGGAAACATGCGACCGAGCTTCTGGTTGAGGCACGCGCCACTCTGCTCGGACTCTGGGGCGACCAGGGCGCGGTGCATCTCGCGCTCGTCGAGGAGCCCACGGCGGAGATCGGCGTGATCACCCTTGAATGCCCCGACGGCAAGTTTCCCTCCGTCGCCGGACTGCATCCCCCGGCGAACCGGCTCGAACGCGCCCTCGCCAGCCTCTACGGCATGAAGCCGGTAGGCGCGGCCGACAGCCGGGCGTGGCTCGATCTCGGCTTCTGGGGCGTGAAACATCCGCTCGGCGAAGCCAAAAAATCGCGCGTTGCCCCCGCGCCCTACGAGTTCCTGCCCGTCGAGGGCGAGGCGATGCACCAGATCCCCGTCGGCCCCGTACATGCCGGCATCATCGAACCCGGGCATTTCCGCTTCACCGCCAACGGCGAAGCCGTAGCCCGGCTCGAACAACGGCTCGGCTATGTGCATAAAGGCATCGAATCGCTAATGGCCGGTGCCAGCATCGAGCAAGGCGCCCAACTGGCCGGGCGCACCTCCGGCGACAGTACCGTCGCTTATGCGCTCGCCTTCGCCCAGGCCGTCGAGGCCGCCCTCAGGGTTACGGTCCCGCAACGCGCGATCTGGCTTCGCGCGCTGATGGCCGAACTGGAGCGCATGGCCAATCATTTCGGCGATTTTGGTGCCATCTGCAACGACGCGTCCTTCTCGCTGATGTATGCCGAATGCGGCATCTTGCGCGAACGCACCTTGCGCGCGGCCAATGCCTGCTTCGGCCACCGGCTGATGATGGACCGCATCGTGCCGGGCGGCGTCGCCGAGGATTTGCGGCCCGAAGGCGAAGCGGCGCTACGCGAGCTTCTGACCACGGTGCGCGCCCGCTTCCCCGAACTCGTCAGGCTCTACGACAATACCGCGACCTTGCAGGACCGCACGGTGACGACCGGTTATCTCGCGCCGACCTTGGCCCGCGCCTTCGGCGCCGGCGGCTATGTCGGCCGCGCCTCGGGCCGTGCGTTCGACGCCCGCAAGGCTATTGCCTACCCGCCTTACGATCAGCTCGAGTTCGAAGTGCCGGTGCGCGACGACGGCGACGTCAATGCCCGCGTCTGGATCCGCATTCGCGAGGTCGAGCAGAGCGTGCGGCTGATCGAGCAGATCCTCGACCGGCTGCCTGGCGGCAAGGTACGGACGGAGCTCCCCGCGGCGGGAGAGATGCGCGAGGGCATGGCGCTGACCGAGGCATTCCGCGGCGACACGCTGGTCTATATCCGTCTCGACGCGAAGGGCGCGATCGAGCGCTGCCATTTACGCGACGCGTCCTGGTTCCAATGGCCGCTGCTGGAGGCCGCCATCGAAGGCAACATCGTCGCGGACTTCCCGCTCTGCAACAAATCGTTCAACTGCTCCTACTCGGGGCACGACCTTTAGAGGGCGGCATGAGCAAGATTCTGTTCCAGAATTTGATGCGGCGGCCGATCACCGAGGCCGCACCGTCGCCCGAGGACGCGACCTTGGCCGAACTTGCCAAGAAGCTCGATCGCGCGGCGCAGAAGGCGCTTGGCCGCGGCCTCGCCATCCGCGAAGTCGACGCCGGCTCGTGCAACGCCTGCGAACTCGAGATTCACGCGCTCAATAACGCCTTCTACGATCTGGAGCGGTTCGGACTGCGCTTCGTCGCTTCGCCGCGCCATGCCGATGTGCTGCTGGTCACCGGGCCGGTGAGCAAGAACATGCGGCTCGCGCTCGAGCGCACCTATAACGCGACCCCTGGGCCGAAATGGGTGGTCGCGGTCGGCAATTGCGCCGTCGATGGCGGCATCTTCGCCGGCAGCTACGCGGTGACCGGCGGCGTCGACAAGGTCGTCCCCGTCGATCTCCACATCAGGGGCTGCCCGCCGACTCCGGTCGACCTGCTCAAAGGTCTGCTTGCGCTGCTCAAGCCGGCGGCACAGGGCTAAAGCCTTCTTTCAGCTTGCGCCCGACCTTCGCGCAAGAACTCAATTCCTGGTCGCCTTCGAGCTTGACTTCTCCCTACCGGGAGAGAATTGCTTCCGCCAGTAGGCGGCCTGCACTTCGAACACCTCAGTGAGGTTTCTTGCCGCGGCCAGATTTGCTGCCAAACTTAAAGTGTTGTGCATATTGCGATCAGCGATGTCGATGATCCTGCGGTTTAGCGCCATTGCGCCTTGGCCCACCGTGCCGAATGTTTTCTGCCAGCTCTCTAATATGGCTTGGAGCGTGCCTTTAGAGTGTTCGTATAGCTCGCGCGTCTGAGTTACGTTCCGCTCGGCGAGGTCGCGAAATGTATCGTGCACTGTAGCGCTGGGAAATGGCGGCAAAGGTGCGACCATTTTCCGTTGGGTATTATGGACCCTCTCCGCAGCTACTTTTCTCCCCACCTTCCTTGAGGCAGCTTTGCGTGGCTTGGGTCGCGTCTTGCGGCGGGCAGTTTTGGCGGAGGACTTGGTCATCGTGTCAGCCTCATACTTTTACGCGTAAGGGAGACCCGTGGAGTTCCACGGGCCTCCAACTAGACTGTTAAGCGGCTACGCGACCTTCCTGGCCGTCTTGGAAACTACCTGCTCCAACGGCTGGTAGGCAGTGCGGGCTAGATCGACATACATCTCGCCGATCTTTGAAGCCTGGGCAACGTATGCGTCAAAAGCCTTCTTCGCGTACTGAGACTGAATTTCCCACACTTGCTCGAAGGACTTCGCGCCTGCCAACTGCTCGAAGGCACGAGTGCCATCCTCGAAGTTCTTTTTCGAGTAATCGACAATCGTAGCGGCGATGGCCTGGACGCCCTTGTTCGCCTCACCGAGGGACCGAACGGACGCATCGAACGTGCTCTTACTCGCCCTCTGGAACTCGTCACCAAAGCCTTGAATGTCTGCCATATCTGACTTCCTCAATGTAGCTCCCGCCTCGGCAGGAGAAGTTGCATGCATGACAGAAATATATGGTGCGATGCACAAAATGACAACCAAAATTATTGCAACGCACAAAAGGTCGCACCTCGGTTGTGGAACGGAGACAGCTCCCCCATTTTCCCCGGAGCCCAAAGTGAGTGAGAAATTTATGTTTCAGAATTGGATGCGACTAACTCGTGATGCAGTGCTGCTCGGCATGGAGGCGCAGCGGGTCATGGGTCTGCGGTGGCTGAAGCTTTCGCGCGGGGGGCGCGCCGCCGAGGCAGAAGCAGTGCGCATGGTCACGGAGAAAAGCAATGCCCTAGCGGAAGCAGGGATGACCCTCGCTCGCGGTGGGTCAGCTGGGACGGTAATACGGCGCTATCGAACGCATGTGCGGGCGAACAAGCGACGCTTATTGGGCGACTGAGAGGAGTTATAAACGGGTGCACGACCTGACGAGCCGACGCGTCGGATCTGCAACAGATCATCGACGCCACAAGGCCACTGGGCAAGGACACCTATCTCATCAAGTTTGGCAGGCCGTTCTCGGCGGACGGTTTTGGCAATCGGTTTCCGCAAGTGGTGCGATACGACACGTGGACTAACCGAAGTCAGGCGTCGTCCAGGCAAAATAAACCTTGCCATTCTCAACGATTGTCCGAGTGGAAAGCTTTACGGGGAAGGACGGGCACTTGAGGGAACCGCTGCTTGAATTTTGCTTCTCTCATTACAGCCGCGCTGGAGAGAACTTCGTCGGGAGAAATCGGCTGCCAAGCGCCATCAACCAGCCACCAAGCCTCAAGGTTGGTAAAGCGGACAGCGTTTCCATCGAGCATTCCGAATTT
>JAWOJH010000066.1:0-3530 GCA_046481725.1 Methyloceanibacter sp. | reverse complement strand
CTTGAGGCGGCGGTGGAGCGGCCTCGGGGCCGCGGGTGACCGGCGTATAGACCGGCATTTGCGCAAAGACTGGGCTGCCTCCGCCGAACATCGGCCGCTGCCCACCGGCCGGTTGACCCGGCCTCCCCGCACCATGAGCCATTAAAGATACCTCGCTCTTCTGAGCATTGAGCGCGTTGTTGCCCCAAGTCTCTACGCCCGGAGCACCACCCAAACTCTGATTATCGTTGAAACCTGACTGCGACCCAGGGTTGGGACCGGCCTGGCGGCCGTATCCGTCATCTTGCGTGGACATGATACTTCCCTCGAACCATTCCCCCTGCCCCGGATTGGCTCAATGCAACTCGTGCATGGCGTGAACGCCGAGGATCCCCAAACCCGACGCCAAAACGCGCTTCGTGGCGGCTACCAGCGCAACACGAGCACGCGTTAACTCTCGGTCACTCTCGTAAATAAATCGTAATTGTGGCAAGTCTTTGCCTCTATTCCAAAGTGCGTGAAAGTCTCCGGCGAGGTCGTAGAGATAAAAGCCGATGCGGTGGGGCTCGTGCGCCATGGCCGCTGTTTCGACCAGGCGCGGGAACTGCGCGAGCCGCCGGATCAAGGCAAGCTCCGCCTCGTCGGTCAACCGGCCTAGATCGCTCTCCGCCAAAGCGCGCTCCTCCAGATCGAGATCCGGGAAGGCCTCCGCTACGTTACGCAACACGGAATTCGCCCGCGCGTGGGCGTACTGGACATAGAAGACCGGGTTGTCGCGCGACTGCTCGGTGACCTTGGCAAAGTCGAAATCGAGCGGCGCGTCGTTCTTGCGGTACAGCATCATGAAGCGAACGGGGCCCGCGCCCACCTCGTCCACGACTTCCCGCAAGGTGACAAACGTCCCGGCACGTTTGGACATCTTGACAGGCTCGCCCGCGCGAAACAAGCGGACAAGCTGACAGATCTTGATGTCGAGTTCGGCCTGGCCCTCGGTGAGCGCGGCGACGGCAGCTTTCATGCGCCTGATATGGCCGGAATGGTCAGCGCCAAACACATCGATCATCGTCTTAAAGCCGCGTGTGAACTTGTCGCGGTGATAGGCGATATCCCCCGCGAAATAGGCATAGGAGCCGTCGGACTTGACCAGCGGCCGGTCCTGGTCGTCGCCGAACGACGTTGAGCGGAACAGAAGCTGCTCGCGGTCTTCCCAATCCTCGTCGACCTTGCCCTTGGGCGGCGGCAGGCGTCCCTGATAGATGAGACCCCTGGCCTTGAGGTCGGCGATGGTCTCGGCCACTTCGTCGCGCGGACCTTCGGTCAGGGAGCGCTCCGAAAAGAACACGTCGTGACGGATGCCGAGCGCGGCGAGGTCCTCCTCGATCATGGCAAGCATCGATTGCAGGGCGGCGGCGCGCACGATCGGCAGCCAGTTCGCCTCGGGCATAGCGAGCAGTTCGCCGCCATGCAGATCGGCGACCGCGCGGCCGACCGGCTTCAGATAGTCGCCGGGATAAAGTCCTTCAGGGATCTCGCCGATTTCTTCGCCGAGCGCCTCGCGGTAGCGGAGATAGGCCGAGCGTGCCAGCGCATCGACCTGGGCGCCGGCGTCGTTGACATAATATTCGCGGGTCACGGCGTAGCCGGTCGCGGCGAGCAGGTTGGCGAGCGCATCGCCGAACACGGCGCCGCGGCAATGGCCGACATGCATCGGACCGGTCGGATTTGCCGAGACATATTCTACGTTCACCGCCTCGCCCTTGCCGATGGCACTGCGTCCATAGGCGTCGCCTTGCTCCAGCACCATGCGCAGCACGCTCGGCCAGAACGCAGCTTTCAATGTCAGATTGATGAAGCCCGGGCCGGCGATCTCGACCTTCTCGACATGGCTGTCGACGGCGATCAGCGGCGCCAACCGTTCGGCCAGCGCCCGCGGCGGGACGCCTGCGGGCTTGGCCAAGACCATGGCGGCATTGGTGGCAAGGTCGCCGTGGCCGGTATCCTTGGGCGGGTCGAGCGCGATGCCTTCGATGCTCGCGTCCTGCGGCACCACGCCATCATGTTTGAGCTGCTGGACCGCGGCGAGAACCCGCCCGTGGAACCCTGCGAAGACGTCCATGGAGACTCCGGGGAAAGGTCTCGGCCACTAACGCAAATCGGGGGTGGCGTCAAACAGGCGGCGATGCTCGGCCAGAGCGAAGCGGTCGGTCATGCCGGCGATGAAATCGGCGATGTGACGCGAAAAGGCACGCTCCTCGCCCGGCGCTTGCTCGCGCCATTCGGGCGGCAGCGCAATTGGGTCGGCGCTGTAGCCGCGGAACAGGTCCCGAACCACGGCCTCGGCCTCGCCCATGATGCGCACAATCCGCTCGTGCCGGTAGACCCTGGAAAATAAAAACGCACGCAACGCTTCAAGCTCGCGCCGCATCGGCTCGGAGAAAGCCACGACCGGCATCGGCGCCTGGCGGATGTCCGCGGCGCTTCGTGGCGCGAGCTCGGCCAGTCGGCGGCGCGTCTCGGCGACGGCGTCCTCGATCATGGCGCTGATCAGCCGCCGAATGGTCTCGTAGAGCTGCCGCGCGCCGCCGATGCCGGGATAGGAAGCGCGCACTTGCGCGAGCATCCGCCCGGCGAGCGGCACCTCGGCGAGTTCCTCGAAGCTGAACAGGCCGGCGCGATAGCCGTCGTCGATGTCGTGGTTGTTATAGGCGATGTCGTCGGCAAGCGCGGCGGCCTGCGCCTCGAGCGAGGCGAAGCTGGCGAGTTCGAGATCCTGCCGCCCGCAATAGGCGAGGATCGGTTCGGGCACCGCGCGGTCGGGCTTCGCGGCGTTCGGTCCTGTGAGCGGGCCGTTATGCTTCACCAGCCCTTCCAACGTCTCCCAGGTTAAATTGAGACCGTCGAAGCGGGCGTATTTTTTTTCCAGCGCGGTGACCACGCGGAGCGACTGAGCATTGTGGTCGAAACCGCCGGCGTCCTCAATCGCCGCGTCGAGCGCGCGCTCGCCGGCATGGCCGAAAGGCGGGTGGCCAAGATCGTGCGCGAGCGCAAGTGCCTCGGTGAGGTCTTCGTCCGCTTGCAGCGTGCGGGCGATGGCCCGGGCGATCTGCGCCACTTCGAGGCTGTGGGTCAGCCGCGAGCGGTAGTGATCGCCCTCGTGATAAATAAAGACCTGGGTCTTGTAGTTGAGGCGGCGGAAGGCGGCGGCGTGCAGGATGCGGTCGCGATCGCGGGCGAAGGGCGAGCGGCTGGGGCTGTCCGGCTCGGGCGCGAGGCGGCCGCGGCTTTCCGCCTGGCTGACCGCATAAGGCGCCAGCGGTTCTCCGGCCGGCGTGCGTCTTTCCTCGATTGACAAGCGCCGTTGCCTTCCTATGTTTTAACCAAGGATTGGCTACACCCAAGATGACCGAAACGTCCACCATGACGATCAGCCCGCGCGCGGCGAGCCGGATCGCCGAAATGCTCAGATGCGAGGCGGCGCCCAGCCTGTTTCGCGTGAGCGTCGAGGGCGGCGGCTGCTCGGGCTTCCAGTACCGGTTCGACCTGGTGAGCGA
>JAWOJH010000230.1:0-2928 GCA_046481725.1 Methyloceanibacter sp. | reverse complement strand
ACCGCGTCGGGCCCGGTGAAGGCCGCGATCAATGCGTTGAGGACCTTCACGTCCACGATGGGCATGTCGCCGAGAAGGATCAGGGCTCCGTCGCAATGGGGCGGTAATGCGCCCAGGCCGGCCCGCAGCGAAGAGCTCAAGCCTTGCGAGAATGCTGGATTGCGCACGGTGCTTACTTGCAGATCGCACAGCGCCTGTTCGACACGGTCAGCCTCGAAGCCGGTGACCACGATGACGGGATCGGCCTTGCTCGCCAAGGCGGCCGTGGCGACACAGACGACAATCGGGGTCTCTCCGGCCAATTCGAGCAGCTTGTTGCGCGGCGCCATGCGGGACGAGCGGCCGGCGGCGAGGACGATGGCGCCGATCCTTGACGTTCCCGAGCTTGGGCTCATCGGCGGCTATCGCGTCGCAGGCCGCGGCGCGGGCAGCAGGCAGGAAGCGGGCAGGGCCCTGTTGGCCACCTCCCGCAGCGCGAAGCTCGAGCGCAAACGGGCCACGCCAGGAAGCCGGGCCAGCTGTTCCTTGTGGATTCGCTCGTAGTCGGCGAGATCGCGCGCCATCACCGTCAGCAGATAGTCGTCCTCGCCGGACATCAAATGGCAGGAAACGATGGAGGGGGCGCCGGCGACGGCTGCCTCGAAGGCTTCGAGCAGGTCCTCGTTCTGGCTGGCAAGGCCGATATGCACGATGACCATCATGCCGAGGCCGAGCGCCTTCCGGTTGACGCGCGCTTGATAGCCTTGGATGACGCCATTCTCCTCTAGGGCGCGGATGCGCCGGGCGATGGCGGTCGGCGATAGCGGCACACGTTCGGCAAGCTCGACCTGGCTGAGACGGCCGTCGTCGAGCAGCGCGCCGAGAATCGCGCGATCCAGCGCGTCCAGGTCAGATTCCTTCATTTTCCAGCGCCAAGCGGCCCTTCCTCGCAGGTTTCTAGCGTACTTTTAATTCTACGGCGAAGAAAAAGCCAGCAATCTTCTCCCGATTCGAGCGATTTTCCACGCCAGCGAGGCAGGTCCTGCAATGGAGGGCGCCATGCGTATCGGGGTTCCAACAGAGATCAAGAGCGACGAATTCCGGGTCGGCCTGGTTCCAGGCTCGGTTCGCGAATTGATTGCTCGCGGGCATGAGGTGCTGGTGCAGTCCGGCGCGGGCGCAGGCATCTTCGCCGACGACGCAGCCTATGAGAAGGCCGGGGCCCGTATGTTGCCCACGGCCGAGGCGGTGTTCGCCGAGGCGGACATGATCGTCAAGGTCAAGGAGCCTCAGGAATCCGAGTACCGCCGACTCAAGCCCGGCCAGATCCTTTTCACCTATCTTCATCTCGCCCCCGATCCAGAACAGGCAAGCGGTCTGATGGCCTCCGGCGCGACGGCGATCGCCTATGAGACTGTGACGGACGCGAATGGCGGCCTGCCCCTGCTGGCGCCGATGAGCGAAGTCGCCGGCCGCCTGGCGATCGAGGCTGCCGCTATTGCGCTGCGCCGTCCAACTGGTGGCCGTGGCGTGCTGATGGGCGGCGTGCCAGGCGTGCGCCCGGCGAAGGTGGTCGTGCTTGGCGGCGGTGTGGTCGGCACGCATGCGGCGCGCATGGCCTCCGGACTCGGTGCCGAGGTTTCCATCATCGACCGCTCCCTGCCGCGGCTGCGGCAGCTCGACGAATTGTTCGAGGGCCGCGTGCGCACGCTCGCCTCGACCATGGACACGATCGAAGCCGAAGTGCTCGGTGCCGACGTGGTGATCGGCGCGGTGCTGATCGCCGGGGCGAGCGCGCCGAAGCTCGTGACGCGTGACATGCTGCCCCGCATGAGGCGCGGTGCGGTGCTGGTCGACGTGTCGATCGATCAGGGCGGTTGCTTCGAGACCTCGCGGCCCACGACCCACGCCAATCCGACCTTCGAGGTCGACGGCGTCATCCATTATTGCGTGGCGAACATGCCCGGCGCGGTGCCGGTGACCTCGGCGCAGGCGCTGAACAATGCGACCTTGCCATTCGTGCTCAAGCTGGCCGACCGAGGCCTGACCGCGCTCGACGACGATCCGCATCTCGCCGCCGGACTAAATGTCCGCGACGGACGGATCATGCATGCGGCGGTCGCCGCGTCGCTGGGTTTCGATCGGCTCCCTACGGAGCGCGTACGGCTGGTCGCGGCCGAGTAAAGGCGACGTAACAGTTTTATCCCGGACGCGATCCCCCCCGACAGCGTTCGCAGCCGGTCCGCAGTCCCCCGTTGCGGACCGGCTTTTTTCTTATTTCAGGGTCGGGAAATTGAATTCGGCGCCGGAGCGGATGCCGGCGGGCCAGCGTGCGGTTACGGTCTTGAGGCGTGTGCAGAAGCGCACGCCTTCCGGCCCGTAGATCGAATGGTCGCCAAACAGAGACCGCTTCCAGCCGCCAAAGGAGTGATAGGCGACCGGTACGGGGATTGGCACGTTGATGCCGACCATGCCGGCCTCGATGCGGTCGGCGAAAGCGCGGGCGGTGTCGCCGTCGCGGGTGAAGATCGCGGTGCCATTGCCATATTCGTGGCTGTTGACCAGGTCCACGGCCTCCGCATAGTCGCCGGTCCGCGCGACGCACAACACGGGGCCGAAGATTTCGGTCCGGTAAATTGCCATGTCCTTGGTCACGCGGTCGAACAGCGAACCGCCGAGGAAATAGCCGCGCTCGTAACCTTGCAAGGTGAGGCCGCGCCCGTCCACGACGAGTTCAGCGCCTTCCTTCACCCCTTGCGCGATAAGGCCCTCGATTCGCTGCTTCGCCTCCGCAGTGATCACCGGGCCCATCTCGGACTCGGGATCGGTGGCGGGACCGACCTTCAAGCTGCGAATCTTGGGCGACAGCGCCTCGACCAGGCGATCTCCGGTCTTATCGCCGACCGGCACCGCGACCGAAATTGCCATGCAGCGCTCGCCGGCCGAGCC
>JAWOJH010000206.1:0-6273 GCA_046481725.1 Methyloceanibacter sp. | reverse complement strand
CCGGCCGCGCCTTCCTCTGCCGCTTCCCTCCAATGTGATCGCGCTGCAATCGACCGACCGGCGGGAGAAATTGCGCATCGTCGAGGCGCTGCTGTTCGCCGCCGCCGAGCCGCTCGACCAGACGGCGCTGGCCCGTCATTTCGTCGAAGGCGAGGACGTGAGCGCGCTGCTGGAAGAGTTGCAGAGCCTCTATGCCGGGCGCGGCGTTAATCTGGTGCGGGTGGCCGGCAAATGAGCATTCCGCACCTCCGACGATCTTTCCTTCCTGCTGGAGAAGCAGGCCGTGGAGCAGCGGCGGCTGTCGCGCGCGGCGCTGGAGACGCTCGCCATCATCGCCTATCACCAGCCGGTCACCCGCGCCGAGATCGAGGAGATCAGGGGCGTCAGCACGTCGAAGGGCACGATCGACGTGCTGCTCGAGACCGGCTGGATCAAATTGCGCGGCCGCAGGCGCGCGCCGGGCCGGCCCGTGACCTATGGCACCACGGAAACCTTCCTCACCCATTTCGGCTTCGACTCGATCCGGGATCTGCCGGGCCTCAACGAACTGAAAGGGGCGGGGCTGCTCGACTCCAACCTGCCGCCCGGCTTCTCCATGCCGAACCCCGACGATGCGCCCGAGCTTAGGGAGGACGAGGACCCGCTCGAAGACGAGCCGCTGGGGCAGGGCGAGGACAACGAGGAGACTGGCGAGGCCGGCGACCCGGAATCGCGCGACGAACCCACCTGATTTTCCAACCTATCCTTCGTCATGCCCGGTGGGCCGGGCATCCAGGCACAGCACTTTCCGTGCGGATCGCCCTGGATCGCCGGGTCAAGCCCCGGCGATGACGTGAAAGAGGGCAGGTTGCCCTTTTCCGGCCGAGTGCGTAGATCAGCGCCATGCTGGAGTTCCTCAAGTCGCGCGGCGGCGGCGCGGGTAAGGGCAAGCGCGGCGATAGTCTCCGCGGCAAGGCCGCCGTCAGCTTCGCCGCGCGGCTGACCTTCGCGGACGTGTCGCGCAGCTATGGCGAGGTGCTCGCGCTCGACCATGTCGATCTCGACATCGAGCCCTCCGAAATTCTCTGCCTGCTCGGGCCGTCGGGCTGCGGCAAGTCGACCCTGCTCAGAGTGGCGGCCGGCGTGGAGCGACCGTCCTCGGGCCGCGTGCTGCTCGACGGCCAGGAAGTGGCGGGGCCGGAAACCTATGTTCCGCCGGAGCGGCGCGGCATCGGCCTCATGTTCCAGGATTTCGCCCTGTTCCCGCATCTGTCGATCCTCGACAATGTCGCGTTCGGGCTGAAATCGCTGGGCCGCGGCGCGGCGCGCAAGGAAGCGCGTGCCGCGCTGGAGCGCGTGGGTCTCGGCCACTACGCCGGCGAGTATCCGCACATCCTTTCCGGCGGCGAGCAGCAGCGCGTGGCGCTTGCCCGGGCGATCGCCCCGCGTCCTTCCGTGCTGCTGATGGACGAGCCGTTCTCGGGGCTCGACCCCGAGCTTCGCGAGAAGATGCGCGAGGAGACCCTCGCCATCCTGCACGAAACGCGCGCCACTTCGATCGTCGTCACCCACGACGCCGAGGAGGCAATGCGCATGGGCGACCGGGTGGCGCTGATGCGCAAGGGCCGAATCGTGCAGACCGGCAAGGCGCTCGATCTCTACCGCGCACCGAAGAACATCTTCGCCGCGCGCTCCTTCTCCGATCTGAACGAGCTTGCCGCTCGCATCGAACAGGGTAGCGCTGCCACGCCGCTCGGGCGGTTCTCCGCCAATGGCCTGCCCGACGGCGCCGAAGCGGTGGTCTGCGTGCGGCAGCGAGGCGTACACCTGCTCGCGGCCGGGCAGGGCGTGCCGGGGAGGGTGCTCGATACGCGCTTCCTCGGCGATTTCGCCCTGGTCGAAATTGCCGTCGGAGGGTTGGACCTGCCGCTGCTCGCGCGCGTTAAGGAGAGTGACGCGCCGCCGCAAGGCACCGAGGTCGGCATTGGCATCGACAGCGGCGCCGTGCTGGTGTTCGAGGGCGATAACGGCGAGCATCCGGTCTGACGAGCCGCCTTGGCTTGCGACCGGGCGCGGTTTGCTGTCATAGTGGCTTTAGAACCGCAATTGCTCGCGTTTCCCGCGAGTTGGAGGCTTTCATGGGATTGAGTTGGTCGCACATTCTGATCGTGTTGGTGCTGTTCGTGCTGCTGTTCGGGCGCGGCAAGATCTCCGAGCTGATGGGCGACGTGGCCCAGGGCATCAAGAGCTTCAAGAAGGGCATGTCCGAGGACGAGGAGACTGCCGCCAAGGAGGAGCCCAAGGTCATCGAGCACAAGGCGGCCAAGCCCAGCGCCAAGACGGCATCCCGCGCCAAGGCCCCGCGCAAGCAGAAAGTGGGCTAGCCCCACGCGGGCGCGTCTGCCCGCGACAGGAAACAATTCGGCCTTTGCCCGAAGCGCACCATGTTCGATATCGGTTGGTCGGAGCTTCTCGTCCTCGCCGTGGTCGCCATCATCGTGGTCGGTCCGAAGGACCTGCCCAAGCTGATGCGCAGTATCGGCCACTATGCCGGCAAGCTGCGCCGCACCGCGAGCGACTTCCAGCACCAGTTCGAGGAGGCGATGCGCGAGAGCGAGGTCGAGGAGATGCGGAAGGCGCTGAACGCCGAGGCGCTCAACCTTAACGCCCCGGTCGACCGGCCGCTGATGCTCCCTGCGCCGCCCGCCGGCGCCCCGAAGTCTGACGCCGCACCCGCGCCGAAGCGGAAGCGCGGGCCCGCCAAACCCAAGAACGGCGCCAAGCCGAAGACCGTGCGGGCCAAGCGCGCCAAGAAGCCGGCGAAGGCGGCGGAGCCCGCCTGATGGCGCAGCCCGGCGATGACGGCGAAGACGACGTCGAGGCCAGCAAGGCGCCGCTGCTCGACCATCTGATCGAGCTCAGGCGCCGGCTGATCTGGACCTTGCTGGCGATCGCCGCCGCCTTCGCCGTCTGCTTCTATTTCGCCAAGCCGATCTACAATTTCTTGCTCTGGCCCTACCGCGTGGCCGTGGGTACCGACGCGCCGATCGAGCTGATTTACACCGCGCCGCAGGAATTCTTCTTCACCCAGATGAAGCTCGCCCTGTTCGGCGCGATCTTCATTGCCTTCCCGGTGATCGCCTCGCAGATCTACATGTTCGTCGCGCCCGGACTGTATCGCCGCGAGCGGCAGGCGTTCCTGCCGTTTCTGATCGCCACGCCGGTCCTGTTCCTGATCGGGGCGTCGCTGGTCTATTTCGCGGTGATGCCGCTCGCCATGTCGTTCTTCCTGTCGATGCAGCAGACCGGCGACGCCGAGGTGCAGATCCATCTCACCGCCAAGGTCAGCGAATATCTCTCGCTGATCATGACCTTGATGCTGGCTTTCGGCATCTGCTTCCAGCTGCCGGTGGTGCTGACCTTGCTGGCGCGCTCCGGGATTGTCACCTCGGCCGGGCTGAAGCGCTATCGCCGCCATGCCATCTTCGCCGTGTTCTGTGTCGCCGCGGTGCTGACCCCGCCCGATCCGATCAGCCAGATCTCGCTCGCGGTGCCCACGGTGCTGCTCTACGAGCTGTCGATCGTCGCCGTCCGCATGGTCGAGAAGCAGCGCGCCGCCGCGGCCGCCGCCAAAGCTTCGCCGAAAACCTCTGCGAAGCCTAAAGCCAAGCCCGCCGCCGCCGCCGGAGAGTAGGGCCGAACTCTCCGCCGATTTCGGCGTTATTTGGGAGAGCGGCGCCTGGGCTCCTGAGCGATCTCCGCCGCGAAGACCCGCAGCATAGGGAGAATATCGGGAGAATAGAGTGAGCTATTTCCGCTTCGGCGCGATGATCGTGACGGCGACCATCGTCATGTACGGCCTGATGTATCTCAACACTTACGCGCTGGACCATGTCTGGTTCAGCCAGACGCGGGCTTGGATGGCCGTGGTGATGGGTGCGGTCATGGCGCTCGTCATGCTCGGCTTTATGCTGCAAATGTACAAGGACGCCCGGGTAAACGTGGCGATCGTCGTGGCGAGTATAGTCATTTTCGCCATGGCGCTGTGGCTGGTCCGCAGCCAGGAGACCGTGGCGGACGTCTCCTACATGAAGGCGATGATCCCGCATCATTCGATTGCGGTCCTCACCAGCACCCGGGCGCATATCCGCGACCCCCGCGTGCGGAAGCTTGCCGATGAGATTATCGAGGCGCAGCTCGATGAGATTGCCAAGATGGAGCAGTTGATCGCCGATCTGGAACGCAATCCGCTGCCGGAGGACGCGCCCGACCTTCCGCCCTCGAGCCGGAGTTCCCGTTAGGGGCTCTCCCGCGGCTATTGGATCGACCGGTCAATCCCCCGGGCAAGTCCGGGGAGGGCGATGACAAGCGTGGTCTGGGGTCTTATACGGACAACCTGACTCGACTCCCCCAAAGAGCGGACCAGCCCGTGCTCGATATCAAATGGATCAGGGACAACCCGGACGCCTTCGTCACAGGGCTGACGAATCGCGGCTTCAACGATCCCACCGCCGCCTTGAATCGAATTCTCAGCCTGGACGAGCAGCGCCGTGCCACGATTCAAAAATTGCAGGAGGCGCAGGCCGCCCGGAATGCCGCGTCGAAGGAGATCGGCCAGGCGATGGCCGCCAAGGACGCGAAGCGCGCCGAGGCGCTGAAGGAGGAGGTGGCGCGGCTCAAGACCGAAATTCAGGAAGGTGAGGCGGCCGAGCGCGAGATCGAGAAGACCTATCAGGATCTAATCGCCACCATCCCCAATATGCCGGCAGCCGACGTGCCGGTCGGCGTCGACGCCGAGGCGAATGTCGAATTGCGCAAGGTGGGAACGCTGCAGAAATTCGCGTTTCAGCCGAAGCAGCATTTCGAGCTTGGCGAGGCGCTCGGGCTGATGGATTTCGAGACCGCCGCCAAGCTGTCCGGCGCGCGCTTCGTGGTTCTGAAAGGCGCGCTGGCGCGGCTCGAACGCGCTCTGGCGCAATTCATGCTCGATCTGCATACCGCCGAGCACGGCTATACTGAGATCGCCCCGCCGTTGCTGGTGCGCGACGATGCCATGTTCGGCACCGCCCAACTGCCGAAATTTATGACAGATCAATTCTTTGCAATTTCATGGTCACTCACTCCAGAACAGCGGAAAGCCTACTTCGAGGACGAAGACACCCTAAAGGAATGGAACAAGGCCGCGATCGAAGCTCACGGTGCGGCGGCCGAAATGTTTGGGTTAATAAAAGAGACGCTTACGCGGCCGGACATTCCGCATGAGAGACGGACGTACATTGCAAAGCTACTCGACGAATTCGGCGTTGCTGCGCTTCGCTCTGATATGGAATTAGCCAAGTACAAGGCAGAAGACGCCTACTTGAAGGCTGTTTTTGAGGGACAGCGATGGCTCATTCCGACCGCCGAAGTGCCCCTGACCAATCTGGTGCGCGAGGAGATCGTCGACGAGGCGAAGCGGCCGATGCGCGTGACCGCCGGCACGCCGTGCTTCCGCGCCGAGGCCGGCGCGGCCGGCAAGGACACCCGCGGCATGATCCGCCAGCATCAATTCTCCAAGGTCGAGCTGGTGTCGATCGTCAGGCCGGAGCAGTCGGCGCAAGAGCACGAGCGCATGACAGAATGCGCCGAGACCGTGTTGAAACGACTCGATCTTCCGTTCCGCACCATGGTGCTGTCGACCGGCGATATGGGCTTCGCCGCCAACAAGACCTACGACATCGAGGTGTGGCTGCCGGGGCAGGGCGCTTATCGCGAAATCAGCTCCTGCTCGAATTGCGGTGAGTTCCAGGCCCGCCGCATGAATGCGCGCTACAAGCCGAAAGGCGCCAAGGACACGCGCTTCGTGCACACGTTGAACGGCTCCGGTGTCGCCGTCGGCCGCGCCCTGATCGCGGTGCTGGAGAATTACCAAGACGCGGACGGCTCGATCAGCGTCCCCGAGGCGCTGAAGCCTTATATGGGCGGCCTTACCAAGATCGAAGCCACGACGTGACGGGAACTGAGCGTGAGCTCGGAGGTTGTTGATAGGACTCCGCAATGCGCATCCTGATCACCAATGACGACGGCATCAACGCCCCGGGCATCGACGTGCTCGAAAAGATCGCGTCCGATCTCACCAAGGATGTGTGGGTGGTGGCGCCGGAGATCGACAATAGCGGCGCCTCGCATTCGCTGACCTTGGCCGAGCCATTGCGCATGCGCGAGCTGGGCAAGCGGCATTACGCGGTGAAGGGCACGCCGACCGACTGCATCATCATGGGCGTGCGCTATCTGCTCAAGGACAAGCCGCCGGAC
>JAWOJH010000086.1:0-4363 GCA_046481725.1 Methyloceanibacter sp. | reverse complement strand
CGGACCGTCGGCGACACGTACCTGCTCGCCGATCTCGAACGTGACCGAGGGCTTCGGCCGCTCCACGCCCTCCTGCACCTGTTGCAGGATGCGTCCGGCCTCTTCTTCGGTGATTGGGATCGGCTTGTTCTCGGTGCCGAGGAATCCGGTGACCTTCGGCGTCGACTTGATCAGGTGGTAGGTCTCGTCGTTGAGCTCCATCTTCACCAGCACATAGCCCGGAAAGAACTTCCGTTCGGAACTCACCTTGCGGCCGCGGCGCATCTCCACGACCTCTTCCATCGGCACCAGGACCTCGTCGAACAAATCGGTCAGTCCGGCCGCAGCGGCGCGCTCCTTGATGGACTCGGCGACCTTGCGCTCGAAATTCGAGTAGGCGTGAACGATGTACCAGCGCTTTGCCATCGACGATTACCGGCCCTCTAGCGGCCAAAACCCAATATGAATGTGACGATCGTGCTGATCACCCAATCGGCGAACAGAAAGAAGATGGCGGCGACGACCGACATCAGCAGCACCATGGCCGTGGTGATCAGGGTCTCCCGGCGCGTCGGCCAGGTGACCTTGGACGCCTCGGTCCGCACTTGCTGGATGAATTCGAACGGGTTCGTTCTCGCCATTTTTGATCCTTATGCGAGAGCTGTTCTCGCCGCCTCGCCTCCGAGCTCGCGCCTCAATCTTGGCAGGAGTGGAGGGACTCGAACCCCCAACCCCCGGTTTTGGAGACCGGTGCTCTAGCCAGTTGAGCTACACTCCTATCGCCTGCTCCACGCTCGACACTCACCGCCACTCAAAACTCGTTCGACCTCTTGGCGGCCTAACCTGCTGGAGCGGGTGAAGGGAATCGAACCCTCGTCCTCAGCTTGGAAGGCTGCTGCTCTACCATTGAGCTACACCCGCAATTCCATCCGCTCGTATTGAGGAGTGGCTGGTGGAGGGGGTAGGATTCGAACCTACGTAGGCATAGCCAACGGGTTTACAGCCCGTCCCCTTTAGCCACTCGGGCACCCCTCCTTGCAAGCGAAGTTGGATTGACTGGTGATTTTCAACCAAGCAAAAACGCCCCGCCGTCGGCCGGCAGGGTCCGCCATTAGCGGTTTTATGGGTAGCGCTTCAGCCCCTGTCAACTGTAAATCAGTGGTTTAGCACGAAATTCGCTGACCTTCCCGCAAGCTTCAGTCCATACCCCTCGGAACCTGCCCCTGATGCCCCGCCCGAGACCGCGTCCGAAAAAGCCTGGAAAACCGGCCTGGCACGGGAAAGCGAGGCATGCGCCCCGCCGGGACGCCCCCGACAAGGTCCTGCTGTACGGCCTGCATGCCGCCGAAGCCGCCCTGGCAAATCCCAGGCGGCAGGTGCTCAAGGCGCTCGCCACGGAAAACGCCGCCCAGCGGCTCGGCCCGCTTTTCGCCAAGCGCAGTCTCAAGCCAGAGGCGGTGTCGCCTAAGGATCTCGACCGGCTGCTCGGCGCCGAAGCGGTGCATCAGGGCGTGGCGCTGGAGGCGGAGCCGCTCGCGCCGCTGGCGCTCGACGAGGTGGACCCGAACGGCATCCTGCTCGTACTCGACCAGGTGACCGACCCGCAAAATGTCGGGGCCGCGTTACGCTCGGCCGCCGCCTTCGGCGCCGCAGGACTTGTGATGACCGAGCGGCACAGCCCTCCCCTGATGGGCTCGCTGGCCAAGGCCGCGAGCGGCGCGCTCGACATCGTACCGGTGATCCTCGTCAAGAACCTTGCGCAAGCGCTGACCGAACTCGGCAAACGCGGCGTGCTCCGCGTCGGCCTCGCCGAGGAAGCAGACATTGCCCTGGAGAGAGCGGAACTTGCGCGACCGCTCGTGCTAGTGCTCGGCGCCGAGGGCAAAGGCCTGCGCCAGCTCACGCGTCAGCATTGCGATCTCGTCTGCCGCATCTCCACGCAGAGCGCGCTGGCCAGCCTCAACGTCTCCAACGCCGCGGCCGTCGCCCTGCATTGGGCGAGCCTCAACGCAAGGCGCTAGGCCAAGCTAACTTAATTGCAGAAGCGGCGGCCGAAAGAATCGTACCAGCAGTCCCGCCGCCAGTAGCAATTGCCGAACCCAGGATAGCAGGCGGTGTAGCCCGGCTGCTTCCAGAACGCGTAGGTTTGCTTCGGCACATAGACCATCGCCCTGGGACCGCCGCAGCCGCCCTGGCCGCAAGGCGGCGGACCGGCCCAGGCATTCATCGCGTTGACGCAGCCCGGTCCGCAGGGCGCCGGCAGCGGCGCGGGCGCAGGCACGACCTTGAGCTTGCGCAGCGGGATCGGATTTGGCGCAGGCACCAGCACCGCGCCACATGCCGAACCGTAGCACTTGGCCGCGGTCGGCTGGGCCGGGACGAAGAACATGCCGAGCGCGATGGCGGCGATGGCGAAACGGATCACGACATTCATCTTGCGAACTCCCAGAAACCCTCGCCTCCGCCCGCGAGTCGCGGGGGAAGGCGCAGTCCGGAAGCTACGCGGTTCGGGTATCGGTATGGTTAACGGGCCCTTCGCGGACCGCAGCTACTTCGCGTAGCGCTGGGATTTGGCGCCGCGTGCGTCCGGACCGAGATAGTGGAAATAGGGCATGCAGCGGGCGTGCCCGTTGGGCGCCGTGGTGTACGGCCGGTAGAACCACCAATGGGTCTTCGGATAGCAATAGAAAGACTGTTTGCGATGCTGATGCAGCACGGGCCGGTCAGTGCGGACCTCGGCTCCGTTCGGCGCTTTCGCTTCGATCGCCATCGCGGCGGCGCCGGCCTGCGCCGGCTCGGGCGCCCAAACGGTCAGCAGAGCGAGAGCGGCGACAAGCGAAGCCAGCCTGAAATAGCCCATGCTCAACCCCCCCTCGAGCAGCGCCGCAGCGAAGCGAAAGTCTAGAAGGCGCCCTCCCGCAAAGCAAGCCTCCGGCAACCATGCGGGCGAGAGAACTGGCACCTGTTGCACGATTTTAACACTCGGCGCATAGGTGTCTGAAGCTGATGAATCCTGGCCGGCTGCGGCCGGCGGACGGAACGAAGGCTCTCGATGCGAGTTGCTTAGCCGACCTACCTTCAAACATTCTTCCAGGAAGGACTTCCCCATGTCAGCCACCGACGATATTCGTTCGGGCGCCAAGCGGGCCGGCGCCAGCCCCCGCGACGCCGACGATCTTGCCAATCAGGTCGATGCGATCCGCGCCGACCTCCAGAACCTCACCTCGACCGTGGGCCGCATCGCCAAGGGCCAGGTGAACCGCGCCCAGGACAAAGCGATGGAGACCGCCTACGAGGCCGAGGAGGCCATTCGGCGCAATCCGCTCCAAGCCGTGGCGATCGCCGCCGGGCTCGGGTTCCTGTTTGGCGTCTTCACGCGGCGTTAGCCTCCATGCTCCGCACGGCGCTGGCGCTGTTGTCCTCGCTTCAGATCGGCAGCCGAATCAAGGAATCGGTCGAGCGCTCGCTGCGGCAGGCGATCGTCATCGCCGCCGCTTCGGTCGTGCTGACCGTGGCCGCGATCTTCGGCCTGATCGCCGCCTACTATGCGCTGATCCTGAGTTACGGCTTCAGCCCGATGGCGGCGGCAGGCATCATCGCCGCTTCCCTCGCGTTGCTCGGCGTACTGATCCTGGCCACCTTGCCGCTGTTCGCACGCAAGCATAAGCCGCAGGCGCCGAGCATGCCGGCCGCCATGGGCGACGGGGCGCACCTTATCGATCAGGGCGTGGGCCGGGCGATGCAACAGGTGGGTCCGGTCGGCATTCTGGCCGTCGCCTTTCTCGCCGGCGTTCTGCTGAGCCGTCGCAAGTAAGTCAACCAAATGGCGCAAAGAAACAGCCCTGCCCGGTCGGGGGTAACTGACCGGACAGGGCTCCCTCAGCCTGAGCGCACGGGCTTTGCTGTCTGTTATTTCTTGCCGTTGACCTTCTTATAGGACTCGGCTTCGTGGATGCCGCCCATGATGATCGACAGCGCGGTGGCAACGATCGCGCCGGCCAGCAGCGCATATGATGACCGCCGGCTGGTCGGCGAAGGTGAAATAGGCGCCTGCCCCTTCCCCAGCTTGTAATCGGACTTCCCATCAGGTTCTCCCTTCAGAGCTTGTTGCGGCGCCCGATTTTGCGGCGCTTGCCTCGGCGGCGTTTGCCGCTTAACTCCAGAGAGAGCGACGGCCGGGTTAGCTCAGCTGGTAGAGCGGCTGATTTGTAATCAGTAGGTCAGGGGTTCGAATCCTCTACCCGGCACCAACAATCTCAAGGACTTAAGCCTCTAAAGTCCCGCCTCGCACCCTCCAAAGGTAACCCTTGAGGTAACACCCGACAGGAGGAACAAATGACGCAAGCAATCAACCGTAGAGCTGCCCTGGCCGTTGTCGCAGCCG
>JAWOJH010000212.1:0-10083 GCA_046481725.1 Methyloceanibacter sp. | reverse complement strand
TCTCCCGCAAGGGGGCCGAAGCTCGGCTGGGGGCGCCGGTCCCAGACTTGAGCAATCTCAAGATTCGTCTCATCGGCAGCGGCGGGAAAGAGATCCCGGGAACACTTTACGGCAAGGTGCTCGGTGCCGTCCCTGGAAGCAGCAAGGGCTTCTCCATTCGCTTCACCTCGGTGTCGCCGGAGATCGAGACGCTTCTGCGAGGCCTGACCGCAAGCGCCGCGTCCGCCGACGAGGCGGGAGCCACACCCTGAAAAATCGGAGCCGCAGCCAGATTCGAGGAACTGTATCGCCTAGTACCAAATCTCTGAGTGTGTGACCCACGAGGGGGTTCACGAATCGCCGGCGGTTTGATTCATGTGTGGACGGCCCCAGTTGAGCAAGAGATTTTTGACGGTGCTTTGACAAATCAGGTCAGGTTCGTTCATGTGTCCGGCCTGTGCTGTTGCGGCGCCAGGCCGCTGGCCATGATGGTGTCGGTGGATCGGGTCCTCATCAAGATGGCGCGCTTTGATGCGCGTTGAATCAGGCAGGTTGTCCCAATCCCCGGCTTGACCGGTTTGTCATCACACCTGTCGCTCTCTCCTATTCAAACTGCTTATGCCCGTTGCGTATCGGATAGCTTCAGACCACGACAGGCACGGGGCGATAATTTTCTTCGCGCGCCATGACGGCCCAAATGATGCGAGCCATCTTGTTGGCGACGGCAACGGTGACCAGCCGAGCCGGCTTTCGGTCCAGAAGCCGGTTCGCCCAGATGCTGATGGTTGTTGCCTTGCGCCGTGTGTAGCGGACGACGGCGGTAGCGCCGATAACGAGGAGCTGACGCAGATAACGATCCCCCATCTTCGAGATGCCGCCCATCCGCTCCTTGCCGCCAGACGCGTGCTGTTTGGGCACCAGCCCGAGCCAGGCGGCGAACTGTCGCCCGGACCGGAAGGCCCGAAAATTACCTACCGTGGCGACCAATGCCGTGGCCGTAATGAAGCCGATGCCAGGAATGGTCTCCAGTCGCTGGCAAGCCGGGCTTGCGCGATGCCACGCCAACAGAGCAATCTCGATCTTGCGAATCTGTTCGCTCAGGCAGGCGATCATTTGGGAGATCAGCAGCAGCGTCTGGCGCGCCAGATCGGGAAGCTGACCGGCTCCGCTCTCCAACACCGCGACCAGATCGCGAACAAGGGCTCTAAGATCGCCGTCTCGATCTTGGCCGAGATTGTGCAGACCGCGCGTCGAACACCCGACTGACGATCCCATGCAGCCGGGACAGGGATCACGCCGCCGTCGAAGCGACTTGAGCACGGATCTTTGCGAGAGCTGAACCCAATGAAGCGCAAAGTGTTCATAATCGGCATCGGCGCAGGCAACCCTGACTTCGTAACGGTCCAGGCAATCAACGCACTCAACCAAGCGAGCGTGTTCTTCATTCCCCATAAGGGAGCCGGGAAGGCCGATTTGGCGCGGCTGCGCCACGAGATCTGCGAGCGTTATGTCGCCAGCCAGGCCTATCGCATCGTCGATTTCGACCTGCCGTCTCGCGACAAATCCGGTGCTGCATATAAGGAAGGCGTGAAGGCATGGCACGGCGAGGTCGAGCAGGTCTATGAGCGCCTCCTGGCCGAGGAACTCGGCGAGGAGGAGTACGGCGCGTTCCTTTCATGGGGCGATCCCAGTCTTTACGACAGCATGCTGCGCATCTTCGCAAGCATCGCCGCCAAAGGACGCTACCAGCTCGACTATGAGGTAATTCCAGGCATCAGCAGCGTGCAGGCCCTGGCGGCCGCGCACAAGATACCGCTCAATCGAATCGGTGAATCCATCATGATCACGACCGGACGCCGGTTGGCAGACGGCTTTCCCAGCAATGCGGACAGCGTGGTGGTTATGCTCGATGGACAAAGTGCCCTGCAATCTATCGGCGATGATGTCGAGATTTATTGGGGCGCCAATATCGGCACGGAGGACGAGGTGCTCGTCTCGGGCCGGCTGAAGGACGTGGCAGACGAGATCGAGCGCGTGCGGCGGGCCGTGCGCGAGCAACGCGGCTGGGTGATGGACACCTATCTGCTGAAGAAGCCGGACCAGGCGTAAAGGAAGAGCCGGACCGGTCGGCGCGGTCGCCCAACCGGTTCCGGGCAATTCGGCTAGCCAAATTGGCCATCCCTGCTTGCGGACGAAGGCATCAGCCGTAAAATAGCGCCCTGAACGCCTCCGCTCCGGTACCGGCAGCGGAGGCCGAAAAGCGAGCAGGAGCGATACGAAATGGCGGAGCAAGAAAATTGTCAGTGCCAATCGGCGGCGCACGGTCACCGGCCCGGCAACTGTTCCCACCCGGCGGTGGATGACGGATTGTGCAAGGAGTGCAATGAGGAGACGCGGGCGGCCGAAGCAAATCCCTATGGGACCCAGGACCGCTCCGTGGCAAAATGATCCCGGGGACACTGCCTGGAACCAGGAAGGACGGCCATGCCCAAACGTTTCTCAATCGGCCGATGGGTGGCTCTTGCCGCCATATCGGCGGTGCTGTTCGCAGCCTCTCCCGCCGAAGCCCGTATCGAATGTCGCGGTAATTTCCAGATCACCAAACATGGGCCGATCGCGACGCCCTATTGCGAGGAGAGGCAAATCGCACGCGTCGCCAGGTCCTACGGCTTCGCCGTGACCGACGCCGAGGTGCGCAACAATCCGAATACGAAGGTATGGCTCTGCCAGACCATCGGCGGCGATAACCGGTTGAAAGGCTCTTGCGCCGGCTATGCGAACCCGCGCGCATTTCCCTGGTGAAGCTCGCTTGCGCCGCCCGGACGGGCCGGTGGACCAGCCTAGCCTTTCCAGCTTCGCTTCAGCCCATCGTAGAGCGTTTTTGCGTCCCGATTGAAATTGGCGAGCTCGTCCGAGACCTTTGACCTGAGCTGCTCCATCCCATCCGGCCCCATCGCGCGCTCGAGCGCTTGCGCGTATTCCGGAATCGCCGCCCAGTCCTCCACGGTTTTCGAGGTGACTTCGACGTGGAACTGGAAGCCATAGGCATGCTTCCCGACCTTGAGGGCCTGGATGGCGCACGCATCCGAACTCGCTAATACCGTACCGCCCGGTGGAAGCGCGGTCACCTCCGCGCCATGCCATTGCAGGACCTGAAGCGGATTGGCGAGGCTCCCGACTACGTCGTCGGCCTGACCGTCCCCGGTCTTGGAGACCGTCATCACCCCGACTTCCGACACTTTTCCCGGGCCGACGCTCCCGCCTAGCGCATCCGCGAGCAATTGATGGCCGAGGCAGATGCCGAGAAAAGGCCGCTGCATGTCCGCCACTAACTGCTTGATCGCCGCCTTCTCGGGGCGCAGCCAGGGATACTCGTCCTCTTGCCAGGTATCCTGCGGGCCGCCCATGACGATCATCACATCGAACGGTTCGAGATCGGGAATGGTCTCGCCCTGATCGAGTTCTACCGTGTGGACTTTGAAACCATCCTCGCGAAAGAAATCGCGAAACACGCCCGGATGCTCGACCGCGGCATGCTGGATCACGATGAGATTCATGCTTCTCTCCAAGCCAGCTCAGATATAGCCCAACAGCAATGCCACGCCGGCGATCGAAGCCAAGCCCCCGACGGCGCGATAGACGTTGTCGCCCAAAGTCTTGGTCGACATGCCGATCAGAAGGCCCACGCCGATGCCGGCCGCGTGCAGCAGCGCCGTGGCCAGCATGAAGCCGAGCCCGTATGCCGCGCCCGACGCATCGAGCGGCATCTCGGCGCCGTGCGCGTAGCCATGGAAGATGGCAAACAGGCCGGCCACGCCCATGGCCACCGCAACCGGGGCCTTGATGCCGAAGGCGACGACAGCGCCGAGCACGACCACCGACAGGGCGATGCCGGTCTCGACGAAGGGCAGGGGCAGGCCATTGACGCCGAGGAGGCCGCCCAAGGCCATGACGCCGACGAAGGTGAGCGGCACCAGCCACAAGGCGCGGCCACCAAGTTGATAGGCGAAAATTCCGACCAGGATCATTGCCAGCAGGTGATCGAAACCCGAAAGCGGATGGATGAAGCCGTGCGCGAAGCCGCTCGCGTCGCCATGTCCGGTATGAGCGAGGGCCATTGACGGCAGGAGGCAGAACGCCGAGCCGAGGGCGAGAAGTCCGGACCGTTGTTGAAAAAAGCGAGGCATCACCCTTTCCCCCCTTCTGACATTGCCTTGTCGCGGTGGCCGAGATGACCATTCGCCACCAGCGTTCCCAGCACATCGAGGACCACGCGGCAAGCCAATTGCGCCGTGTTGTCGTTGACGTCGTAGGGAGGCGAAACCTCCACCACCTCCATGCCGCAAAGCCCTTCCGCGGCGATGGTCTGGATCATTGCCATCGCCTCACGCGGCAGTAGCCCGCCGGGTTCCGGCGAGCCGGTGCCCGGGGCGAAGCCGGGATCGATCGAGTCGATGTCGAACGACAAATAAACCGCTTTGCACCCTTCCCAAGCCATCTCCAGCGCGATCTCGGCGGCCTTGCGCGGGCCATAGTGGTCGATGTCGTGCATGGTGAGAACGCTGGTGCCGCGGCGGCGGGCGACGGCAGTTCCGGGCCGGCTGCCGTACCACCCGCCGATACCGACTTGCACGAGGTTCTTGGGGTGGCAATTCGGCAGCCCGACCTCGTGCATGTGGCTGTGATCGCGATGGGTCGTGGTGGTTCCTTCATGCGTGGCCCAAAACCACGGTGTCGTGTGCATCCGCTCGTCCATATCCTTTTCCTGGATATCGATATGCCGATCGATATGAATGATACCGACATTGCCGTCGATATGCGGAGCGATGCCGCGAACATTGGGAAAACCGAGACTGTGATCGCCGCCGCAGATGATCGGGAAGGCGCCGGACGTATAGATATGCGACACCGCCTTGGTCACCTGATCGAAGGTCTTCTCGATATTGCCGGGGATGACGAAGATGTCGCCGGCATCGCAGAGATCGAGCTCCTCGAACAGATCGACCCCGCCGTCGAACCAATACCCGTCATAGAGCGCCGAGATGCGGCGGACCGCCTGCGGTCCGAACCGGGACCCTGGCCGGTACGTCGTGGCCGAATCGAACGGAGCGCCGACAAAGGCTGCCTCGTACGCGCCCACGTTGCGAATGTCTTCGCAATAGGGCGATTTCATAAAAGTGTTGATGCCGGCGAAGGCCGGCTGATGCCCGCGGCTGAACAGCGAGATGGTGCGGTCGATGACCGAGTCGGCCGCCTCGAGGCCAAACTCCAGCGACCTCTGGATTTCCTCCGTCTGCTTCTTCTGCGAGATCCGCGCCAGCTTCTCCATCGACTTGGCACCATGCGTATCCTCGCGGCTGACGCCATGCGCATGTTTCTGCGCGTGGCGAAGCCCGTGACCCCGCCCGGTACCTTTTCCCTTGCCAGTCATTCCGAACCTCGCATTGCAGTTTCCAGTCAGCTTAGCCGCTCAAGTCCTGGCGGAAACAGACCGAATTTCTCAATCGAGACCATTAACCGCATCAATGCTTTTAGCCGGGCTTCAAGCCTGAACCATCTGCGCACGTAATGAAATTCGGTGCTTCATTTGCCGGCATCGAAGATCTCCGCCAGAAGAAGCTGGCGCGCCAGTTTGCTGGGCCCACGCTTGGTGATGACGAAAACGGGAACCCGAGGCTGCTCCCTTTGCCGGAGCAGCGGCCACAGCCGGCCCGTCGCGACCTCGGGCGCGGCGAAGGCCTCGGGCAGGAAGCAGATCCCGAGCCCAAGCGCCGTGAGCCGCTTCGCTTCGTCGAGATGTTGCGAAAGGCCGGCAACGTGGAGACCGAGACCGTGGCGCGCACGATAGGCTGTCAGCACGTCGGGTTCGTCCGCGGCGGTAAGCACGAAGGGGTGCGCCGCGAGCGCCGAAGGGCCGTCGACCGTCTTGCCGAACAGCGGATGTCCTTGCCCGCAATAGGCGCCATGGACCTCGTCGAACAGGAATTCGTAGTTGAGGTCCGAGCGCAAGGTCTGCGCCGAGGCCACGCCGATATCAATCTCGTCGCGCAGCAGGGCCGCAGCGACGGAGTCCCAGGTGGTTATGTCGATCAGAATCTCGACATTGCGGTGCTTCTTGTGAAAGCGGGCGATGGCCGCGTCGAAGCGTTCGCAGATCATGCTGGACATGACCTGAATGGAGATCCTGCCGCTCACCTCCTCGGCAAGATTGCCCAACCGCTTGGGTACGTTGTGAACCAGCGAGTTCAGCGACCGGCAGGTTTCGGCGACCAGCATGCCTTCATCGGTCAGCTGAAAGCCGCGGGGACCGCGCCGGCACAACGTCACCCCGAGCTGGGTCTCGAGACGTTTGAGCGCAAGACTGAGCGCGGGCTGCTTGCGGCGCAGCACGCGTCCGGCGCGGCTGACGCCGCCCGCCTCGGCGATCTCGTGAAACGTCTTCAGGAGGTTCCAATCGACATTGCGGGAAAAATTCGGCACGGGGCGGAGCATGGCGAAAACCTCTAGTGACCCGATTGGAGGAGAGGGGGCTTTCTTGAAAAGCGTAGTGACAACAGTGCGCGGCGCGAGGCGTTCCGCAGACGCGGCAGCCTCATGATCTCGGCACTGCTTGGATTGACGAGCGCCCTTGGCCTCGGGACCGCCGACTTCATGGCGCGCTTCAGCGCACGGGCGCTTGGCGCTGCCCCCACATATGCGGTCGTGCTGCTGATCGGGTCGGTTGCCACGACCATCTGGGTTGTCGTCAGCGGCGCCGAACTCGTCTGGTCTCCATATGGCTGCGCCATCGCCGTGGCCCACGGCATGAGCGTCTCAGTCATGTGCATTCTCCTCTACGAGGGCATGGCGCGGGGGCCGATCGCCGTCGTCGCGCCGATCGTGGCCAGCCACCCGGTCCCGGTGCTGATCGTGAACGTGCTGATGGGCGTGCGTCCAAGCGCTGTCCAATGGGGCGCCATGGCGGTGGTGATCCTCGGCGGCGTGCTGATCTCGCGCCATGCCATCTCCGATGCCGAGCCATCCCAAGCCAAGGCCAATCGCACCACCATCCTGATCGCGCTCGGCGCGTGTTTGGCCTACGTGGCTATCGTCCTGACGGCACAGACAGCCACGCCGCTCATCGGCGAGCTTCAGACCATGTGGATCGGCCGGTGGGCCGGCTTGGTGTTTATCGCACTCATCCTCGCTATTCAGCGGGCGCCCGTGCGGGTGCCGCGCAGCTGGTGGCCCTTCGTCGGCCTGCAAGGCGCGCTCGATTCGCTCGGCTATCTCGCCTTTCTCGCCGGCGCCAACTCCGCCTCGCCGCATGTCACCATGGTGGTGGCGTCCGCGTTCAGCGTGGTGACCGTGCTGCTGGCGCGGGTGGTCATCAACGAACAGATCAGCCGCCTGCAGTGGTTTGCCATCGCGCTGATCGCCGCCGGCACGGCAATCTTGAGCGGCACCTAGCGGCTCAGCCCCAAACGCGCGGCGACCGCTCCGTGTCGATCTGGTAATCACTTGTGTGTCTCCTGAAGAACTCATTGCCGAATCGCCATGCCGCCTTGAGCGGGTCGTTCGGATCGCGCCGCACATCGCCGCGGGCATTGCCGTAACCGTGCACAACGCCGACGAAGTTCGAGCGGGTGTAACGGCAGAATTCCTGGATCTGGCAGATGATGGCGCCCGAGACCATGGGAAAGGTCTCCTCCGAGCTCAGAACCAGCCCGATGCGTTTTCCCTTCATGCCGCTGATCACGTCCGCGGACCCCGGGTAGGAGGCGGCGTAGTAGCAGAAGGTGCGGTCGAAGAACGCTTTCAGCTGCGCCGACGTCCCATACCAGTAGATCGGGGTCGCGGCGATGAAGCCATCGGCCGGGAGATAGCCGTCCAGAAACACGGAGCGGAAACCGTCGGCTATCGAGCACTCGCCGTCCGGCCGGCGGCATTGGCGGCAGTCCTGGAGAAAGCCTCCTAAGAAATCCTGCGCGTAGACCAGCTCGGCCTCATGTCCGGCACTTATCAGTCCGTTGCTCACCTGCTCGGCGAGCAGGGCTGAGTTGCCGTTGCGGCGCGGGCTGGAAGACAATACGATAGCCTTCATGGTCATTCCCCCAGGAGTTCGGCGGCAGCCTCATCGAGGGCCCGCTGAAATTCAAAGATCCGGCCGGGCGAGCCGGCGCAGTGGCCCCATGGCGATTCGAACACGCGAAGCTCCGCGCGGCGCATCATGGCGACCTCATCGGCGTTGTCCTCCGGTACGAAGTAAAGATCGCTGCTGCAGGGCATGACGATCGCCCGCGCTTGAATGGCCCCCAGGGCGCGCTTGAAGTCGCCCCGGTAGCGCGCGTTGTCGCTGATATCGCCATGCTGCCAGGTCGAGATCTTGCCGAGCAGATTGTTGGCGTCCCACGCCAGATGATCGCGCTCCCAGTCCAGCACCAGGTCCTCCAGCGTGGCGAATCCGAGCTCGCGGTAAAGTCCGTCGCGAAAGAAGCGGTGCGAATAAGCCCAAGCAGCATAGACCCGGCCGAAGGCCCGAAGCCCCTTTTGCGGAGGCTCCCGGTAGCGGCCCCCATTCCAGGCGGCGTCCGCCTGCAAGGCGGCCTTCGGGCCATCGAGAAACGCGTGATTGAGGGCAGAGCAACGCGCCGCGCCGCAATAAGGGAGAATGGCCTTGACCATCTCCGGATATTGCGCGGCCCATTGATAGGCTTGCATGGCGGCAAGCGACCAGCCGAGTACCAGCGCGATCTTCCGGACGCCAAGGCCTTCGGTCAGAAGGCGATGCTGACAGGCGACATTGTCGAACAGCATGATCTCCGGAAAGTCGGGACCTGCCTGCGGCGGAGCCGAATTGCTCGGCGAAGACGAATAGCCGTTGCCGAACAGATTGACCGAAACGACGAAGTGCCGGCCGGGATCGATCGCCCGGCCCGGCCCGAACAGGGGCTCGTTGCGAAGGTGAGTGCCGGTGTAGAAAGTCGGCAGGAGCACGACATTGTCGGCGCCGGCGTTCAGCGTCCCATAAGTCGCATAGGCAAGTTGCGCATCGCGCAGGATTGCGCCCGATTGCAGGGGCACATCGCCCAGCGCGAATGTCCGGTGGCTTTGCATCTCTGCGGGACCTCCGCACCAGGACCAGAGATACCCTAGCTGTATTGCCGCTGATAGGCCTTGGCGGCGCGTTCGAAACAGACCATCGGCGCTCGCACGATGCCCGCGCCGATCTGGCCGCCATTGCGGCCGGCGATGCCGATATCCATGACCGGGAGCACCTTGCTTTCCAGGACCTTGAAAATATCGATACCGGTCGGCGTGCCGCGATAGCCGAGCGCCGGAATGAGGTAGTCGGGATTTTCGCCTACGGTGATCTGATACAGTGCCCGGTTGCGCGCGATCATCGCCTCGTAGGAACCGCCCTGATAGGTCTGAAGCGCGGGAGCCCCCGCCTGGGCGAATCCGCCAAGGCCGATCGTCTCGGTGATGATGCTCTCTCCGCCCATCCAGGCGATCTCGTCCTTAGTATGCCCTTCGAACAGCTGCGCTTCCACCGTGGCATGCGGGCCCTTGAACCACTCATCGCCAAGGCCGCTCACGCGGATGGCAAAACCCCGGCAATTGAATGCCATGGCGGTCACCATGCTTGCGCCCTCGACGCCGCGGGCGGCGTCGGCGGTCGCCTTGGCGGCGGCCATCGACAGGCGCAGGAAGAAATACTGGTCGTCGCTCATCGCCTTGACGGCCTGTGTGACGCGGTCGCTTCCGGAAGAAGCGGCGAGCGCGAGCAGGCTTGGCACCAATTCCCGCAAGAACAGCAAAGCCGCCGCGGTGTTTCGCGAGTGCAGCTCATCGCCCATGTTCAGCGCGCGCTTGATGACCGGCTTGAGCGGAATGCCGCCGGTAAGCCGCAACGCCTCGGCGACGACCGGGATGATTTCTTCTTGCACGGTCAGCAGGCGCTCGCGCACGCCCTCGTCATAGACGCCATAATTCAGCCGGCGGGGATTGCTGCCTTCGTAGACATTGCAATAGGCGACGTTGCCGCTGGTTCGATTCTCCACCACGAAGACCGGCATGGAGGCCGTATAGATGCCGGTCTTCGTGGTGGAGAATCGAACCAGC
>JAWOJH010000120.1:0-5525 GCA_046481725.1 Methyloceanibacter sp. | reverse complement strand
CGAGCTTTCCGTCATAGACTTCTCTTAAATGCCCCATGATAATTTTTAAATCATCCGGCCTTTTGGATAGGATTGTTGTAAAGTCCTTCATCACGATTATTTTATTGATAAGTCTCATCAACAGTGACGCGTCTTTTTTCCCGGAAATCAGCGTATTGGTTGTAAGGTCCGATATAAAAAACATCATTGGCAATCCTTCCAAAGCTGCCAGTAGTTCGGTTTTCGCTGTTGATGAGGCTCCGATGATGAGCATCCATAGCGGGTCAGTTTTAAATAAATTCGCAACCACAACCGCAAGAATGATATCCACAATCCGGTAATCATCCAGCGTCAGATGTTTCCTCACGACCTTCTTTACGTCCTGCAACGTGCAGTTTAATCTCCCACTCATCGGCATTCCTTTTTTTGTACGCATAAATTGACTCAACAATCTTATAGACCGCTGATTCATCCAATGCCGACAGCGCGAGCATCAGCCAGAGATAAAGTTCGCTCCACGTGCCGGGCGCGAGACCGAGCCCGAGCAGCACCGCCAGCAGGCCGAAGGCAAGCGCGCGGTCGCTCTTGCCGAACGGCCCGGCATAGCAGCGCGAAACGCCCAGCATCGGCCCGAGCGCGCCGGTCATCTCGGCGACAATGCCGGCGACGGCCACCGCGACAACGAGCGGCCCGTTCAGGCCGGCTACGAAGGCGAATGGCAGGTAGAGCGCCGCGTCGGCCACCACGTCGGAGATTTCGTTCAGTACCGCCCCGGCGGGCGAAGCCTGGCCATGCTCCTTGGCCATGATGCCGTCGATTGCGTTCAGCGCCATGCGCAGGAACAGCGTGAGCGGCAGCAACAATAGCGGCCAGCGCGAACCAGGATCGAGCGCGAGCCAGGCACCCTGGGCGCAGCTCAGCAGCAAGGCGGCGACGGTTATCGCATTGGCGCTGAGCCCCGCCCGCACCAGAGCCGCCGCCACCGGCCGAAGCAGTGCCTGAAAACGCGGCTTCAGCTCGTAGATGGTGGCCAATCCCCCGCTCCCCGCGTCGCCTCCCGCCCTTGTAGGGCCTTCCCGGGCTGTCAGCCAGCGCCTCCCCGTGCCGACGCCGGCGGGAGAGGCCGTAACGGTTTGAATCGGTTGGGAAGCTTGACTTGGGGACAAATTGGGACTTGCGGAGGCCAAACCCAATCGGCAATGTCCCACGCGGCGGCCACGCCGCGCCGCAAAGATTTCAGAATAATCTTCTCGATTTGTAACCAAGGAGACCCCCATGCAGAGATTGCTGATCGTTGGACTTGCGTTGGGCACCGCCATGTTCGCGATGCCCGTCCATCAAGCCGCCGCGGACACCGAAGGCTGCTATTCGGTTCGGTCGACGGCCGATGCGCGCAATCCGCAGATCGCCACCGACCGCGCCAAGCGCCACCTGCAGCGCTATATCGGCAAGCGGCTGAACACCCTCGCCGGCAAGACCGTGTCGCCGATCCGCACCACGTGCATTCGCAATGCCTGCGAGGCGATCGCCGTCATCTGCCCGAAATAGCGTAAGCGCTTGGTATCGGCGGGAGGCGCGGCCAGTCTGCGTCTCCCCGCCCTGCCCTAATCCGCCGGCGCCGGCGCGTCCGTCCGCGCCAAAAGCTCCTCCACCTTCGGCATGATATTCGCGACGATCGCCGCCACGCCCTTGCCGGTCGGATGGATGCCGTCGCCCTGCATCATGCCGGGGGTGAGCGCCGCGCCTTCGAGAAAGAACGGGTAGAAGATCACGCCGTACTCCGCCGCGAGATCGGTATAGACCGCGCGAAACGCCTCGACATAATCGGCGCCCATATTGCGCGGCGCCTCCATGCCGGCCAGCAGCACCGGCAATCCCCGCGCTTGCACCTTCTCGATGATCGAAGCAAGCGCCTGCTTGGTCCCTTCCGGCGGCAGTCCTTGCAGCGCGTCGTTGCCGCCAAGCTCGACGATCACCGCGCTGGCATTTTCGGGCAGCGCCCAGTCGAGCCGCTTCAGCGCCGCCGACGCGGTGTCGCCCGACACGCCAGCATTCACGACCGTGACATTGTGACCGCGCGCCTTCAGCGCCGCCTCGAGCTGCGCCGGAAACGCCTCGTCCTGCGGCAGGCCGAGCCCCGCGGTCAGGCTGTCGCCGAGCGCCACGATCACCTTCCCCGGCGTTTCTGCCTGCGCGCTGGGCACTGCCATGAGCCACAGCCCTGCCGCGATAATGATGGAGACAACCGTGCCGCGCTTCATCTTTTCGACCTGTTTGCCCTTCTCAACGCCCGGCTCGCGTGCCATCTGTCACCCACCCCTCCATGGAACAGACCGTCAAACAGCGTCGCGCTTCGGCGATCAAGCTCGAAGATTTGCAGGTGACCCTGCCCTCGCGGGCGGGCCCGGTGCCGATTCTGCGCGGCATCGACCTGAAGATCGCGACCGGCGAGGCCGTGGCCATCGTCGGACCGTCGGGCTCCGGCAAGTCGACCCTGCTGATGGTGGTGGCGGGGCTCGAACGGGCGACGGGCGGCAAGGTCGAAGTCATGGGCACCGACTATGCCGCGCTCGACGAGGATGGGCTGGCGCGGCTGCGTGCCGCCAATATCGGTATCGTGTTCCAGTCTTTCCACCTGGTTCCCACCATGACCGCGCTCGAGAACGTGGCGCTGCCGCTCGAATTTCTCGACCATGACGATGCCTTCCCCGAGGCGCGCATCGCGCTCCAGGAGGTCGGCCTCGCCCATCGCGAAACGCATTTCCCAGGCCAGCTTTCCGGCGGCGAACAGCAGCGTGTCGCCATCGCCCGCGCGCTCAGCACCCGTCCGTCGCTGATCCTTGCCGACGAGCCGACCGGCAATCTCGATCTGGCGACCGGCGCCGAGGTCATGGATCTATTGTTCGGCATCAAGGAGCGCACCGGCGCGACTCTTTTGCTCATCACCCACGACCGCACGCTGGCCAAGCGCTGCGACCGCATCGTCAGCCTCGCCGATGGCCGCATCGCCGGCGCCGCCAAGCGCAAGGTCGCCGCGACGTGACGGCGGCAACGGCAGTAGGCGCGCCCGGCCTCACGCGCTTAAGGCTGCCGCTCGCCTTTTCCATCGCCATGCGCGAGCTCCGCTCGGGCGCCGGCGGCCTGGTCGTATTCGTGCTCTGCATCGCCCTCGGTGTCGCCGCCGTGGCCGCGATCGGTTCGCTTGCGGCCTCGTTCGAGGCTGCGCTCGCCCGCCAGGGCCAGCTCCTGATCGGCGGCGATCTCACCTTCGAGCTGGTGCATCGCCAGGCGAGCGCCGAGGAGCGCGCGGCGCTGGATGGGCTCGGCACGGTCAGCGAATCGGCGAGCTTCCGCGCCATGGCGCGCGCCGAAGCCGGCAAGACGGCGCTGGTCGAGGTCAAGGCGGTCGACAACGCCTATCCGCATTACGGCGAGGTCGTCGTGCTCGAACCCGCGGATGCCGGCCCCGCCTGGCGCTTCCGCAATGTGATCCTGGCCGAGCAGAGCCTGCTCGACCGGCTCGGCCTCGAGATCGGCAGCGCGCTCACCATCGGCGACGCCAAGGTTACCATCGGCGGCATTCTCGGCGAGCAGCCCGACCGGCTGGCCGACCGTCTGTCCTATGGCCCCAAGCTCCTGATGTCGCGCGAGACCCTGGACGAGACCCGGCTGGTGCAGCCCGGCAGCCTGATCCGCTGGACTTATCGCCTCAAGCTGCCCGAGGCGCGCGCCGCCGACCGCGAGGAACTGGCCGCGGCCAAATTGGCGATCGAGGACAAGTTCCCTCAAGCCGGCTTCGCCATTCGCGACTGGACCGACCCGGCCCCCTCGCTCCGCCGCGACGCCGACCGCTTCACCCAGTTCATCAATTTCGTCGGTCTGACCGCGCTCTTGCTCGGCGGCATCGGTGTCGGCAACGCCATCCAGAGCTACATGGCGAAGAAGCGGGAGATCGTCGCCACCTTCAAATATCTCGGCGCGCCGAGCCGGCTCGTGCTGCTGGTCTATCTGATCCAGGCGCTGATGCTCGCGGCGCTCGGCATCGCCCTCGGCCTCCTGCTCGGCGCGCTCGCCCCGCTGCTGATATCGGTGCTCTATGCCGATGTGCTGCCCATCGCGCTCGCCGTGGAGCCGCATCCTCTCCCGCTCTTGACCGCGGCGCTCGCAGGCCTGCTCACCATGGTGCTGTTCGTGCTCTGGCCGCTCGGCCGCGCCGCGAGCGTTTCGCCGGCGATGCTGATGCGGTCGCATCTCACCGAGGAGCGCGATCGCACCGCCTGGCCCTATGCCGCTGGCTCGGCCGCGGCGGCATTGGCGCTGTTTGCGCTCGCCATCGCCGCGTCCGAGGAACGCGGCATCACCGTGGCGATCTCGGCCGGCATCGTCGCCGGCTTCGCGTTGCTCACTGGCTTCGGCCTGTTACTCCAGCGCGCCGCGGCGAGATTGCGGCGCCGCCGGCCCCCGGCCCTGGCGCTCGCCTTGGCGAGCATCGGCGGCCCCGGCTCGCTCGCCCGCTCGATCGCCGTCTCGCTCGGTCTCGGCCTTGGCCTGTTGGTCGCGGTGGCGCTGATCCAGCGCTCGCTGCTGCACCAGATCGAAAGCAATATCGCCACCGACGCGCCGGCCTATTATTTCCTCGACATCGAGACCGACGACCTCGACGCCTTCAAGAGCACGATCAAGGCGATCGCGCCGGAAGCCAAGCTCGACGACGCGCCGATGCTCCGCGGCCGCATCGTCGCCCTGAAGGGCGTTCCGGCCGAGAAAGTCGAAGCCACGCCCGACTCGCGCTGGGTGCTCTCCGGCGATCGCGGCCTCACCTATACCGAGAGCGTGCCCGGCGCCTCCGTCATCGTCGAAGGCGAATGGTGGCCGAAGGATTACGCCGGACCGCCGCTCGTCTCGTTCGACGCCGAGCTCGCCAAGGGTCTCGGGCTGAAACTCGGCGACAAGATCACCGTCAACATTCTCGGCCGCAATATCGAAGCGGCCATCGCCTCCATGCGCAAGATCGATTGGGAGTCGCTCGCCATCAACTTCGTCATGGTGTTCTCGCCGAACACGCTGGAAGGCGCGCCGCACCGCATGTTGACTACGCTGGAAATGCCGGAGGGCACGTCGCCCGCGCAGGAAGCCAAGGTGGTTCAAGCCTTGGCCGAACGCTTTCCCCTGGTCACCGCCATCCGGGTCGGCGACATCGTCGAGGCCGCCAAGTCCCTGCTGGGCAAGGTGATGACCGCGATCAGCGCCACGGCCGGCGTCACCCTGCTGATCGGCGCCGCCGTGCTGGCTGGCGCTGTCGCCGCGGGCCAGGAGCAGCGCAAATATCTGGCGGTGATTTACAAGACGCTCGGCGCCACGCGCTTGCGCATCGTCCGCACCGAGCTGCTCGAATTTTCGCTGCTCGGGCTCGCCACCGCGGCCCTCGCCCTCGTGATTGCCACTTTGACGGCCTGGGCGCTCTGCAAATGGGCGTTCGAGGTCCCCTTCGTGTTCTCGCCGCGTGCCGCGGGCGAAGCGGTCCTGCTCGCGCTCGGCTTCGTGCT
>JAWOJH010000040.1:0-5886 GCA_046481725.1 Methyloceanibacter sp. | reverse complement strand
GCAAGGTGATGCCGACGACGTCGTAGCCTTCGGCCTTCATCAAGGCGGCCACGACCGAAGAGTCGACCCCGCCGGACATGGCGACGACCACGCGCGTATCGGCAGGACGGCCGCCGAGATGCAGATTATGAGGCACTGAGGTGTGCAACGAAACCACGAACTCCGCTCGGATAGGGACTGAACTACCAGTATCTGGCTAGACGGCAGTATAGACGACCCTGGCCGGGCGCGCCGCTGTTGTTACGCCGGAACTTGGCCCGAACATAGGCATCCCCTGGTTGTTAAGCAAGGCAAGCCGGGGCCGCGCCGGCCCCTTTTGGCGTCCCCGGAAAGCCAAGCTTCTTGCAGTGAATTCAGCAAGTTTGGGCTATTTCCTTGCCGCTTCCTTTACCTGACCGCTTAGGCAAATCTTAAACGCGGCTTGCTACCGTCCGGTCTTGGATGTGGCTCATCGATCGTGTGGGTTCTAAGTACGATGACAGAAAATTACAGGCCGCGTGTCAGATATGTGATTGGGCCCGACGGCAGTCCCCTGACCGTTGCCGATCTTCCGCCTCGCGATACCAAGCGGTGGGTCATCCGGCGCAAGGCCGAGGTCGTGGCCGCCGTGCGCGGCGGCTTGATCAGCCTCGAAGAGGCCTGTGAGCGCTACACCCTGACCGTGGACGAGTTCCTGAGTTGGCAGCGCTCGATCGACAAGCACGGGCTTCCCGGCTTGCGCGCCACCCGAGTTCAGGACTATCGCGGCAGCTAATCCGCACTCCCGCATGCCAGAAACTTGTCACGGCCGGGCTTGCCCGGCCGTTTCAGTTCGGCGCAGCCGCGGCGACCGGCATCAACTTGTTGCAGTCCGTCTCACCGCGCTTCCAGCGGTCGATGTCGTATTGCAGCTTGGCGGCCAGTTCGGGCGGCATCTTGCGGTTCTCGGTGCTGACCACCGTTGACGGCCCCTCTTGCCGGAAATCGATCGCGTAGGTGGAAAGCCCTGGCCGGCCCAAGGCCAGCTTCTGGTGGATAGTGATTTGCACCTTGCTGCCATCGGGGCTGACATCGGCGCGATAGACATGGTCGGGCAGCAGCGGGTCGGTGGCGCTGAACCAGCAACTCTTGATGCGTCCGCCGAGCAGCACATAGGCATCCACCGGCTTGGCCGCGGCGATCGACACGCGGCTCGTCGCCACCGGGATGGCGCTGGTGCTTTCGTGGGACGCCTCGGTCGCTACGCGGCTGCCGCCAAGGCCGCCGATGCGCATGCCGCAGCCCACCGCCAACACGGCAATGGCGACAATTGAAACCGATATAACCCTCGACACGACCTTCCCCTCGCGCGTCCGTCCGCGCTACTCGCGGAAATTCACATATTGCAGCGGCTGTTCGAGCGTAAGCCCCTTGATATGCTGGATCACCGCCTGCAGGTCGTCGCGCTTCTTGCCGGTGACCCTGAGCTCGTCCCCCTGCACGCTGATCTGCACTTTGAACTTGCCGTCTTTCACTTCTTTCACCAGACGCTTGGCCAAATCCCGATCGATACCTTGCCGGATCAGCGCCTTCTGCCGCACAGCTTGGCCGGCCGCCTTTTCGACGGGCTTATAGTCGATCACCCCCGCGTCGATTTTGCGGCGCGCAAGGTGCCCTTGCAGCAGCTCGTGCATTTGCTTGAGCTTCAGATCGTCGTCGGCATGAATCGTGATTTCCGCGCCGTTACGCTCGATGCGCGCCTGCGAGTTCTTGAAATCGTAGCGCTGGCCCATTTCGCGGACCATATTGGCAAGCGCATTGTCGACCTCGGCGAGATCGGTATTCGAGACGATGTCGAAACTCGGCATTTTGGCCTCCGCCCCAGTCCGGCTGCCAGCGAGACTAGCACAGCGTCCGTCCCGGTGCCCCGGCATGCGAAAGGCGCATCCTCGGGGACCCGGCCGGCCGGCCGCTGGGATCAACTGGCAACGCGATGGACGGCGGCTTCCTCGAGTTCGGCAGCCACACCCCGGGCTTGGTCGAGGCGCAAACGCTCGGCGTCCCGCTCTTCGAGCAGTTCGATCTTCTTCAGATCCTCGCATGCCTCGTCGAGTTCCTCGCGGGCGGCGGCGAGCTTCGGCGCGAGATCGGCGGCCGACGCCGAGAGATTGTTGCGCCTCTGAAGCGCCGCCTTGGCGAAGGTCGGATAGGCATAGTGATTGATGTCGGTGATGCCGGCCCGGTCCTGCTCGATGGCGATCTGGCGGTCGAGATCGACGGCCATGTGATTAAAGTCGCCGATCATGGACTCGATATCGGCGACCTTGCGGCGCTTCTCCTCGACATCGAAACGTTTCAAGCGGATCAGTGCGTCGCGTGACTTCATGATTCGTTACCCTCAGCCTCTCAGACCCCGTTAGGCCACACTCAATAATCGTGCCAGCGCCTGGCAGGCGTCTGACAGCGTTCGGCTTCCCCTGCCCTACCGGTCGCGCCTGCCTCGGGCAGAACGGCCGGCGCCCTGGACGGCACGGAAAGGGACCTGGTCTGAAACCATGTCATTAGAATGACTCGGCAATTTGCGCCTCTCGGCGATCCAAGCCGTTTAAGACCGGAGCCCCCCGCCCCTCAAACGCCGATCATCTCCGACAGGGCTTAAGGGGCAGTAAACCATATGGGTGGCATTTAACCGATGCCGGCGACCATCCGTGAAAGGGTGGTTAGCGCTCGCCATCGGCCAAGCTTTTGTTAACTATTGGCCGTTAATTTGTTGATTCGAATTAACCAATTGGCGTGGCGTTTTGGGTCAGGGGATAGGCTGGGACTTGCGAGGAGACGGGGGATTTTGACATGCGGGTTCTTCTGATCGAGGACGATAGCGCGACCGCCCAGAGCATCGAACTGATGCTCCAGTCGGAAGGCTTTAACGTCTACAAGACCGACCTCGGTGAAGAGGGCGTCGACCTCGGCAAGATTTACGACTACGACATTATCTTGCTCGACCTGAACCTCCCCGACATGAGCGGGTACGAGGTGCTCAAGACCTTAAGGGTGAGCAAGGTGCAGACGCCCATTCTGATCCTCTCCGGGCTCGCCGGCATCGAGGACAAGGTCCGGGGCCTGGGCTTCGGCGCCGACGACTATATGACCAAGCCGTTCCACAAGGACGAACTGGTCGCCCGCATCCACGCCATCGTGCGCCGCTCCAAGGGCCATGCCCAGTCGGTGATCCAGACCGGCGGGCTGAAGGTTAATCTCGACACCAAGACCGTCGACGTGAACGGCCAGCGGGTGCACCTGACCGGCAAGGAATATCAGATGCTCGAGCTACTCTCCTTGCGCAAGGGCACCACGCTCACCAAGGAGATGTTCCTCAACCACCTTTATGGCGGCATGGACGAGCCCGAGCTGAAGATCATCGATGTCTTCATCTGCAAGCTGCGGAAGAAGCTCGCGGCAGCCACCGGCGGCAAGCATTACATCGAGACGGTCTGGGGCCGCGGCTATGTGCTGCGCAACCCTGAAGACGAGTCCGAAGCCGCCTAGCAGGCAATATCTCTTCTTCAGACACAGCGAAGGTGGCCGGGATCTCCCGGCCATTTCGCTATGAGGAGCCGACGCGCTGGGCCTACACCGCCTTGCGCCAACGGCCCTCGGCGGCAACCGCGGCCTCGGACGTGAAGCGGAACACGCCGTGATGGCCCTCGGGCACCGGCACGAATTCGCCGCTGATGCCGGTGGTGGTCTCCGCCGCGCCGAGCACCAGGTAGCCGTCCGGCGCCAGCCGCGCCGCCAGGCGCGCCAGCACCGCGCGCTTGATGGCGTCGTCGAAATAGATCAGCACGTTCCGGCAGAAAATCACGTCAAAGGTGCCAAGCGCCTGACTATCATCGAGGAGATTGTGCACACGGAACTCGACCTTGCGGCGAAGTTCCGGACCGATCTCCCAGCCATTGCCGACCTTCTTGAAATATTTGACCAGCAGCGACACCGGCAGCCCCCGCTGCACCTCGAACTGGCTGTAGACACCCAGCCGCGCTTTGGCGAAGGCTTCTTCGACGAAGTCCGTGGCCACGATCTCGATATTCCAGCCGGCGAGCCTGCCGTTTTGCTCGGCGAGTTCCATTGCCAGCGAGTACGGCTCCTGGCCGCCGGCAGCGGCGGCGCACCAGACCCTGATCCGCCGCTCCCTCTCGCGCTTCGCCATCAGCGCCGGCAGCATGACATCGGCGAAATAATGAAACGGCACTTTGTCCCGGAAGAAATAAGACTCCTGCACCGCCACCGCCTGCGCCACAAGCGAGCGCAGCGCGTGCGCCTCGGGCTTCAGCATGGCGAGCACCAGATGCGACAGGGAGGGCAGCCCGGATTCCCGGAGCAAGGGCCGGAGCTTGCCCTCCAGCAGATCCTGCTTGTCCGCGCCGAGATTGAGACCTGAGTGCTCCCTCAGGATTCGCCGGACCAGGGCAAATTCATGCGCCATCATGGCCGCTCACCCTTGATCAGTCTTCCCACGGCCTCGGCGATCCCGAGCGGGGGCAAAATCGCCGCGCAGGCGCCGACCGATGCGGCTGCTCCCGGCATGCCCCAAACCACGCTTGAGGCCTCGTCCTGCGCGATCACGCTGCCGCCCGCCTCGGCGATCGCCCGGGCGCCAGCCGCGCCGTCATGGCCCATGCCGGTGAGCACAATTCCCAGCGCCGCCGGGCCGAAAGTTGCCGCTATGCTGTCGAATAGCGGATCGGCTGCCGGGCGGCAGAAATGAACCGGCGGCTCGCTGCCGATGCGCAGGCTCGGCCGCTCGGGGTTGACCACGGTCATATGATGATTGCCTGGCGCGATATAGATTTTCCCCCCATCAGCGGTTCGCCTTGAGCCCCCTCTTTCGCCTCCCTCCCCGTGGCACGTGCCAGGCGCTCGGCCATGATGCCGGTGAAGATGGGCGGCATATGCTGGGCGACGACGATGGGGACCCGGTCGGACCAGGACAGTGCCGCCCCGAGCAGAGTTGTCAGGGCCTCGGGACCTCCCGTCGAACAGCCGATCGCCACGATTCGCGGCGGCACCAAAGAAAAGGAGCGCTGCCGGAAGGTCAGCGGCCGGACATCGGCCTCGCTTCGCGCCGGATCGCCTTTGCCGGGCCGATGGGTACGCGCCCGGCCCAGCAGCTTGATCTTGCGAATGACCTTGCGGCGAAAATCGAGCGAGGTGGTGATCTCGCGATTTGAGTCGGGCTTGGGCACATAGTCGAGCGCCCCGAGCGACAGGGCCTTCAGGCTGATTTCCGCGTTGCGCCTGGTCAGGGTCGAGACCATCAGCACGCGCGTCTCGGGGCGAACCTCGAGCAGAAGCGGCAGCGCGCCTCGAGGCCGTCCATCACTGGCATCTCGATGTCCAGCAGGACGATGTCGGGAGCACTCCGCACGATATCGTCGACCGCCAACTTACCATTGGCGTGACGGGCGACGACTTCGAGCCCCGCCTCTTCCTCGATCCAGCGCGCGACGAGGCCCCGCACCACCGCCGAATCGTCGGCGATCATCACTTTGATGGGGGTGGCCGGACTCGCCGCCTGATGGGGAGCGTCTACCGCGGCATCCATACTTGCGCCCTTACGGAGCGGACTTCGCCGGCGCTCTAGATGAGCCCGACCTCGTGGAACTTGGCTTCGATGATGTCGCGGTCGAACGGCTTCATAATGTATTCGTTGGCGCCCGCCGAAATCGCGCGGGTGATGTGCTCGACGTCGTTCATATTTTGTACCTCACGGGCGGCAGCCTGCTGGCCGGTTTCCACATCCCATAGGAAGAGGTCATAATCCTGGCTGCCGGTCATAAAACGGTCACCGGAGAGGGTGAGCAGGTAGCGGTTGTCAGGAGACCATTGGACTGCCAATCCCATATCGTAAATATTGCCGGTGATGCCCTT
>JAWOJH010000157.1:0-4886 GCA_046481725.1 Methyloceanibacter sp. | reverse complement strand
CGGATCGTTCGGCATCCGCGACAAGGGGCAGCGCGTCGGACGCAACCCAAAGACGGGTCAGGAAGTTCCCATCACGCCGCGCCGCGTGTTGGTGTTTCGCGCCAGTAACATCATGAAACAGCGCATCAACGACGCACTCTCCCGGAGAAAGGCGGCCGAATAGATTTGCCGGCGTAGTGTGAACGCCAGGGAGGAGGCAGAACTTTGGACAAGGCGCCAGAAGCGTTTCGCACCATCAGCGAGGTCGCCGACGAACTCGAGGTCCCGAAGCACGTTCTTCGCTTCTGGGAAGCCAAATTCACTCAGCTCAAGCCCATGAAGCGCGGCGGCGGCCGGCGCTATTACCGGCCGGAGGACGTCGCCCTGCTGCGCGGCATTCGCTTCCTGCTCTACAGCGACGGTTACACCATTCGGGGGGTCCAGAAGATCCTGCGCGAGAATGGACCGCGCTTCGTCATGGATTACCGGGGCATGGCCGACGACGAGGCTGAAACCGCGCCGATGCGGGCGCCCGAGATTCCTGACGTCGCTGCCGAGGCCGCAAAGGGGGGCGGAAAGTCGATAATGCCCCAAACCGCTCGGTCGCGCATGGCGCTAGACCACGAAAAGCTCTGCGCCCTACTTGACGAGATCGAGTCCTGCCAGCGGGTGTTGGCTGCGGCGCGGGACTGAGCGCCGCCCGGCTGACGGCTTGTTTCGTCAGCCTAAGCGTGTATATCCAAGCAAGCCCCACATCAGGGTTTCGGAGCGTAGCGCAGCTCGGTTAGCGCACCGGTCTGGGGGACCGGGGGTCGGGAGTTCAAATCTCCCCGCTCCGACCATTCATCTCTCAGGCGTCAAACCCATCGCAATGAATCGGCGCGATTCCACCGCACACTCCGGCGGTCAGTTCCCTTTGCGGACCACGATATAGGCATAGGTCGAGAACAGGCGCAGATCGAGCGCGCGGGCCATCGCCGTGAAGCCACGATGTACGTCTCGCACCACGGGGAAGTTATGTGCCAATCAATAGGGGAACCATTACCGTCCCGGCGATGGTTTATGGCATCGGGACCGGGCAGGTCGAGGCGAAAGGTCGCACGCGCTTTGCGGCTTTACTTGGACCGTCTAGGAGACGCCGGCGCCGACGTCGGAAATATAGAAATCAACGACTTCGTGGGTCATGTTGTCGACGGAGAACCGCTCCGCCACGATCCTCTGCAGCGCCACGGCGCGTTCGAGAAACGGCTTTGGGCCCGCTAGAAAGGCCCGCAACTGGCCGGCCAGCGCCCCGACATCTCCAGGTGGTATCAGCGGCATGTCGACACCCTCGACGAGCTCCGGAATGCCGCCAACGCCGGTGGCGATCAAGGGCATCTGCGCGGCGGCCGCCTCCAGCACGATATAGGGGGAGGATTCCGCCCGCGAAGGCACCACGATACACCGCCCCCGGGCGAATGCACTACGCGCCGACTGCGCCCCGGAAAAAGAGACGCGGCTGTTCAGCCCGAGCCTGCGGGCAAGCCGCTTCAGGCTTTTCTCGTCCGGGCCGGTGCCGACAATCAACGCCCGCCCCGGAAACACGGCTTGATGCGCGGCCAGCGCCTCGAGCAGAATATCCACGCCTTTGATATAGCGTAGCTCGCCGACAAAAACGAAATCCACCGCGTCGTCGGCGAGCATTGGCTCGTAGAATTCATGCCGGTAAAGGCCGTTCAGCACGACGCGAGCTGGGCATTGCGGATGCCCGATCAACTCGACGAAGCGATTGCCGGCATAATAGCTCTCGAACAACAGGCCATCGGTCAGGGGGAGCAGCTTCCGCTCCGCGGTCAGATACAGCCGGCCCGACGGCCGGGCAGGCGAAAAGTGCAGACTGCCGCCGTGCGGCGTGTAGACGGCCTTCACATTGCTGCCCTTGCGCTTCAATTTCTTGGCGGCAAGCCGGGCATAGGCTCCGCCCTTGGCGCCATGGCCATGGATCACGTCCACCCCTAGCTTGCCCGCGAGCCGCGCCACCTTGCGCATCGTCAGCCAGTCGCCAAGGCCCATCTGGCGCTTCATGGGGATCCGCGTCAGCCCGAGCACGCAATTGTCTGCGAGCCGGCCCAGCGCCACGGGATCGACCTCGCTATTGGAATCGCAAACGATTCCCACCTCGGCGCCAAGCTGAGCCTGGCCCAGGGCTAAGTCGTGAACGTGCCGGAACAGGCCGCCCACAGGCGCGCGCAGGCAATGCAGAATCCGCAGCGTGGAGCTCACTTGACCCCGTGTTGAGCAGGCCGGGTTGGACGGTCCAAGTGAGCTTTAGAAGAAGCGTTCGAGAACGTAAATAGTGTCGCCAGGGCGGACCGGGTAATCGGTGGGTACCATCACCGTGCTGTTGACGCCGTTGAACCTGCGGGTCAGGCGCACCATGCGCTTCTTGGCCCGCTCGGTGTATAACCCTCCGCGAGGGCGACGGCGGCCTCCACCGTCATGGCGTTGACGTATGGATAGCCACCGGGGCGCCTCACTTCGCCCAGAATGAAGAACGGCCGGTAGGCCTCGACCTCGACGCTGACTTTCGGATCCTTGATGTAGTTCCGCCGGAGTTCGCCCGCGATGTCGCGCGCAAGTTCTTCGGTCGTAAAGCCGCGCGCCCTGACCGACCCGATCAGCGGAATTGAGACGGACCCACTGGCGTCGACGTTGTAGGTTCGGGAAAGATTGTCCTACCCGAACACCAGGACGCGTACCCGGTCGCCGCTGTCGAGGCGATAGGTCGCATAGGGATCAGACTAATCGGGGCGCTGCATCCAGCGGATAAGCAGTCCCGCCGGCAGGACCCAGACGAGACCCGCGGTCAGGAAATAGGCGAATTGCGCCCAAGCCGGTGCGAGCGAGATCCGGCCCGCGCCGATCACCCCGGCGACCCACGCATAGAGCGCGAGAAACAGTAGCAGAACCAAGGTGCCGATCAGCTTGCGCGTGCGGGCCCGCATGCCCAGCCCTCTCTTCGATTTGGGGTCGCTCGGGGCAAGCTCACAAGCCCCAGGGTGTTATGAACGACTTTATGCCGGGATCAAGTTGAACAGGAGAACCTGATGGCGCCTGCTTATACGGTTGCCGCCACCTTCCACGTCCGCGCCGACGGGATCGGCGCGATGAAGCAAATCATCGACGAAGTAACGGCGCAGAGCCTCAGCGAGGAGGGTTGCCAAATCTATCATTGGTCGCAGGGGGCCGAGGACCCGGCCTTCTTCCTGCTCTACATGGAATGGCGCGACAAGGCTTGCTTCGAGGCGCATGTCGCCTCGAAGCACGTGCAGAAAGCCGAGCGACAATTGGCGGCGGAGAAGCTGCTGACCGAGCCCGCCGGCGAATGGCATTTCTATCGACTTTAAGCCAGTAGCCGCATCACCGGTAGCAGCGACTATGCGGCAAAGGGGCAGGGGCGACGCTGGTTGAGTTCCGGCCTCCGGACCGCTATCAGACCGAGGATGTCTACCGCGATCCTTGCCGGCCCAGCCATAGACGCCGCGCAAGCGCGTAAGCTGCGCGCTCTTCGCCTTTGGCTCGGCGCGGTGACGCTGCTCACCATGGTGATGATCCTGGTCGGCGGCGCCACCCGGCTGACCGAGTCCGGCCTCTCGATCACGGAGTGGAAGCCGGTCACCGGCGTCATCCCGCCGCTCAGCCAAGCGGACTGGCAGGAGGCCTTCGACGCCTACCGGCAGATCCCGCAATATACCGAGGTCAAGCGCGGCATGAGCCTCGATGAGTTCAAGACCATCTATTGGTGGGAGTGGGCGCATCGCTTCCTGGGGCGACTAATCGGCGTGGTGTTCCTGCTGCCCTTCCTCGCGTTTTGGATCGCGGGCTATATCCCGCGTCCGCTGCTGCCGCGGCTGATCCTCCTGTTCGCACTGGGCGCACTGCAAGGCGCCGTCGGCTGGTACATGGTGATGAGCGGTCTGGCCGATCGCGTCTCCGTCAGCCAGTACCGGCTCACGCTGCATTTCGGCCTCGCCCTCGTCATCCTGGGCTATACGCTGTGGCTGCTGCTGGGTCTCGGCAGGGACCGGCGCGAGGTGCCCCGGAGCGCGGCTGCCTATGCCGCTTTCGGCGTGCTGGCCTTGATCTTCGTGCAGATGCTGGCGGGCGCCGTCGTGGCCGGGCTCTATGCCGGCAAAGGCTTCAACACCTGGCCCCTCATCAACGGCGCGTTTATTCCAAGCGGGCTCGGCGAGGCTGAGCCCTGGTATCTCAACCTGTTCGAGAATCCGCTCGCCGTGCAGTTCAATCACCGCATGCTCGGCTATGCGGTGGTGATCGTCACCATTGTCCAGGCGATCTGGCTTGGCTTACGCGGCGCGCCCACGCCGCTCCTGGGCAGCGCCGCCACCGTGGCGGTCTTTTCGGTGCTACAGGCGACGCTGGGTGTCTGGACCCTGCTGCTCGCGGTACCCATCACGCTTGGCTTGGCGCATCAGGCCGGCGCCGTCCTGCTATTCGTCGCCGCGCTCTATCACCTGTGGCTGGCGCGGGATCCGGCGGCCTTGCCGTCGCGCAGTCAGGTGGCGACGAGGGCCTGATCGAGATCGGCAATCAGATCGTCCGCATCCTCGAGCCCAACCGAAAGCCGCACCACCTCAGGACCCGCCCCCGCGCGGACACGCTGCTCGTCGGTGAGTTGCCGGTGCGTGGTGGAGGCCGGATGGATGATCAGGCTCCGCGTATCGCCGATATTTGCGAGATGGCTGAACAGCTTGACATTGCTTACCAGCGCGATGCCGGCGTCGTAGCCACCCTTCAAGCCGAAGGTGAACACGGCGCCCGCGCCCTTCGGCGCATAGCGTTTGGCGAGCGCATGGAACTCGTTGCCGGGCAGGCCGGCATAGTTCACCCCGGCGATCTTGTCGTGC
>JAWOJH010000073.1:0-4933 GCA_046481725.1 Methyloceanibacter sp. | reverse complement strand
CATCGGCGGAGGGGTCGACCAGCTTGAATTCGAGCTTGCCGGTCTCGCCGATCAGCGCCTTCAGGCGTTCCACGTCGGAGATGCCCGGCACCTGGACCAGCACGCGGCTGCGGCCTTCGCGCTGAATGCTCGGCTCGGTGGTGCCGAAAGCGTCGATACGGCGCCGGATGGTCTCGATCGAGGCCTGAATGGCGGAAGTCATGCGGTGCGCCAGACCGGGGTCGGTGACGGTCAGCACGATCTGGGTGTCGGAGCCTCGCGTCACCTCGATATCGTTACCGGAGAAGCCGCCGAATACGTCGCTGCCGATGGGCGCCGCGAGCTTCTTCAACTCGGTTTCCGCCTTGCCGACATCGCCCGCCTCGCGGATCCGCACCGTCACGGCGCGCTTGCCGACGTCCTGGGCCAGATCGGAATAGCCGATACGCGCGCGGCGCAAAGTCTCGCGCACGTCGCCGCGGATCGTCTTCAGCCAATCCTCGATCATCTCCGCTTCGTCGATCTGATAGAGGAGATGGGCGCCACCTTGCAGGTCGAGGCCGAGATTGACCTGCTGGTGCGGCAGCCAGGATGGGATCCCTTCCAGGGCCGATTTCGAAAACAGATTGGGGAGCGCGTACAGGAAGCCAAGGGTCACGACGACCGCCACCAGGATCAGCTTCCATTTTTGGAAATGCAGCATGAAGCTCTCGAACTCCGGATCAAGCTAACGGGAGGGACGGTCGGTCATGGTTGAGGACTACGACGCCGCCTTGGCCTTCGCCGCCGGCGCCGGCTCGCCCTTGCCGCGCACCTCGGAAACCGTGCCGCGCACCACCTTGATTCTGACGCCGTCGGCGATTTCCACCTGAAGCTCCTGGTCGTCCACCTTGGTGACTTTGCCGATAATGCCGCCGGAGGTCACCACCGTGTCGCCGCGGCGGATGGAAGCGACCATCTCCCGATGCTCCTTCAGCCGCCTTTGCTGAGGCCGGATCATCAGGAAATACATGATGCCGATGATTAGCATGGTGGGGACGATCAAGCTATTCAGCATGTCGAACGCACCTGGGGCGGCTTGAGCGTAAGTGAACCCTTCCATTGCTCCTGTCCCTTGCTTGGCTTAAGGATGGCCGCCCTCGACCGGTTGCCGCCTTATGTCGTCCCGGCGGCTTTCGCACATAACCTCTCGAAGGTGGCGCGACTATAGAGCGGCCTAAACCGCCTTTGCAACGGGCCCGGCATGAACTTTCAGGAGCCCCTCTCCGGCCTTTTCGAGCGGATCGCCCGGGCGATCGAGCGGCTCGGACCGCGTCCGCCCGAGCGGCCCGATTTCGCGGGGGCCGGCGCCTTTGTCTGGCAGGCCGAAACCCAGGCTTTTCTGCCCGTCGAGCAGGTCAACCGGGTGCCCCTGTCCCTGCTCAAGGGCATCGGCCAGGCCCGCGATACGCTGGTTGAGAACACGCGCCGGTTCGCCGCAGGCTTCCCCGCCAACAATGCGTTGCTCTGGGGCGCGCGGGGCATGGGCAAGAGCTCCCTGGTCAAGGCGGTGCATGGCGAAATCGCCGGGCTGAAGCTGGTCGAGATCCACCGCGAGGACATCGCCTCGCTGCCCGCCCTGCTCGCATATTTGCGCGAGGCGCCCGGCGAGCGCTTCATTCTGTTTTGCGACGACCTCTCCTTCGAGGCGCTGGATACGTCCTACAAATCGCTCAAGGCGGTGCTCGAAGGCGGCCTCGAAGGGCGCCCGGACAATGTCCTGTTCTACGCCACCTCGAACCGGCGGCATTTGATGCCGCGCGAGATGATCGACAATGAGCGCTCCACCGCGATCCATCCCGGCGAAGCGGCCGAAGAGAAGCTGTCGCTGTCGGACCGGTTCGGCTTGTGGATCGGCTTCCACAATTGCAGCCAGGACGACTATTTGGAGATGGTGCGCGGCTATGCGGCGCATTTCCGCCTCGGCATCGGCGACGCGGCGCTGCGCCAAGCGGCGCTTGACTGGGCGCTCACGCGCGGCAGCCGCTCGGGCCGTGTGGCCTGGCAATTCATCCAGGATCTCGCCGGGCGGTTGGGCCAGCCGATCTAGCTGACGCCTCATGCTGAGGAGCGCCCGGAGGACGCGTCTCGAAGCACGAGACGATAAGCGGTCATCCTTCGAGACGGCCGCTTCGCGGCCTCCTCAGGATGAGGTTATTGCTAATCGGCGTTGGCGGTCTGGTCGGTCATGTATTTGGTCGGGTCGACCGGTCGGGAGCCCTTGCGCAACTCGAAATGCACGAGCGGCTGGCTGACCGCGCCGGTGGCGCCCGCCTTGGCGATGACCTGACCGCGGGTCACCTTCTCGCCGCGCTTGACGACGATCTCGTCGTTATGCGCGTAGGCCGAGACCCAGTTATTGGCGTGGCGGATCAGCACGAGATTGCCGTAGCCCTTGAGCTCGCTGCCGGCATAGGCGACGACGCCGTTTTCCGCCGCCTGCACCGGGGTGCCGCGCGGCACGGCGAGATCGATGCCGTCATTGTGGCCACCGTCGGGACGCGCACCGAACTGGGAGATCACGCGGCCTTTGACCGGCCAGCGGAAGCTGGCGCCCGACATCGGATCCGGCGCGGGCAATTGCTCGACCTTGGCAAGGCGTTGATTCTCGTTGCCGGTGATCTCCGGCGATGCGGCGACTTCGGGTTGCTTGGGCGCCGCGGGTTTCGCGCCACCCTCGGCCTCGGTCTCCTCGGCGAGCGATGTGGCGCCTGGCGGCAGGATGGTGGTGGTCTTGACCACGCGCACCGCGGTTCCGTCCGCCGCGGGCGGCGGCGCGGGCTTTTCGGCAACGCTTGGTGCAGTCACCGGGCTCGCCTGCTTCGGCGGCGCGCTCGGCGCTGGCGCGGGCTTGGCCGCGATCTTGGCGGAAGCTCCGGGAATGACGAGTTCCTGGCCAACATTGAGCCGCCCGTCGGGCAGATTGTTGGCCGCCTGGATCGCCTCCACCGAAACGCCGTAGCGGCGCGAAAGGCTGGAAAGCGTGTCGCCTCGCTCCACTTTGACGCGGGCGCCATCGGCCTGACTGCCGCGCCAGACCGCGGGCTCTGCGTGGGAGGGCGGCGACGGATAATTGGCATGCTGATCGCGCATCCGTCCGGCCGGCGCCGGCGAATAGGCGGCAGGCGTCGGTGCCGGCGAATAGGACGGCGGCGGCAGGCTGGCGCGCTCATATTGCGGGCTCGCGCCATAGCCGGAGCTATAAACCGACTCCTCGGGAACGACCGGCGGCAGCGATGCGGTAGCCGCATAATCCGCGTTGTTGCCGGCGAGCTCGGAATTGGATGAGCCGAATGCGGGATAATCGAAGCGCGAGACGTTGCCGCTGCAACCCGCGAGGACGAGCGCGGCGCAAGCCGCCGCTGCGACAGCGCAAGCGCGAGGGTTATGGCCCGACCGATACGCCGCCTGCTGCATCCCCCTACGCCCCTCACGCTACAAACTCGCCACCGAGTAAAGCGCGGAGCGGGTTAACAAGCTGTTAGCCCTTGCGGACGGCGGCAAAGATTCGCCGCGCGCACACTCACGCATCGTCCGCCTTGGCGGCGCGGGCGGCCTGCGCCTGGCGCACGGCGACCCCGGCGCGACCCTGCACCAGCGGCACGAAGCGCACCGGCAGAAGCGGCGTTTGGTTGAGCAATCCCGCCTCGCTCTTGTCGATCTGCACCAGATATTGCGTGTCGCGGGTCTCGCCCAACGGGATGATCATGCGGCCGCCCGGCTTGAGCTGCTCGAGCAGCGCCGGCGGCGGCTGCTCCGCGGCGGCGGTGACGATGATGCGGTCGAACGGCGCCTGCGGCGGCCAGCCGAGCCAGCCATCGCCGATGATGGTGGTGACGTTGGTGATGCCGAGCCTGGCAAATCTGCGCTCTGCCGCCTTTTGCAGCTCACGCCAGCGCTCCACGGTATAGACCCGGCGGCAGAGATGCGACAGCACGGCGGCCTGATAGCCGGAGCCGGTGCCGATCTCCAGCACCTTGTGTCGCTCGTCGAGTTCGAGCTTCTCGGTCATGAAGGCGACCACGTAAGGCTGGGAGATGGTCTGGCCGCAATCGATCGGCAGGGCGATGTCCTGATAGGCGTGGTCGGCGAAGGCGGGATCGACGAACAGCTCGCGCGGCACGCGCTCGATGGCGCGCAGCACCCGGTTGTCGCGGATGCCGCGCCGCCGGAGCTGCATGATCAGCCCGATCTGGTCCTGCGCGGATGCCATGGCCCCACCCCCTCAGAGGCGGTCGCAGAGTATCGGACGATTCTCGCCCACTGTCTCAGGAACTATGCGCCTTTTCCGGCTCGCGCACGCTCTCGCCCAAAACCTTGGCGAATTTCTCCCGGGTGGGGTCGTCGGTATAGTCGAGGCAGAGCGGCGTGACGGAAATCAGCTTGCTGTGCACCGCCCAGAGGTCGGTGCCCTTCGGCGGCTTGGCCTTGCGGCGCTCCACGCCGATCCAGTAATAGGCCTTGCTGCGCGTATCGACCCGGTCGTCGATGCGGAACAGATGCGGGTCGCGCAGGCCTTGCACCGTGGCGGCGGTGCCCTTCACCTCCTCGGGTTCGCAATCCGGGAAATTCACGTTCAGCACCACGCCCTCGGCCCAGCCGGCTTTCATCAATTTGCGGATCAGATCGGCGCCGTGAAGCATTGGCGTCTGCCAGATCGGCTCGCCGCCGCCCTGGTCGGTCATCGCCGGGCCGGTGACGAGGCTCATCGCCATCGAGGGAATGCCGAGCAGCGCGCCCTGGATGGCGCCGGCCACGGTGCCCGAATAGGTGATGTCGTCGGCGAGATTCTGCCCGCGATTGACGCCGGACAGCACGAGGTTGGGCGGCTTGTCCTTGAGCAGGTAGCGCACGCCCATGATGATGCAGTCGGTGGGCGTGCCCTTCACCGCGTAATGCCGCTTGCCGAGCTCGC
>JAWOJH010000003.1:0-2861 GCA_046481725.1 Methyloceanibacter sp. | reverse complement strand
CTCGTTGGCGATGGCGACGCTCGAGTGCGCCTGAATTTTGGTTCCGATCAACGTGTAGGTTTTCATCATGTGCGTAAGCGTGCCGTGACGACCGTCTTGACTTGATAGGACTCAATAGGGGCGTAAGTGTCCACACAAGGCTTATGTGGACACGTAACGGTCGGGGCGATTAGACCGGCGCACCCATGGCGGCGTCCAGGCGCACATTCCAGGGCAGCAGCTCCGCGATCCGATTGATGGGATGGTCGGCGATGTGATCGAGCACGTGGCGCAGGTAGGCTTCCGGGTCGACGTCGTTCAACTTGGCCGTGCCGATCAGGCTGTACATGGCCGCCGCCCGCTCGCCGCCCGCGTCCGAGCCTGCAAACAGGTAGTTCTTGCGGCCCAGGGCTACCGGCCGCAAGGCCCGTTCCGCGGCGTTATTATCGATTTCGAGCTCGCCGTCGTCGACGTAGCGCACCAGCGCCTGCCAGCGTCCGAGCGCATAACGGATCGCCCTCGCCGTCTCCGACTTCTTCGACAGACCGCCGAGCGCCTCGTAAAACCATGCGTGCAACGCTTCCAGCAAAGGCTTCGCCCGCGCCTGCCGTTCGCGTCGGCGCACCTGGGCCGGGCTGCCGCGGATCTTTTTCTCGATTCCATAAAGCTCGCCGACGCGCCGCAGCGCCTCGGCGGCGAGCTTCGACGCGTGCGCCTGCTCAATGTCGAAAAACTTGCGCCGCACGTGCGCCCAACAGGCCGCCTCGCGCACCTTTCCGCTCTCGTAAACGCCGTTGAAGCCGGCGTAGCCGTCGGCGTGCAGCGTGCCGCGAAACTCCGCCAGGTGCGCCTGCGGGCGCTCGCCCTTGCGGTCGGGCGAGTAGGAGAACCACGCCGCCGGCGGCGCCTCTCCGCCCGTCGGACGCTCGTCGCGCACGTAGGTCCATAAGCGTCCCGTCTTGGTCTTGCCGCGGCCCGGATCGAGCACCGGAACCGGCGTGTCGTCGCCGTGGATGCGGCTCGCGTCGAGCACGTGCCGCCGCACCGCCTCGACCAGCGGTTGGAGCGTTCGGCTCGCGCCGCCGACCCAGCCCGCCAGCGTCGAGCGCTCCAGTTCCACGCCTTCGCGCGCATAGATTTCCACCTGCCGGTACAACGGTAAATGATCCGAGTATTTCGCGACTAATACGTGCGCCAGCAGCCCCGGACCGGCCAGCCCACGCTCGATCGCCCGGCTCGCCGCCGGCGCCTGTACGATGCGGTCACAGCCGCCGCAGCTCAGCTTCGGACGCACTCGCCGGATCACTTTGAACCGCGCCGGCTCGTATTCCAAAATCTCGGAAACGTCCTCGCCGAGCTTACGCAAAGCGCCGCCGCAGTCCGGACAGCTCGTCTCGTCGGGTTCCTGAACGACGACCTCGCGCGGCAACTCCGGCGGCAGCTCGCGACGCGCCGGTTTGCGCCGAACCGGCTCCAGGGCGGCTTCCGAGGCGCTACCGGGCTCGGGCGCCGCCTCGGCCTGCGCCGCTTCGAACTCTTCCAGCCGCAGCTCGAGCTGCTCGATACGGCGGTCGATCTTCTCCGATTTGCGTCCGAACTGTAGCCGCTTGAGCTTCAGGATCAGCAGCTTCATCCGCTCGATCTCACTCTTTTGCGAGTCGAGCTCGGCGAGCTGCGCCCGGCACAACGCCCGCAGCGATTCCAGGTCCAGGGAGTCCAGATCGAGCGCTGGAGAAGCCGCGTCGGCCATGGATCTATTTTCGCAAATACGAACGATAAAGTGGCGACTTAGTTCGATATATTTCGATCTGAAGCGCTCTTTTTCAAGCCGCCGTGCGGGGCGCTTCTTCCACGGCTTCCGCCGTCCGCTCCGGCCGCCGCCAGTCGATCCCTTCGAGCAGCATCGACAGCTGCGCACGGCTCAGCAACACCGCCCCGTCCTCGGCGCGCGGCCACACGAAGCGCCCGCGCTCGAGCCGTTTGGCGAAAAGGCACAGCCCTTCGCCGTCCCACCACAACACTTTGATCAGATCGCCGCGCCGTCCGCGAAAAACGAACAGATGGCCGCCGAAGGGATCTCCCCCGAGCTTCTCCGCCACCTGTGCGCTCAAGCCGGTGAAGCCCCGCCGCATGTCCGTCACCCCGGCGCACAGCCAGATCCTCGCTCCCGCCGGCGGCCCCGTCATGCCCCGAGCAACTCCAGCACCAGCCGCAGCGCGCCCGCGTCCGGCGCGCCTTCGATGCGCACCCGGCCCCGCGGCATCTCGACCTCGATCGCGCCATGAGCCTGCGCGCTGGGGGCTTGGCGCGTCTCCTCGGGCGATACGTCCGCCAGGCGCACCGGTAACCACTGCGCCGCGGGCTTGTCCGCGTCGTCCGCCAGCTGCCCTTCGCGATACAGCTTACGCCAGTGAAAGATCTGGTTGGAGTTAACCTCGTGCGTCCGCGCTAGCCGCGCCACCGACACACCCGGCTCAAAGCTCTCCTCGACGATCCGCCGCCGCTCCTGCTTCGATCGCCGCCGTCGCACGGGCAGTTCCGATTGCTTGTCCATCGCCCTCTCCGTCGACGCGCTCCCGCGCCTTCCGAAGAGCTTGCCTTACCTCGCCATCCCTGTCCAGACGGTCGTCACGGCACGCTTACGCAGCAGGTTGCGAAACAAGTTCATCGCGATCGAATTAACCCAAACCGCTATAGCGCTGGGATTCCGGAGCTGATCGCGATGCTCCCATCGTAGGGCCCATGCGGCCTGCGCCATTTCCTCCGCGGTGTCCACACCGAGCCCGCGAGAGAGCAGATACCGCTTCGTGTGGGCGTAACCGCCGGCGTAGGCTTCGGCGTATTGCCGTTTCGTCACGGTCGCCTCGCTCGACGGCCCTTCG
>JAWOJH010000235.1:0-3296 GCA_046481725.1 Methyloceanibacter sp. | reverse complement strand
GATCGTGGCGCATAGCGTGGCGATTCTCGTCACGCTTCTCATCATCGTCGCCTTCCTACTCTATGCCGACCGCAAGGTGTGGGCCGCGGTGCAGATGCGACGCGGGCCGAACGTGGTCGGGCCATTCGGCCTGCTCCAATCCTTCGCCGATCTTCTGAAATTCGTGTTCAAGGAGCCGATCATCCCGGCTGGCGCCAACAAAGGTCTGTTTCTGCTTGCACCGCTCGTCACCGCCGGTCTCGCGCTCGCCGCTTGGGCGGTGATCCCCGTCGACAAAGGATGGGCCGTCGCCGACATCAATGTCGGCATTCTCTTCATCTTCGCCATTTCCAGCTTGCAGGTCTATGGCGTGATCATGGCGGGCTGGGCGTCGAACTCCAAATATGCGTTCCTCGCCGCGCTCCGGTCCGCCGCCCAGATGGTCTCTTACGAAGTCTCGATCGGCTTTGTCATCATCACCGTTCTCCTGATCGCCGGTACGCTCAATCTCACCGCGATCGTCGAGGCCCAAGACAGCGCGCTCGGCCTGTTCGGGTGGTACTGGCTGCCGCTGTTGCCGATGTTCGTGGTGTTCTTCATCTCGGCGCTGGCCGAGACCAACCGGCCGCCTTTCGATCTGCTGGAGGCGGAATCCGAGCTCGTGGCCGGGTTCATGGTCGAATACTCTTCGACCCCCTATATGTTGTTCATGCTGGGCGAATATGTCGCCATCGTCCTGATGTGCGCGCTCGGCACCGTGCTGTTTCTGGGCGGTTGGCTACCGCTCTTTCCGGTGCCGCCCTTCACCTGGATACCGGGCGTGTTATGGTTCGTCTTGAAGGTCTGCTTCCTGTTTTTCCTCATCGCCATGGTCAAGGCGATAGTGCCTCGCTATCGCTACGATCAATTGATGCGGCTCGGCTGGAAGGTTTTCCTGCCCTTGTCGCTCGCCATGGTGGTGATCGTCGCCACGGTTTTGCATCTTTGGCACGGAGCCTAGAAGGAACGCGCGCGTGAAGCGTCTGGCGCAAGCCGCTAAGTCTCTGTTGCTGATAGAGTTTCTATCGGCTTTTTGGCTTGCCTTGAAATATTTCGTGGCGCCCAAGGCAACCCTGAACTATCCGTTCGAGAAGGGGCCGCTCTCGCCTCGCTTCCGCGGCGAGCACGCGCTCAGACGTTATCCGAACGGAGAGGAGCGCTGCATCGCTTGCAAGCTCTGCGAGGCAATCTGCCCCGCGCAAGCCATCACCATCGAGGCGGGCCCCCGGCGCAATGACGGGACCCGCCGCACCACGCGTTACGACATCGACATGGTGAAATGCATCTATTGCGGTTTCTGCCAGGAAGCCTGCCCGGTCGACGCCATTGTCGAGGGACCGAACTTCGAGTTCGCCACCGAGACGCGCGAGGAGCTCTACTACGACAAGGAGCGGCTGATGGCCAATGGCGACCGCTGGGAGCGCGAGATCGCCAAGAACCTGGCGCTCGACGCCCCTTACCGCTGAGGGCACTTTTGAAGTATCTTAAAATCAATCCCCTGTCATGCCCGGCACTCGGGTCCGGCTTCGCCGGTCCGAGCACAAGCCTTGTGTGCCGGGCATCCACGTTTTCGAGGCGATTCGCTGACCAAGCGTGGATGGCCGGGACCAGCCCGGCTATAACGAAATCATCATGTGCTAAGACCGCTGCATGCTGAGCGCGCTGTTCTTCTATCTATTCGCAACCATCCTCATTGGCGCCGCCTCTATGGTCGTCGCGGCGAGGAATCCCGTCCATGCGGTCTTGTTCCTGATCCTTGCTTTCTTCAACGCGGCAGGTCTGTTCGTCCTGCTCGGCGCCGAGTTCCTCGCGATGATCCTGGTCGTGGTCTATGTCGGCGCCGTGCTCGTGTTGTTCCTGTTCGTGGTGATGATGCTCGATGTCGACTTCGCCGCGCTCAAGGCGGGTTTCATCGAATATCTGCCGATCGGCGCCACTGTCGGTCTGCTTCTGCTGGTTGAGCTGATTCTAATTGTTGGCGCGTGGGTCACCGCGCCCGACCTCGTGACGCAGGCACCCATACCGCCGCCCTCCGACATCACCAACACCGAGGCGATCGGGCTCGTCCTCTATACCCGCTACGTTTATCTGTTCGAGGCTGCGGGCCTCATTCTTTTGGTCGCTATGATCGGCGTCATCGTGCTCACTCTGCATCACAAGCGTGATGTGCGCCGCCAGTCTGTTCCCCAGCAAGTCAGCCGCACGCGCGAGGAGTCGGTCGAACTGGTCGAGGTCGAATCGGGGAGGGGCCTCGAATGACTGTCGGGCTCTCCCATTATCTCACCCTGGCCGCTATCCTGTTCACGCTCGGCATTTTCGGCATCTTCCTCAATCGCAAGAACGTCATTGTGATTTTGATGTCGATCGAGCTGATGCTACTGGCGGTGAACATCAATCTCGTGGCCTTCTCCGCTTTCCAGGCCGATCTCATTGGGCAAATCTTCGCCATGATTGTGCTGACCGTGGCGGCGGCGGAAGCGGCGATCGGGCTCGCCATCGTCGTCGTCTATTTCCGCAACCGTGGCACAATCGACGTCGCCGAAATCGATCTCCTGAAAGGCTGAAGCCTGGGCGATGTATCAAGCGATCCTCTTCCTCCCCCTGCTCGGTGCGATCTTCGCGGCCGTATTGGGCCCGCTGACCGGCCCGCGTCCCGCCGAGGTCATTACCACCACGCTCGTGCTCATCACCGCGCTTCTGTCGTGGCTCGGCTTCTACGAGGTCGCCATTCAGGGCCAGGAGCAGCGGATCGAGCTGTTGCGCTTCATCACCTCCGGCGACCTGAAAGCGGTCTGGTCGTTGCGCATCGACACCCTCACCGCCGTGATGCTGGTCGTGGTCACCACCGTGTCCGGCCTCGTGCATCTCTACTCCATCGGCTACATGGAGGAGGATCCGGGCCGGCCGCGCTTCTTCAGCTACCTCTCGCTGTTCACCTTCGCCATGCTGACGCTGGTCACGGCCGACGATTTCGTCCAGCTCTTTTTCGGGTGGGAAGGCGTGGGGCTCGCCTCTTACCTCCTGATCGGCTTCTGGTATCAGAAGCCTTCCGCCAACGCCGCCGCGATCAAGGCCTTCGTCGTCAACCGGGTCGGCGATTTCGGCTTCGCGCTCGGCATCTTCGCGGTGTTCACCCTGTTCGGCTCGGTGCAGTACGACACGGTGTTCGCCTCCGCTCCCGACCATGCCGGCGAGACGATGAATTTCCTCGGCATGCAGGTCGACGCGTTGACGCTCATTTGCCTGTTGCTGTTCATGGGAGCCATGGGCAAGTCGGC
>JAWOJH010000164.1:0-10501 GCA_046481725.1 Methyloceanibacter sp. | reverse complement strand
GCCTATCGTGCCGGCACGTACCGCCCGATCCCTCTCGAGGGGGCCGGCGGCGTGTCGAGAGACGCCCAGTGTTGCCCGGAAGCCATAGGCAGGCCGAAACAAACCCTGCATAGTCCCGGTCACAGGGATAGAAGGGTCGGCCCCGCCGGCCAGAATGGGGGAAATGTCATGTTGCGTCGCGTGCTTATCGCGGGTACGGCCTTTGCCGCCCTTTCCGCTTTCGCGATCGTTTCGCAGCCGGCCGCAGCCGGCCGTTGCGCTGTGCTTTCCGAAGGTGCCATCGGCGCGAAGCAAAGCGAGACAGCCGACCGGGCGAAGAAGCAACTGAAGCGCAAGATCGACCGTTGGGCCGCCAAGAACGGCTATAAGAAGGTGCGCTACGCCAAGTCGTCGCTAGACTGTACGCGGAAGGGCAGTATTTCGAGATGCACCGCCACCGCGAAGGTTTGCGGCTAGCTCCTCGCTCTTGACGTCACGCGGGCGCGGTGACGCAATCGTAACCAGCACCCCGCAGACTCTGAGGCGATTCGAAACTTTATCGCGGCAACCAACGTTAGCAGGGCCATATGACCAGATTGACAGCTTTCCGCGCCGGCCGGGCGCTCCTCCTGGCAACCCTGTTCGGCGCCGCGTTAGCCGCCGCGCTGCCCGCCGAGGCCCAGCAGGGGAAGCGCGCTGTAGCCGAGCGTGGTCCGAGCGGTGTTCCAAACGGCTATTATGCGCAGCGCAGCCCCGGAGGCGGGGGCGGCTACCCGCTGACCTTTAGCTGGATCTGGGGACCCGCGAAGATGCCTCCCGCGCCGACGGATTTTGGTCCCCATTTCGACTTTCCCTCCGGATACTCGCTGAACGGCCCCCCGGACCGGTCTCCCTATCCCGATTAGGCTCGCGAATACATGGGCCTCCGGCGTTTTTGCCGGGCTAGATGGGTCTTGCGCTCGGCCCGCCAGCGCCCCTAGAGTAAGGCGTTTTGCGGGCAGAGTGCGAACCCGGGTGGAGATCTTCCGCATCGCTCCATGGGAAGCGAGGCGAATTCTTTTCCCGCTTTCTAGACTTGCCTGAACCTCCCCGCGGCCACTAGCGGGCGAGGACTCTTTGGAAGGGGAAAAGGAGCTTCCCATGCGTCAGACGGGAACGGTCAAGTTCTTCAATCATTCACGAGGGTTCGGCTTCATCACGCCGGACGATGGCGGCAAGGATGTCTTTCTGCATATCTCCGCGTTGCAGAAAACGGGGCTTCCCGCGCTCGACGAGGGTGCGAGGGTATCCTTCGAAACCGAGCCAGACCGCCGTGGCAAAGGTCCGCAAGCCATCAACGTGCAACTCGGCGAATAACTCGCCCCGAACATTCCATTCTTCGCATTCAGGTCCAGGCAGCGGCGGCATGAGTGCTGCCTGGCCTGAGCAGCGAGTCTCGCGCCCAGTGCGCAAGGCGGGGGCCTGACCTATGGGCGCGGAGCCGAAGCCCGACCCTGTGCTTGAGCGCGTGCTTCAGCGTCTCGCCGCAAACGAGGAGGCGGCGCTCGAGCGGCTGTTCCGCCTGCTTGCGATCCCAAGCGTCTCGACCGATCCCGCCTATCACGATGCCTGCGTCGAGGCAGCCGAGGCCTGCGCCGGCGCCCTGTCGGAGATCGGCTTCGCCGCGCGTGTGGCCCCCACGCTCGGCAAGCCGATGGTGGTCGGGCATTGGCGCGCCGGTTCGTCCGCCGGACCGCGACGCCGCGTTCTGTTCTACGGGCATTACGACGTGCAGCCGCCCGAGCCGCTGGAGTTGTGGACCACGCCGCCTTTCGAGCCGCATCTCGCCGACGACCCGCGCCACGGCAAGGTGATCGTCGCGCGCGGCGCCTCCGACGACAAAGGCCAGGCGATGACCTTCATCGAGGCGGTGCGCGCGTGGCTTGCCGAGCATGACGCGCTTCCGGTCGATGTCAGCGTATTGATCGAGGGAGAGGAAGAGTCGGGCAGCCCGAGCCTGGCGCCGTTCCTCGCCGAGCATGGCGAAGAGCTGAAAGCCGATATCGCGCTGGTCTGCGACACCGGACAGTGGGATGCGAACACCCCGGCCATCACCGCATTCCTGCGAGGCCTCGCCTTTTCGGAAATCACCGTGCACGGCCCGGCGCGCGATCTGCATTCCGGGCTCTATGGCGGCCCGGCGCTAAACCCGCTGCATGTGCTCGCCGCTATCTTAGCCGCGCTGCACGACGCGGATGGTCGGGTCGCCATCGACGGCTTCTATGACGGTATTCGAGCCCCCTCGCCGGCACAGCGTGCGGCATGGGACGCTCTCGGTTTCGACGGCGCGGGCTTCCTCGGCGAGATCGGCCTGAGCACGCCGGCCGGCGAGCAGGGCTTCAGCATCCTCGAACAGCTTTGGGCGCGGCCGACGGCGGAGGTCAACGGCATCGTCGGCGGCTATGGCGGACCCGGCACCAAGACGGTGATCCCAGCGCAAGCGACCGCCAAGCTCTCCTTCCGGCTCGTTCCCGGGCAACAGCCAGCAGCAATCCTCGAAGCCTTGCACCGCTTCGTCGAAAAGCGCCTCCCCGCCGACGCCAACGTCACCTATGCGCATGAGGGCGGATCGCCGGCGATCGGCTTCGACACCGCAACTCCGGCGTTCCAGGCAGCGGCGGGCGCGCTCCAAACGGAATGGGGCAAGCCGCCAGCCATCGTCGGCTGTGGCGCCTCCATTCCGATCGTCGAGTCGTTCCGTTCTAAGCTGGGCATGGACTCGCTGTTGATCGGCTTCGCGCTCGAGGACGACCGCATTCATTCGCCGAATGAGAAATACAATCTCCGGAGCTTCACCAAGGGCGCCCGGAGTTGGGCGCGCATCCTGGCGGCACTCGGGCGCAGCGAAATCCATGCCGGGCCTTAGGCGCGTGTGGCAGGCTCTGCCGGTACTGGCCTTGCTGCTCGGGCCGGCATTTTCCCGGGCGGCGGACCCGAACCAGCCAGGCATATTCGACTATTACGTGCTGGTGTTGAGCTGGATGCCCGCTCACTGCCGGGGCGAACGCCGCAGCAAGCAGGGCGAGGAATGCGCCGTGGACAAGCGGCACGGCTTTTTGCTGCACGGGCTTTGGCCGCAATACGAAAAGGGCTGGCCTGAGAACTGCTCGACAGCAAAACGTCCCTGGGTGCCGGAGCGGGTGATCGAGGAGATGCGCGACATCATGCCGAGCCGCGGGCTCGTGATCCACGAATACCGTACGCACGGCACCTGCTCCGGGCTGGAGCCCGCGCAATATTACGGCGTGGCGCGGGAGCTATACGAACGCGTGCGCGTCCCGGCCGAATTGCTTGACGCGAGCACCGCCAAGGTCGCCTCGCTCCAGGAGATCGAGCGCGCCTTCCTGGACGCCAACCCTTGGCTCAAATCCGAGATGATCGCCGTGACCTGCCGCCGCGCCAATCTGTTCGACATCAGGGTATGCTTTGGCCGCGACCTGTTTCCTCAACCTTGCGGTGTCAACGAAGATCAGAAGCGGCTCTGTCCGTTGCCCAAGATCACCATTCCTCCGGTCACGCCTTAGGGTACAGTAGCCGCATAGCTTGGAGCGGGAGCTGCATGGTCCAGCAGGCCGCCACGACATCGAACGAACCACTGAAGCGGACACCGCTCCACGCGCTGCATCTCGCGCTCGGCGCGCGCATGGTGCCGTTCGCCGGCTATGACATGCCGGTGCAATACAAGCTCGGCGTCCTCAAGGAGCATCTGCATACGCGCGAAGCGGCCGGGCTGTTCGACGTCTCGCATATGGGGCAGATCGTGCTGCGCGCGAAGCGGGACGCGGCGCGCGATGCGGCGCTGGCGCTGGAGCGGCTGGCGCCAGTTGACATTGCCGGCCTCGAGCCGGGGCGCGTGCGCTATGCCTTCTTCACCAACGCGCAAGGCGGCATTCTCGACGATCTCACCATCGCCAATCTGGGCAATCGCCTGCTGCTGGTCGTCAATGCCGCCTGCAAAGACACCGACGAGGCGCATTTGCGCGCGGCGCTTAGTGTGGCGTGTGAGATCGAACGGCTGGATCGCGCGCTGCTTGCGTTGCAGGGACCGAAAGCGGAGGCGGTGCTTGCCGCGCTGAACCCCGATTGCGTCTCGATGCGATTCATGGAGGCACGGGACCTGAAGTTGATGGGCGCCGACTGCATCGTCACGCGCTCGGGCTATACCGGCGAGGATGGCTTCGAGATTTCGGTTCCGGGCGACATTGCGCGCGAGATCGCCGAGGAACTGCTCGCGCATCCGGATGTCGCGCCGATCGGCCTCGGCGCACGCGATTCGCTGCGGCTCGAAGCCGGACTTTGCCTTTACGGCGCCGACATCGACGAGACCACTACCCCGGTCGAAGCCGGGCTGACCTGGGCGATGCAGAAGGTGCGGCGCAGCGGCGTCGCGCGCGAAGGCGGTTTTCCCGGCGCGGAGATCATTCTGGACCAGCTTGAGCATGGGGCGGCGCGCCGGCGCGTCGGGCTCAAGCCGGAAGGCCGCGCGCCGGTGCGGGGCGGCGCATCGCTGTGCGCCGGCGAGACCGGCGATGCGGCAATCGGCGCGGTGACCTCCGGCGGATTCGGTCCGAGCCTCAATGCCCCCATTGCGATGGGCTATGTGCCGACGACTTTGGCAACGCCCGGGACCAGAGTTTTCGCCGAGCTGCGCGGCAAGCGAGTACCGGCCGCGGTCGCGGCGCTGCCGTTCGTCGCGGCGAAATATAAACGCCGATAGGCTTTGAGGACCGGAGGACGACGTGCTGAAATTTACCGACGAACATGAATGGCTCAATCTCGAGGGCGATGTGGCCACAATCGGCATCACCGCGCATGCCGCGGAGCAACTCGGCGACGTCGTATTCGTGCAACTGCCGGAGGTCGGCACCAAACTGACCAAGGGCGACGGCGCGGCAGTGGTCGAATCGGTCAAGGCTGCCTCGGATGTCTACGCGCCGCTCTCCGGCGAAGTGATCGAGGTGAACCAGACCGTCGTCGACGATCCCGCCTCGGTCAATGCCGACCCGCAGGGCAAGGCCTGGTTCTTCAAGCTGAAGCTCGACGACGTAACCGAAATGGACGCTCTGATGGACCAGGCCGCCTATGACAGACTGGTTGCAAGCTCCTGATGATCGCGCCTGGCCAATACGATCCCTACGACTTCGCCAATCGCCGTCATATCGGGCCGTCGCCCGAGGAGATGGCGGAAATGTTGCGGGTCGTCGGGGTCGAAAGCCTCGATCAGCTGATCGCCGAGACGGTGCCGGAAAACATCCGGCTGAAGGCTCCGCTCGATTTCGGCCGCGCGCTGTCCGAGCGCGGCGCGCTCGACAAGATGCGCGAGACCGCGAACAAGAACCGCGTGCTGACCTCGCTGATCGGACAGGGCTATCACGGCACGATCATGCCGCCGGCGATTCAGCGCAACATTCTGGAGAACCCAGCCTGGTACACGGCCTATACGCCCTATCAGCCCGAGATCAGCCAGGGGCGTCTTGAGGCGCTGCTCAATTTCCAGACTCTCGTTTCCGATCTCACCGGACTCGACATCGCCAATGCCTCCTTGCTCGACGAGGCGACCGCCGCGGCCGAAGCCATGACCATGGCGCATCGGGTGACGCAGTCAAAGGCGACTGCATTCTTTGTCGACAAGGATTGCCTGCCGCAGACCATCGCCGTGCTCAGGACCCGCGCCGAGCCGCAAGGTTTGCAGATCTTCGTCGGCGATCCGTTCAAGGACTTGGATCCGGCCGCGGTGTTCGGGGCGATCTTCCAATATCCGGGCGTGTGCGGCGAGTTTCACGATTTCTCGGCGCTGATCGAAAAGCTGCACGCGGCTAAGGCGATCGCCGTGGTGGCGGCCGACCCGCTGGCGCTCACACTGCTCAAACCGCCCGGCGAGATGGGTGCCGACATTGCCATCGGCTCGATGCAGCGCTTCGGCTTGCCGATGGGCTATGGCGGGCCGCATGCCGGCTATATCGCCACCAGGGACGCCTATAAGCGCTCCCTCCCCGGCCGGCTGGTCGGCGTTTCGGTCGACGCACGCGGCAACCGCGCCTACCGGCTCGCGCTACAGACCCGCGAGCAGCATATCCGTAGGGAGGCGGCGACCTCGAATATCTGTACCGCGCAGGTGCTGCCCGCGGTGATCGCGGCGATGTATGCGGTGTTCCACGGGCCGAAGGGCTTGAAGGCGATCGCCGAGCGGGTGCATCGCAAGGCGGCGCGGCTCGCGGAGGGCCTAGTTTCGCTCGGCTTCAAGATCTCGCCGGATGCGTTCTTCGACACGATCACCGTCGAGGTCGGGCCCTATCAGGGGCTGATCATAAAGAACGCAGTCGATTACGGCGTGAACCTGCGGAAAGTCGGCCACGACCGCATCGGCATCAGCGTCGACGAGCGGACGCGGCCGGCGACCCTCGAAGCGGTGTGGCGCGCTTTCGGCGGCTACGATCTCGCCTATCGCGACGACTATCCCGCGTACCGGTTGCCGGAGGCGCTGCTGCGTCAATCGGCCTATCTCACCCATCCAGTCTTTCACATGAACCGCGCCGAGAGCGAGATGACGCGCTATATGCGCCGGCTCGCCGACCGCGATCTCGCGCTCGACCGGGCGATGATCCCGCTTGGCTCCTGCACCATGAAGCTGAACGCGACCGCGGAGATGCTGCCGATCACCTGGCCTGAATTCGCCGAGATCCATCCTTTCGTGCCGGCCGACCAGGCGCGGGGCTATCAGGAGCTGATCGAGGATTTGTCGGCCAAGCTCTGCGCCATCACCGGCTATGACGCGATCTCGATGCAGCCGAACTCGGGCGCGCAAGGCGAATATGCCGGGCTGCTTACCATCCGCGCCTACCATGTTGCCCGCGGCGAACCGCATCGCGACGTCTGCCTGATCCCGGCTTCCGCGCACGGCACCAATCCGGCCTCGGCGCGGATGTGCGGCATGAAGGTGGTCGTCGTGGCGTCCGACGCGCACGGCAATATCGACATCGCCGATTTCCGCGCCAAGGCCGAAGCGAACCGCCCCAACCTCGCCGCTGCGATGATCACTTACCCCTCGACGCATGGCGTGTTCGAGGAGACGGTGCGGGAGATTTGCGACATTACCCATCAGCACGGCGGACAGGTCTATCTCGACGGCGCCAATATGAATGCGATGGTGGGGCTAGCGCGGCCGGGCGATCTCGGCGCCGATGTAAGCCACCTCAATTTGCACAAGACGTTCTGCATCCCGCATGGCGGCGGCGGGCCCGGCATGGGCCCGATCGGGGTGAAAGCGCATCTGATCCCGTTCCTTCCCGACCATCCCGAGACCGGCGGCGGCACGCGCACGGTCTCGGCCGCGCCGCACGGCTCGGCGTCGATCCTGCCAATCTCCTGGAGTTACTGCCTGATGATGGGCGGCGCCGGGCTGACCCAGGCGACCCGGGTGGCGATCCTCAGCGCCAACTACATCGCCAAGCGGCTGTCGGGCGCCTTCAACGTGCTCTATGCCGGCAAGAATGGCCGGGTGGCGCATGAATGCATCATCGATACGCGGCCACTGGCCGAGCGGGCCGGCATCAGCGTCGACGACGTCGCCAAGCGGCTGATCGATTGCGGCTTTCATCCGCCGACCATGAGCTGGCCGGTGCCCGGCACCTTGATGATCGAGCCGACCGAGTCGGAGACCAAGGCCGAGCTCGACCGGTTCTGCGACGCGATGCTGGGCATCGCCGAGGAAGCGCGCGCCATCGCGGAAGGCCGCATGGACCGCGCCAACAATCCGCTGAAGCATGCGCCGCACACGGTGGAGGACCTGGTGGGCGAATGGAACCGCCCCTATTCGCGCGAGGCCGCCTGCTATCCGGCCGGCGCGTTCCGCGTCGACAAATACTGGCCGCCGGTGAACCGGGTCGACAACGTCTATGGCGATCGCAACCTGGTCTGCTCCTGCCCGGCCACCGACACCGATCTTAAGGCCGCGAAGTAACTGCTTAAGCCGCGGCGGCGACGTCGCCCTTGAGCGCGGCATCGAAAATCTTGCGCGCCGCTTCCTTGGTCACCGGGATCGGGTTGCCGCCGGCGGTCGGATCGACCACGGCCATTTCGGCGATAGTCTCGACCTTGCCGCCATCGACCTTGAGGCCGCCGAGATCGTGCGGCACGCCGATCTCTTCGCGGAGATTGAGCACCGCCTCGAGGAAGCCGTCGAACCCGCCGTCGATTTCGAGAAAACCCGCCAGCCGTTCGATCTTCGGCTCGATCGCCGCGCGGTTGAACACGAGGACGTAGGGCATGAACACGCCATTCGTCATGCCGTGATGGGTGTGATAGAGCGCGCCGACCGGATGGGAGAGCGCATGGATGGCGCCAAGCCCCTTCTGAAAGGCGGTCGCGCCCATCGCCGCCGCGCTCATCATATTGGCGCGAGCGTCGAGATCGTTGCCGTCGGCGACGGCCTTGGGCAGGTTGGCGAACACGAGCCGCATGCCTTCGACGGCAATGCCCTCCGCCATTGGGTGATAGCTCGGCGCGCAATAGGCTTCGAGGCAATGCGCCAGCGCGTCCATGCCGGTGCCGGCGGTGATCGCGGGCGGCATGCCGACAGTCAGCTCCGGATCGCAGATCACCACTTTCGGCATCATCTTGGGGTGGAAGATCACCTTCTTGGTCTGGGTCGATTCCTGGGTGATGACCCCTGCCCGGCCAACCTCGGAGCCGGTGCCGGCGGTGGTCGGCACGGCAACGACCGGGGCGATCTTGTCCGGGTCGGCCCGCGTCCACCAATCGCCGACATCCTCGAAATCCCAGAGCGGCCGCGTCTGCCCGGCCATGAAGGCGATCACCTTGCCGGTATCGAGGCCGGAGCCGCCACCGAAAGCGATCACGCCGTCATGCTTGCCGTCGCGGAACACCGCCACGCCGGCATCGACATTGGCGTCCACCGGGTTCGGCTGCACGCCGGAAAACATGGCGACCGGCATGCCCGCATCCTTGAGGAGCTTCAGCGTCATCTCGGTGATCGGCAGCTTGGCCAGCCCGGCATCGGTGACGAGCAGCGGCCGATCGATGCCGGCGCTCTTGCAGGCCTCGGCCAGTTCCTTGACGCGGCCGGGGCCGAAGCGGATTGCGGTCGGATAGCTCCAATTGGCGGTGGGTGCGGTCATAACTTCTTTCCGGATGAAGAGACTTAGACTTCGCGAAGGTGAAAGCTTTTCGGCTGGGTCAGCGCGTCGAAGCCGTATCTCGACAGGGTGACACCGCGGCCGGTGTCCTTGACGCCGGTCCAGGCGAGCTGCGGGTCGAGATAGTCGCAGCGGTTCATATAGACCGTGCCCGACTCGACCCGGCTGCCAAGCTCGGCGGCGCGCTCGATGTCGCGGGTCCAGAGCGAAGCGGTCAGCCCGTAGGGGCTGTCGTTCATCAGAGTGACGGCCTCGTCGTCGTCGCGCACCTTCATGATGCCGACCACGGGACCGAAGCTCTCTTCTCGCATCACTTCCATCTGGTGGTTGACCTCGATCAGCACTTCGGGCGCGAGATAAGGCGAGCCGGGTTTGTCGCCCTCGACCTTCATGTTGATCAGCGGCTTGGCGCCCTTGCGCTTGGCTTCTTCGATCTGGCCGCGCACGAAATCCGCCGCGGCGCCGCGCACGAGCGGCCCCAAGGTAGTCGCCTGATCGAGCGGATTGCCGACCGCATATTGCCTGGTCAGCGCGGCAAACCCCTCGACGAAATCGTCGAACACAGCTGCATCGACATAGATGCGCTCGATGCCGCAACAGGACTGGCCGGAATTGAAGAACGAGCCGTCCACCAGATTTTCGACGGCGTGGTCGAGCTTGGCATCGGCGCGCACATAGGCCGGGTCTTTGCCGCCGAGTTCTAGCCCGCTGGAAGCGAAGGTTCCGGCCACCGCGCGCTCGATGGCGCGGCCGCCGCCGACCGAGCCGGTGAACGCGACATGATCGATGCGGCCGGAGCCGATCAGCTTCTCGGCCTGCTGATGCGACAGGACCAGATTGGCGAACAGGCCCTTCGGCAGCCCTGCCCGCTTGAAGGCCTCGGCGATGCGCTCGCCGACCAGCAGGGTCTGCGCCGCGTGTTTCAAGATGATAGCGTTGCCGGCGAGCAGGCCGGGCACGATGGTGTTCACCGCGGTGAGATAGGGGTAGTTCCAGGGCGCGATCACCAGCACCAGTCCGAGCGGCTCGCGGGATATATAGCGGCGGAAGCCGGGCTTCTCCGGCGGGATATACGGTTTCAGCGCTTCCTCGGCGAACGCGACCACGCCGCGCACGCGATCCTCGACGCTGCCCTTCTCGCCCCCGTAGCGGACCGGACGGCCCATCTGCCAGGCAAGCTCGACGGCGATGTCGTCATTCATGGCGACCAGCGCGTCGAGAAACGTCAGCATGTAGCGAGCCCGTTCGGCGATCGGCACCTTGCGCCATTCTGGCAGCGCCGCGCGCGCTGCGGTGACCGCGCTTTCAATCTCCGCGTCGCGGGCAAT
>JAWOJH010000060.1:0-30004 GCA_046481725.1 Methyloceanibacter sp. | reverse complement strand
CGCACCCCGGCCGATGTCCCCATCACCGCGCGCAACTCGGCGAGAAAGACATCGTGCGACGGCCTGCCGGCATGCGGGATGCCGGTGCCGATGACCGACGCGGACAGTTCGGTGCGCGCGGCAACCCGGATGCGGCGGTCGTTGAGGAAGGCGCCTCTACCCTTCTCGGCAGTGAAGATCTCGTGGTTCACCGGATTGAAGATCAGGCCTGCAACCAGTTCGCCTTCGCGCTCGAGCGCGATGGAGACCGCGAAATGGGGAATGGCGTGCAGGAAATTGGTGGTGCCGTCGAGCGGGTCGACAATGAAGCGATGGGTGCGGTCGGCGCCGGCGATCTCGCCGCGCTCTTCCATGAGGAGACCGTAGCCGGGCCGCGCCCGGGTGAGTTCGGCGTGCAGGATGTCCTCGGCGCGATGGTCGGCGGCGCTGACGAAATTGGCGGGACCCTTCAGCGAGACCTGGAGTTGCTCGACCTCGCCGAAGTCGCGCGCCAGGCTGCGGCCGGCCTTGCGGGCGGCGGCGAGCATCACATTCATCAGGGCCGAGGCGGGCATTGTTTTGTCTCTGTCCTTGTCATTGCCCGGCTTGACCGAGCAATCCAGTAACACCTGTGGCCGAATGAAATCGAGTGCGGAGGCTACTGGATGCCCGCTTTCGCTGGCATGACAAGCAAAAGGTGTCTGACGCGAGGGCCTACTCGGCCCGGCGCACATAGGTGAGTTCGTTGGTGTCCACCACCACCCGCTCGCCGACGCCGACGAAAGGCGGCACCATGACCCTTACGCCGTTTTCTAGCATGGCCGGCTTGTAGGAGGAGGCGGCGGTCTGGCCCCGCACGACCGGCTCGGCCTCCACCACCGCGAGCGTCACCTGGTCGGGCAAGGATATGCCGATCGGCCGTCCCTCATGGCTTTCGATCGACACCTTCATGCCGTCCTGGAGAAAGGCGGCGCGCTCCTCGAGAAAGTCCTTGGGAATGGCGATCTGATCGTAGGTGTCCAGGTCCATGAAGGTGAGCATGTCGCCATCGGCAAACAGGAACTGATAGTCTCTCTGCTCCAGCCGCACGCGCTCGACCGTCTCCGAGGAGCGGAAGCGCTCGTTGAGCTTGGTGCCGTCGATGGCGTTCTTCAGCTCGACCTGGGCATAGGCCGGCCCCTTGCCGGGCTTGACGGCTTGCGTCTTCACCGCGACCCATAGCGCGCCTTTGTGCTGAATGACGTTGCCTGGCCGGATCTCGTTGCCGTTGATTTTCATGGATTGCCTTGGAGAAACTGAGGTGGCGCCTTTAAGACGCGCGTCCATGGTGCTGTCAAGAGTAGGTGTCGTCGATCACAGCTTGCCGTTGCGCCACTCCTCGGCGGCTTTCTCGGCTTGGGCCCGCTCCTCGGGGCTCAATTTAGACAGCACGATGTCGAGCGCGAAGTCGCTCACGCCGGCCGAGCGCGCCAGCAGATGCCATTTGGCGGCTTGAACCGGATCGGCGGTCATCGTCACCCCGTTGGCATAGAGCCGCGCCAGCCGGTTCTGCGCCACCGCGTTGCCCTGCTCGGCGGCGAGCCGGAACAGCTTGGCGCCGCGCGCCTCGTCCACGGCCACGCCGTGTCCCCTGAACAGCATGATGCCGTACTCGACCTGGGCTTCGGGCAAGCCGCCCTCCGCCGCGCGACCGGTCCACTCCGCCGCCTTGGCCTTGTCGATCGGCACGCCGCGGCCGAACTGAGAAAGGGCGCCAAGGTCGTATTGGGCTTGCAGATTGCCGGCCTCGGCGGCGCGCTGCATCCACTCCGCTGCCTTGGAGTCTTCCTGTGTCCGCCCCTTGCCCTGGAGATAGATCAGCGCAAGGTTGTACTGCGCCGCAGGGTTGCCGCTTTCGGCCGCGCGCTCGAACAGATCGGCGGCGATGCGCAGATCCCGCTTCACGCCGATGCCTTCGGAGACCATCAGTCCGAGCGAGAGCTGGGCGTTGGCGTCGCCGAGATCGGCGGCTTTGGCATAGGCATCTGCCGCCTTGGTGAAGTCCTGAGCGACGCCGAGTCCTTCCGAATAGATCTCGCCCATCAAGGTGAAGGCCTCTTTCGAGCCTTGCTGGGCCTCTTCTTGCGCGAGTTTGAGCGCCGTCAGGTAACGCCCCTGGAAATAGGCGGTGAAAGACGGGCTCTCCACCGCGCCGGCGTCGCCCGCAGCGAGCGCATGGAAACAAGCCGCGACCACGAGGGCGCCGCGCAACATCAAGCGCTTCACGCAGCCCTCCTCGCCTGACGGATGGCGCGGTCGATCTCGGCGATCTGTCTTGGCGCGTCATCGCCGGACCAAATCTGCGGGGGCAGGGCGATGAAATCAGCGCCCAGCGCGGCAAAGCGGGCAGCGTCCGCCGCGTTGTCAATATTCCAGGCGACACTGGGCACGACGAAAATCTCCGCCCACCAGGCAATAAGATCGGCGCACTGATTTATTGTATCGATATCGGGATTTTCGGTGCCGAACGCCACATAGTCGGCGCCAAGTTCGGCGAGACGCATGGCGTCGTGCCGGCCCAAGCCGCAGCCGGCGCCGATGCTGGCGCTTTCACCGAGGCGTTGGCGCGCCTCCGCATAGAGCGTGGGGTCCGCGGCAATGTGAACGCCGTCGGCGCCGAGGCGTTCGGCGAGCGCGACGTCATGAGCGAGGAGACAGGCAAGGCCGTGGGATTGGACCAAATCGATCAACCGGCTGGCATGAGTTTCGTCGATCGCCCCCCCGTCGACGCCGAGCAAAACGCAGGCAGCGTCAGTGCTGGAGATGGCTTGGGTGAGTTGAGCTTCGAGCTTTGCCGAAACTTGCGCCGGAAGTTGGAAATACAGCCGGCACCGATGCTTGAGTTCGGCCATGATCACGGGTTCCCGTCGCGCCGCACGCGTTGACCAGACGTTAACAGCGCTTGTCTCAAATCACACGGTTCGCGGCACTGTCAATCGCCATGGCCGGAACCAATAAGGGGGGTGCACGGTTGTTGACGATCACAGGCGCTGTCGCCACATTGACATTAATCAGCGCGTCCAGCAGCTTGATTGGCGGCTGGCAAAAAACGCGGCGCCTAAGCTGGGAGGTGGAGCGCAATGAGCCAAGCTGACGCTCTGCAACAGGCGGCGGATCGGCTCGATGCGGCGGTCGATCAGCTCGAAAGTTTTTTGCGTCAGGTTTTCGCGGAGGGCGACGAAGGAGTCTCGGTCGCTGCGCTCAAGGAGCAAGTCCGTTTTCTCACCGAGGAGCGCGACCGGCTGCTGTCCGATCTCGACGCCGAGCGAAATCGCTGCAGGCGCCTCAAGGCAGCCAACGAAGAGGTTTCCGGCCGGCTCGAGGCCATGACGGCAACACTCAAGGACTTGATGCCGGCCGTGCCTGGGTAGATCATGCGCCCGCGAACCGGGATCGATCTGCCAAGGGGTGTGTCATGGGGCAAGTCAGCGTCACCTTGAACGGCCGGACCTACCGGCTGGAATGCGGGGAGGGGGAGGAGACCCACCTTATCGCCCTGGCTGAGTATCTCGGCTCGCATGTGGATACGATGAAGCGAAAATTCGGTCAGGTCGGCGACGATCGGTTGATCTTGATGGCTTCGTTGCTCGTCACCGACGAGCTCTGGGAGCTAAGACGCCAGATGCAGGAGCTGAAGGCATCGCTGGCAGAGGCGCGCCGCGACAGGTCGGTGTCCGACGAATCGGCGAAAGCCGTGCAAAGCGATCTCGCCGAGAAGGTCGGCGCGGTGGCTGACCGGCTGGAGCGGCTGAACCAGCGCTTCGGCAGCGAAGCTGCCGAGCCGCCGCGCGTCGTGAAACGATCATAACGGCGCCAGTGCATTTCGCCGCTTTCATCGCTATATTCCCCGACGGCAGGCTGCGAGGTGCGTTAGGAGCAATATTCCCAGGGCCCTATAAGATCCTATGGGAGCCGACCCTGGCGGGGACCGTGGTCTCCGACATTTGGCGCCCACCTACTTATGTAGGGACACCCGGGATCTCCGCTCCGACGGCCATCGCGGCCTTGCCTCTCTAATCTCCCTGCTAACCTTTCCCGAGGTCCAGGTGCGACGGCGCTGGCGGTCGGCGTCGCGACCCTGTATTGACGCGCGGTAGCGTTTCTCGACGGCAGGTAGGTCTCTCGGCAGCGATGCGTATCTTGTTTCTGGGTGATGTGGTCGGCCGCTCCGGCCGCGTCGCGGTCATCGAACGGCTGCCCGTTTTGCGCGAACGCTATGCTCTCGACTTCGTCGTGGTGAACGGCGAGAACGCCGCGGGCGGCTTCGGCATCACCGAGCCGATCCTGACCGAATTGCTCGACGCCGGCGCCGACGTGGTGACGACGGGCAATCATGTGTTCGACCAGCGCGAGGCGCTGGTGTTCATCGAGCGCCACGATCGCCTGCTTCGCCCGCTCAATTTCCCGCCAGGCACGCCGGGCAGGGGCGCCGGCCTGTTCAAGGCAAAGAACGGCGCCGACGTGCTGGTGATCAATGCGCAGGGGCGCGTGTTCATGGCCGATCTCGACGATCCATTCCGCGCCGTCGAGCGGGAGCTCGACGCGTGCCGCCTCAAGTCGGGTGCCGATGCGATTCTTGTCGACTTTCACGCCGAGGCGACGTCGGAGAAGCAGGCGATGGGCTATTTCGTCGACGGGCGCGCGAGCGCATTGATCGGCACGCACACCCATGTGCCGACTGCGGACGAGCAGATTTTGCCCAACGGCACCGCCTATGTGAGCGACGCCGGCATGTGCGGCGCTTTCGATTCGGTGCTGGGGATGGACAAGGAGGAGCCGCTTCAGCGCTTCCTCACTAAGATTCCGTCGGCGCGGTTTTCGCCGGCGCGGGGCGACGCCACCTTGTGCGGCGTGGCGATCGAGACCGATGATGCGACCGGGCTGGCGCGCGCCGTCGCCCCGCTCCGGCTTGGCGGCAAGCTGTCGCAGGCCGAGCCGGCGTTCTTCCTGGCCGGCCGCTAGACCGAATGGGGGTGCGCGCCGCCGGCCGTGGCGCGGCCATGCGCCAGCAGACGCTTCAGGCAGAAAATCGCCTCGTCGAGATGCAGCAGCGCGTGATTGGCGTCGGCGTTCTCGTCGAACAGCGAGAGCCGCGCGCGGGCAACATGATCGGCCGCCTCCGAGCAAAGCTCGGAAAGCGTCATCGCCGGCATCACCTTGTCCTGAGCTTTGGCGGTCGGTCGTTTGGTGTGTTTCATGGGGCTGCCCCTCCGGCTCTCGCGGCGCGAGTCGCGAAACTTCAGGGTCGAGCCTTTAGGGTTAAGGCTTGGTAAAACCGCGCCGCACCGCCTGCGGGCGGCCCCGCCCTTTATTTTGCGGTGCTGCCCTCCTATAAGGCCGCTAACCAAGAAGGATTAGAGGGGCCATGGCCGGCCATTCGAAATTCAAGAACATCCAATTCCGCAAAGGCGCCCAGGACAAGAAGCGCTCCAAGCTGTTCTCCAAGCTTGCGCGCGAGATCACCGCGGCGGCGAAAATGGGGCTGCCAGATCCGGCCATGAATGCGCGGCTGCGGACGGCGGTGCAGACGGCGCGGGCGCAGAACATGCCCAAGGACAATATCGAGCGCGCCATCAAGAAGAGCCAGGAAGCAGGCGGGGCGAACTACGAAGAGGTGCGCTATGAGGGGTTCGGCGCGGGCGGCGTCGGCGTGATCGTCGAGGCCCTGACCGATAACCGTAACCGCACCGCGAGCGAGGTGCGCTCGCTGTTCGCCAAATTCGGCGGCAATCTCGGCGAGACCGGCGCGGTCTCGTTCAATTTCGACAAGCTCGGGGCGATCGAGTTCGATCCCGACAAGGCGACGGCCGACGAGATGCTGGAGGCGGCGATCGAGGCCGGCGGCGACGATGTAGAATCGAGCGAAGACGGGCACACGATCTACTGCAACCCGGACGAACTGCATCAGGTCGCGAAGACGCTGGAGACGCGGTTCGGCGAGCCGCGCGGCGTGCAGATCACCTGGCGGCCGAAGTCCGACGTGCCGATCGACGAGGAGACCGGACAAAAGCTGTTGCGCATGATCGACGCGCTCGAGGAACTGGACGACGTGCAGAGCGTCTATGCCAATTTCGACATCGCCGAGGACGTGCTGCAGCGGCTGACTGCCGCATGAGTCGCGCGGCCGGTCCTGATGCTTCCAAGCCCATGACCGCTGATCTGCGCCATTGGCAACTTCGCGATACGGAAAAGATCGTCGCCGGCAACGAAGCGCTGCTCGGCAAGAAGCATCTTCTCGTCGGATTGACCCGGGTGCGCAACGAAGCGCTGCTCTTGCCCGACACGCTCGACTATCTCGCGCCCCAGGTGGATGCGATCGTCGCCTATGACGATGCCAGCACCGACGCGACGGTCGAGATTTTGCGTGCGCACCCGAAGGTGGCGCTGATCGTCGCCAACCAGGCTTGGGAGGAGGACATGGCGGCGCGCAAGCTCGCCGAGGGCCGGCATCGCGGCCTGTTGCTCGAAATGGCGCGCGAGAAGCTGCCGCATGACTGGATGCTCTGCTTCGATCCCGACGAGCGCGTCACGGCCGATCTGCGCGCATTCGTTTGCGGGTTAGGCGAAGACGACTGCGACGCGCTCAGGGTGCGGCTGTTCGATGCCTATATGACGCCGGAGGATCACGCGCCCTATCAAGCTGGGCAAACCTTGCAAAGTTTTCGGCGCTATTTCGGACCGGAGCAGCGGGAAATTCTGATGCTTTGGCGCAACCGGCCCGGGATCGGCTTCGCCGAGGGCGACGGGCGCACGCCGCGCGGCATGACGCGGGTCAAGACCGATCTCCATTGCCAGCATTACGGCAAATCGCTCTCCGTGGCGCATTGGGAGGAGACTTGCGATTATTACATCCGGCATTTTCCGTTCGAGACTTACGGCAAGAAGTGGTTGGCGCGCAAAGGCCAGGCCATTCACACGGAATCGGATTTCCAGCGGCCGCTCTACGAGTGGGGCGCGAAGTTGTTTGCGAACGCCGTGCCGATCTAAGTCAGTTGCCTTTTGTTCCGGCGGCAAACTGCGTCAAGTACCGTACTGATTTGGCAGTGTTCCCCCTGTGCCTTTGGGGTGTTGAGCCAATATCCATAGCCGCGTAGGGGCGTTCAATAGTGGAGGAAATGCTGAAATGAAAAAATATGTTGTTGCGAGCGTGCTGGTGTTCGGCCTGACTGGGGCTGCTTGGGCCGCGACCGAGAACATGTATTTTGTGACCGTCGACACGGTCAAGAACTGCTCGATCTCGCATGGCAAACCGAGCGCGGGACAGACGGCTCTTGGAGAAACCGGCGGCTACGCCAATCGGGACGATGCCAAGAAGTTCCTGGATAGTATCCGGAACGACGAGGCGAAATGCGCGGGAGTCGTGGAGTAGCGGCTCTTTCGGGGGTGCCTGGTTCTTCCAGGCACCCTCAATAGGCCAACAGTTCGACTTCCAGAAGCGCGCATAGAACCGGCAAAGCGAAATAGCGCGTCCGTCCGTTTTCGGCTTGCGGGCGCTCGTCGCGCGGCTCGGCAGCATCCCGCCGCAGACGCATGATGCGATAGCAGCGGCAAGCGATCTCTTCCAGCCGGCCGCGGTCGAGAATTCGGATCAGACCGCGCTCGCGCCCGAACACCCCCTTTTGCTCAAGCGGCTTGAAAGCTTCCGACACGGTGGCGCGCCGCACGCCGAGACTCCTTGCCAGCAAATCCTGCGTGATCGGTAGTTCGTCGCGGCCGCTGCGGTCTTGCGCCGTGAGCAGCCAGCGCGCCAGGCGCTGAAGCAGCGAATGGCTCAGGCTGCACGCCGCCGACTGCGAGCTTTGCAGCATGGACGCATGCAGATAGCTGTTCATGATCGCCTGCAGCCGCGGCATCTCCGCCACGACGCGGTTGAGGTCCTCGATGGCGATCCTGAGCGCGCTGCCGCCGATTTGCACGAAGTGGCGTAGCGGCGAGGTCCGGGCACCGAGCAGGGCGTCGCCGCCGATTGCGCCCTCGCGGCCAATCAGCCAGATCTCGACGGCGCTCCGCTCGTCGGCGGTCGCCAGCACCGACACCAAACCATCCTCGATGAAATAAAGATGCTCGATCGGTACCCCGGCATGCTGAATGACGCGCCGCGGCTTGAGGGTGACCCGATGCAGGAACGGCTGGAGCCGCTCAAAATCCCGCCTCGGCAGGGCGCGCAGCAAGTGGTTTCGCGGAAGAGCGACTTCGCTGAGAAGGGTCAGGTTCGATGCGTTCTGTCCGGTCCACATTTCTTGGCCAATCCTTACGTAAATACAGACTGTTGCGGCCGAGCGGAGGGGCTAGGCTGCGGGAATCGTCCAGGTTTTCGGTCGCCGGTAACATACCATATCGGATGGGGCGGTCGTTTCAAGCATAAGCGAAAATTGGGCTGGCAACGGACCTGCCACATCTTCCTGGCCTGCTGCCGCCAGCGCCAGCGCGGAAGGCAGGGGCGGCGGCGCAAAACCACCGCCCCCGGTTGCCTTATTCCTCCGGCGGCGGGGGGGTGTCGCCGGGTTCCTCGGATGCGTCAGGGCCGGGCTTGGCGCCACGCTCAAACCTGGGCCCATCGAATTTCGAGCCGCCGCGCCCATGGTGATGCCGGGCCCGGAATCGCGCCTCGAGCTCGGTGACCTTGTCGAGATGCTCGGGCGTCAACGTGGTGCGCAGCGCCTCGATCGCCTTTTTAAGGTCGTCGCCGGACTTGCCACGGTCGACGGCATTGTCGGCGATCCGATTGGCGAGCTCGAACGGCTCTCGCTTATCCTGCTTGTCGCGGGACTTTCCGCCGAACTGCGGCCGCTTGGTCACGGCGATCAGAGCGTCGGTGAAATCACGCCAGGCGTCGAGCTGATTGGCGCGAATGCCGATCTCCGTTTCCATCACGCTCAGCTTGCGGGCGACGTCGTCGGGCGCGCTGCGCCAATGCCTGACGTGCTTCGGGCCGTGTCCGGGGCGGTCGCACCGCTCCATCTTGCCGTGCTGCTGAGGATACACCGATTTCTTGCCGGAAGCCTCGCCCCAGGCGGAAGTGATCAGCGCGAGGCTGCCGAGGCCGAGAATGGCCACCACCGTCAGTGGCACGAACTTGGAAGAGCTGTTCATATTGTGCGTCCTTGAACCGTTGCGATGCAATCGCGTCATAGGCGGGGAAGTTGGCGCCGCTTGGTCCTGGCTTGTCTCAACATTGCTGCCCGCGAATTTCGTGTCGAAACGTTGCTCCGCAGCGAAACTGCCCGCTTTCGCCACAAAATTGCGCTCGTTGCCGCGGGATCGCGAGGTTAGAACAGGCGAAGCACCAGCCAAGGCCGCCCCCGGCAAGACGTTTCATGGCATCCAGCGCCCAACGCATCCTCGTCGTCGACGACGACCCGGAAATCCGCAAGCTGCTCGCCCGCTATATCGAGAGCCAGGGCTTTCGCGTGCTGCTGGCAGCGAATTGCCGCGAGTTGCGCGACAAGCTCGCCAGCAACGCCGTCGATCTGGTCGTGCTCGATGTCATGCTTCCCGACGGTTCCGGCCTCGAAGTCTGCCGCGACTTGCGCGCGGAGCGTTCGAACGTTCCCATCATTCTGCTCACGGCGCTGAAAGAAGATGTCGATCGCATCATCGGGTTGGAGATCGGCGCCGACGACTATCTCGGCAAGCCGTTCAATCCGCGCGAGCTGATCGCGCGGGTGCGGGCGGTCTTGCGCCGCCGCGCCGCCGCAGCGCCGGAGCCGGGGAGATCCAAGGTCTATCGCTTCGAGGGCTTTACCGCCGATCCGCAAACTAGGCAGGTCACCGATCCCACGGGCGGCGAAGTCGAGCTCACCGGCGCCGAATTCGATCTGCTCAAAACCTTCCTCGATCGGCCGGGCCGGGTCCTGTCGCGCGATCAGTTGCTCGATCTGACGCGCGGCCGCGAGGGCGACGTGCTCGACCGTTCGATCGACGTGCTGGTGAGCCGGCTGCGCCGCAAGCTGGCCGAGGGCGGCGCGCCGCCTCTGTTCAAGACCGTGCGCAATGGCGGCTATCAGCTTGCCGCCAAGGTCGAGGTTCAGGACACCGCGCCATGAACAAGCTGCGCGTCAAGATCGCGCTGCTGATGGTCGTCGCCATCGTCTCGGTGGTCGGCTTGCTCACCGCGGTGCTGTTCTATCTGCTGGGGCCGCCCAAGCGCCTTCACTCGCTAAGCCCGATCGCGCAACAGGTCGAAACGCTGATCCAAGTCGCCAAGGAGGGCAGCAACGCGGTGTCGATCGTCGCGCAGCCCGCGCCGGGGCGCCTGTGGGCGAATCTGACCGAGAGGCTACGGCAGACGCTTGCGGCTCGAGGATTGGACCTCGCGGTGATGGTAACGCGCGACGGCTTCCGTGCGCCGCTGATCGTATCGATACCGGTGGAGGGGCGCGGCTTTGTCCTGATGCCGATCACCGACTTTCCGCCGCAAGGGCCGCCCTGGCGGGGCCTGATGCGGTGGCTCATTCTCATCACCATCGGCGCCACGGCGATCGCCGTGTTCGTCGCCAACCGCATGGTGAGGCCCCTGGCGCTGTTGGAAAGCGCGGTGGAGCAGGTCGGGCCCGACGGGGCGCTGCCGCTCCTGGCGGAACGCGGGCCGGCGGAGGTGAAGGCCACGGCCAAGGCGCTGAACTCGCTGTCGGCGCGTCTGAAACGGGCGATGGAGAGCAGGATGCGCCTGGTTGCCGCCGCCGGTCACGATCTCCGCACGCCGATCACGCGCATGCGACTCAGAGCCGAATTCGTCGAGGACGACGAGGAGCGGGCGCGCTGGCTGACCGATCTCGACGAGTTGGAGCGCATCGCCGACAGCGCCATCCTCCTGGTGCGCGAAGAGTCCGGCAAGGCGCCGCCGGAGCTGATCCAGCTCGACGAACTGGTCGGCTCGATCGGCGCCGAGCTAAGAGAGCAGCATCTCGATGTGAGCGAGACCGAGACCGGGCCGATCCGCGTCCGGGCAAGCCGGCTTACCCTCAATCGGGCGCTGCGCAATCTGATCATCAATGCGGCGACCCATGGGGTGAGGGCGCGCGTCCACGTCTCGGGCGCGAACGGCACGGCGCGAATCGTCATCGAGGACGAGGGTCCCGGAATCCCGCCGGACCTGCTCGATCAGGTGTTCGAGCCGTTCTTTCGCGCCGATCCCGCCCGGCGCCAGGGCATTCGCGGCGCGGGCCTCGGGCTCACCATCGCGCGGGAGATCGTGCAGCGCGCTGGCGGCACGATCAGCATTTCCAACCGCGAAGGCGGCGGATTGAGGCAGGTGGTGGAGCTGCCGACCGCGGAGAGCGCGGCGGGCTGATCGCCGGACTCAATCCTGCGGCTTGGTCTTCTTCTTCCCGCCTTGCCGCTGCACGATGAAGCTGGGTTCCCCGCATTCGTCCTGGAAGGTGACGATATCGACCGGGTCGGCATAGGCATTGAGGCCGGCCGAGGTGTCCGTCTGGGGGTTGGCCTGACGGTTTTTGCAGATCCCCGAGGCGACCGCCGGCGCACTGGACAGGACGAAGGGGCGGTTGTTGGTGAAGGAGTTGCGGGTCAGCTCGAGCTTGGTGAGGCGGGCGGCGCGGCCGGAGACCATGATTCCGCCGCCGGCATTGTTGATGAATTTCGAGCCCTCGATGCGGACGTTCTTGATCTCCTGCTCGGTCCGGTCCGGTTCCAGATCAATGCCGGCGCCGGGACGCGTGCCGCGCGTGTTCTTGAACACGGAGTTCAGCACCAGCACGCCGTCGGCATGGATGATCGACATGCCTTGGCGGCGGTTGAATTCGGCGGTGACCGAGCAGAACCGTACATCCTCGGCGTCTTTGACGTAGAAGCCGTCGCCCCACATCTTCTTGGCGGTCACGCCGATGACGGTGATGTGCTTGGCGCCGCCGAGGATGCTGATCCCCATGCCGCCCTGGCCGCCTTTGCCCTTGTGCCGGTCGCGCTCGCCTTCGAGCGTGCCGCCGGTCACCCAGACATTCGAAACGTCCTTGAGGGTGAGCAGGGAATATTTCGCCGTATCGGCGGGGAAGGCTTTGAGGGTGGCGCCGTCGGCAAGCTTCAGCGTCATGTCGCTTCGGAGCTTGAGACGCCTGCCGCCGGCGGCATCGACCATGTAGGTGCCGGCGGGCACCAGAACCGCGCCCTTGCTGCCGGCGGCGCGATCGATGGCCGCCTGAATCGCCGCGGTATCGTCAGCGCGGCCGTCGCCCTTGGCGCCATGGTCCTTGACGTTGACGGTCAGTGCCGAGGGCGGCGGCGGGGGGCAAGATCTGGGCGCCTCCGCGGATGCCGTCGCGGGGCAGGCGGCCAGCATCGCGGCGAGCGCCGCTGGGCCCAGCCAGGCCGGAAGGCGATGATCGAAAAGCACCCGTTGTCCTCAAATCCGCCCGATGCGGCGGGTAATATCGCGACAATGCGAAGATTTGGCGGCGGCGAGACAGCGGTTGCCGCGGAAGCTTCGCGCGAAGCAGGCTCGGTCGCCGGGACCGGGCCCGAAAGAGGAGGAGCCCATGGACAGCACCTCGATCCACGATTATGCGCGGCGCCTGGTCGGCGCCCATGGCGAAAAGGCCGAGTTGGAGGCGGCCCAGCGAGCCGCGCTCTGCGAGCGGCAGGGCGACCAGGAACAGGCGCTGGATTGGCGCAAGATCCAGGCCGCGATCAAGGAGATGCGCGGGCCGCGTCTAAGCTGACCGTCGCCGCCCGCGCCTCAGCCGGGGCGGAGCGCCGGCAGGCCAGTGCGCTTGGCCTCGAAAAAGATGAGCGCCGTCGGCCGTCTGACCACGAGCGCCCGGCGATTGGTCTCGGCAAGCTTTGCTGTGGGGCCGGTCGCATAGGATCGCAGCCATTCCTTTCGCGCCCTTCGCGCCCAGGATAGGCCGGCGCTTGCATTTGCGCTGGCGGCGCGGGTCAAGGTTTGCATGCCGGCAACGGTCTTGCCGGCGCCGGTCGAGAGCCAATCTCGCAGGACGATTGTCGCGGTTCGCGCTTGGACCTTCATCCAAAGGGCAGCAGCGAGAGCCGCCGGCACCGATGCGTGCCACAGGCGGCGGCTCTCCCGGAGCGTCCAGGTGCGCGCGGCGGCGAGCCGCTGCTGGACGAGGTTCGCGAACATTCGTGCGTGCAAACCGAGCCAGACCGAGGCGGCGGCGGCGTAGCGCATGGCGGCGCGGGCAAGCGCGCGCGATGTCGCGACCGCCCATGCCCAGGCAGCAGCAAGAAATCGCGCGAACGCGCGATAGAGGGCATGGGCTCTGGGGCTCAGCCAGGCGACAGTCGCGATCGCCGCGCGGTTCAACGCGGCGGCGACCATTACGAGGCTCTCGGCCATGAGGAGGGCGGCGAGATGGGCCAGGCGCAGCGCCCGCACGCCGAACCGCTCCAGCCTGCACTTCAGGCGCCGTCGTGCCCATTCGAGCTGCCAGAGGATGTTCTGAAGCATGACCCGGCGCGCATGGCGCTTCTCGGCGACGTCGTAATGCGCGAGCCAACGCTGATGCTGGCCGAGGTCGCGGGCGACTGCGGCAATCAGATCCTTCGACCCGGCGATGCCTGCCTCCGCGGCGGCAATCGGGTCGAGCGCCTTGCTGGCACCGGCCAAGGTGGTGCTCCCTCAAATCGAGGCGCTGACCGGTCGTATAAGGCCGTGCCGGCGCCTCTTGCGCGGGCGTAGCCGGCGTTCCCCGTCGAAACGCCGCTTATCGCAACGCTACACCCAAATCCCTAACGCAAGACTTCGCTGTCCCGTTCCTTGGTACGCCTCGCTGCTACCTATGCCGCCCGATTGCGTGGCAGAATCCCCAAGTGATTCGCCCGCAATATGGCAGCGGACGGCGAGCGCGCCAGAGGGGCTCCATGGAACGGCGTATTCGCATTATCGGCATCGATCCGGGGCTCAGGCGTACCGGCTGGGGGGTCATCGACAGCGACGGGGTCCGGCTCGGCTTCGTCGCCTGCGGCTCGGTCACCTCCGAAGACGGAGAGAGCCTGGGCTTGCGGCTGCGTCAAATCTTCGATGGGCTGTCGGAAGTGCTGGCGCGGCTCGAGCCGGCCGAAGCCGCGGTGGAGCAGACCTTCGTCAACCGCGACGCGGTCGCCACCTTGAAGCTCGGCCAGGCGCGTGGCATCGCCATGCTGGTGCCGGCCCTGCTCGGACTGGAGATCGCCGAATACGCGCCGAACGCGGTGAAAAAAACGGTGATCGGCGCCGGGCACGGCGATAAGGGGCAGATCAGGGCCATGGTGAAATGCCTCTTGCCGCGCGCGTCGTTCGACAGCGCCGACGCCGCCGATGCGCTGGCCATCGCCATCACCCATGCGCACTCCCGCGCGTGGCGCCGGCTGGAGGTGGCGCTCGCGGCAGGGAGCGGGCCATGATCGGCAAGCTGACCGGCAAGGTCGATGCGGTCACGCCGAACAGTGTGATCGTCGATGTCGGCGGCGTCGGCTACGAAGTCACGATGGGCGCGCGCACGCTGTCCGCGCTGCCGCCGGCCGGCGAGACGGTGACGCTCGCGATCGACACCTATGTGCGCGAGGACGAGATCAGGCTGTTCGGCTTCGCCACCGAGCATGAGCGCGCCTGGTTCAGGGCGCTCCAGACCGTGCAGGGCGTCGGCGCCAAGGTCGCGCTTGCCGTGCTCGGCATCTTATCGGCGACGGACCTCGCCAATGCCGTGGCGCTCCAGGACAAGGGCCAGATCGCGCGCGCGCCGGGGGTCGGGCCGAAAGTTGCCGCGCGCATCGTCTCCGAGTTGAAGGACAAGATGCCGTCGCTGTCGCCGGCCCTTAAGCCGGGCGCCGGCCTCGCCCCGGTCGCGGCCCTGCCCGAGGGTCTCGCCGCGCGCGACGCGGTCTCCGCGCTCACCAATCTCGGTTACGCCCATGGCCAGGCCGCCGCCGCCATCTCCGCAGCGATCGGCAAGGTGGGCCGCGACGCGCGCCCCGAGGAGCTGATCCGCCTGGGGCTGAAGGAACTCGCCCATGGCTGAGAGGATGCTCCAGCCGGTCAAGCGCGAGGAGGACCAGGGCGAGACTTCGCTCCGGCCGCAGACGCTCGCCGAGTTTATCGGCCAGGCCAAGGTTTGTTCCAATCTGAAAGTGTTCATCGATGCGGCGCGCGCGCGGCATGAGGCGCTCGATCATGTGCTGTTCGCGGGGCCGCCCGGACTCGGGAAGACCACGCTGGCGCAGATCGTGGCGCGCGAGCTTGGCGTGAACTTCCGCGCCACCTCCGGCCCGGTAATCGCCAAGGCGGGCGACCTTGCCGCGCTGCTGACCAATCTCGAAGACCGCGACGTGCTGTTCATCGACGAGATCCACCGGCTCAGTCCGGCGGTCGAGGAAATTCTTTATCCGGCGATGGAGGATTTTCAACTCGACCTCATCATCGGCGAGGGACCGGCGGCGCGCTCAGTGCGGATCGATCTCGCGCGCTTCACGCTTGTAGGCGCCACCACGCGCACCGGCCTGCTGACCACACCGCTGCGCGAACGCTTCGGCATCCCGATCAGATTGGAATTCTACGAGGTGTCAGAGCTGGAGGAGATCGTGCGGCGCGGCGCGCGGTTGCTCGGGCTGCCACTGACGCCGGAAGGCGCGCATGAGATCGCGCGGCGCGCGCGCGGCACGCCGCGGGTGGCGGGGCGGCTGCTCCGGCGCGTGCGCGACTTCGCTTCCTTGGAGGATGGCGGGGGGGTCGACGCGAAGCTCGCCGACAAGGCGCTGTCGCAGCTCGAGGTGGACGGCAACGGGCTCGACGCGCTCGATCATCGCTACTTGCGGCTGATCGCGGTGAATTATGGCGGCGGCCCGGTCGGGATCGAGACCATCGCCGCGGGGCTCTCCGAACCGCGCGACGCGATCGAGGAGATCATCGAGCCGTATCTGTTGCAGCAGGGCTTCATCGCCCGCACGCCGCGCGGGCGGATGCTGACGGCACGGGCCTTCGCGCATCTCGGCTTGAAGCAGCCGGCGCAGGCGCAGCAATTCCCGTTGTTCAATGGCCAAGAATCCGAGGGTTAATGGCGTCTGACCTTCTGGACCGAATGCGACGCAATCTCGCCGGCGATTGGCGCATCGAGCATGTCGAGGCGGTTTGCCGGGAACATGGCCTGCTGTTCCGGGCTGGGAAAGGGACGTCGCACTGTCACGCCAAATATCCCAATGTGCCGGAGCTCCTCACCATCCCGGCTCGCAGGCCGTTCAAGCCGGTCTACATCCGTAAGCTCGTGCGCTATAGAGACCTACGGAGACCGACCATGAAACTCGAATACACCGTCAGGATCGAGCGGTTGGCAGAGAGCGATGATGGCGGTTACCTCGCCATCGTGCCCGATCTGCCTGGATGCATGTCGGACGGCGAAACGCCTGAGGAAGCACTCAGGAATGTCCAGGAGGCGATCGCCTCCTGGATCGAAGCGGCCAGGGAATGGAAACAGGACATCCCGAAGCCATCTCCGCCATTGGCGCGCGCCGGCTGACCCACGCTAGTAACGTCTCGTGGCTGGACTTGAACGCTATGGTTCGGCGCCGCGCAAGCGGTCGAGGCTCCATTTGCCGGGACCGGCGAACACCAGGAACAAAAACACGAAGCAATAGAGGATCGCCGCGTCGCCGCCATTGTTGACCGGGAAGAAATTCTGCGGCGCATGCGCGAGCCAATAGGCGAAGGCCATCTCGCCCGAGGCGATGAAGGCCGCCAGCCGGGTGAACAGCCCAACCACGATCAACACGCCGAGGATCAGTTCGAGCAGGCCGGCCCACCAGGACAGGGTAAACATCTCCACGAAAGCCCGCTCGCCGGCCGGGAAGCCCAGCAGCTTCTGGGTGCCGTGCGCGAGGAAAATGAGGCCGGCGACGATTCTAAGAATGCCCAGAGCGTGAGGCGTCCACTCCGACAATCGCTTGGTGTCGATCATCTTGCTCCCCTCTTGCATTGGCGTGGCGCGGTGCGTGCAAATCTGCGATAGGGTCGCCGCTCTCAACCAGGCAGTCAACGGCAGATGAGCGGACGCGAGCAGAAATGGCCCGATCTGGCCGGGCGCATCGAAGGCGAGACGCATGTCCTGCCCGTGCGGGTCTATTTCGAAGACACCGATTGCGGCGGCGTCGTCTATCACACCAATTTCCTCAAATATTGCGAGCGCGGCCGCTCGGACTTCATCCGGCTGCTCGGGATCGATGCGACCGGCCTGGCCGGCCCGGCGCAAGGCGAGCCGTCGATCTTCGTCGTCCGCCGGGTAGAGATCGACTATCTCAAGCCTGGCCGCATGGATGACGTGCTGGAGGTGGTGACGAGTTGCGCCGAGATCGGCAGTGCCAGCCTCACCTTGCAGCAGGATATAACCCGCGAGGGCACGCTGCTCGCCCGCGCCATGGTCATCGTGGTCCTGGTGTCTTCCGCGGGCAAACCGCAGCGGCTGGGCGCGCTGGTGAGAGGCGCGCTTCAACGATTCGTTAACCAAGCGCGTGAAACCTAGTTGGTGCCGGTGAAGTGTTGCCTTGACGGGGGGAAACCGCGCCCGGCCCCCTCACGTTAACCGAGCCCAAGTTTAGTCACATTTCACTGGCGAAAGGTCGGGGGTCGCGAGCGGAACGCGCGCTTTCTCCGGCGATATTTTTTACCTGCGGAGAGACCCCGCGGGATCGAGCAGCCGTCTCACGCTCTGGGCGGGTTACGGCGCTCTTGCAGCTCATGCCACGAGGCCCGTGATGAACCCGCCGGATGCCATCGATCTCTCGGTCCTCGAGCTGTTCAAGAACGCGCATATCGTCGTCAAGCTCGTGATGATCGGGCTGATCCTGGCCTCGGTGTGGAGCTGGGCGATCATCCTCGAGAAGCTGTTCCTCTACGCCAAGACGAAGAAAGAGACCGACAAGTTCGAGCAGGTGTTCTGGTCGGGCCAGTCGCTGGAGGAACTCTATACCGCGCTCAGTCAGCGCCGGAACACCGGCATGGCGGCTTTGTTCGTGGCGGCGATGCGAGAATGGAAGCGATCCACCGAGCGGGAAGGGGCCGAACGCGCCGCAGCCCGTCCGATGCCGGGCGTCCAGCTCAGGGTCGAGAAGGTCATGGACGTGACCATCTCGCGCGAGGCCGAACGGCTCGAGCGGCGGCTGACCTTCCTGGCCACGGTGGGCTCGACCGCCCCCTTTGTCGGCCTGTTCGGTACGGTCTGGGGCATCATGACGAGCTTCCAGGCGATTGCTGTGACCAAGAATACCTCGCTGGCGGTGGTGGCGCCCGGCATTGCCGAGGCCTTATTTGCCACCGCGCTTGGCCTGCTCGCCGCCATTCCTGCCGTAATTTTCTATAACAAGTTCAACAGTGAGGTCGCGCGCCACGCGGCGCGGCTGGAAGGCTTCGCCGACGAGTTCGGGGCCATTTTGTCGCGCCAGATCGACAAGTCGATGTGAGGGAGCCATGGGAGCGGGTCTACAGCTAGGCGGCGGATTGTCGAGCCGGCGCGCGCGGCGCCGGTCGTCCCAGCCGATGAGCGAGATCAACGTCACCCCCTTCGTGGACGTCATGCTGGTGTTGCTGATCATCTTTATGGTCGCTGCGCCCTTGCTGACGGTCGGCGTCGATGTGGATTCGCCGAGCGCGTCGCTGCCTCAGGTCGAGTTGCCAAAGACCGAAGCCGGACCGGTCGACGCCGAGAAGCCGCCGCTCAGCGTCACGGTGGACACCAAGGGGACGATCTTTCTGCAGAACACCGAGATCGGCTTTGACGAACTCGTGCCCAAACTCATCGCTATCAGAGACGCCGGCGGTGGCGGCAAGGTTTGGATCCGCGGGGACGCGGGCACGCCCTACGGAAATGTGGCGAAAATCTTGGCCAAGATCGGTCAGGCGGGGTTTCCGGTGACCATCGTCACCGACCAGGACGAGAAACCTTAGGGGGAAGTCCCCGAGCGAAACGACATGATGGGCAAGAGCACGTTCATTTCAGCCGCGCTGCATGCGGCGATCCTGCTCTTCGCGCTTGTCGCCTTCCCGGCGGCTAGGATGGAGCATTCGCCGCTGGTGGCGATCCCCATCGATCTCGCCACGCCGTCGGAAGTCACCAAAGTTAAAGCCGGCAGCAAGGACGCCACGGACGAGGCGCCGCTCGCCGGCAAGCCGGAAGAAAAGAAGCAGGAAGCGGTGCGCGAAGTGGCCGACAAGGCCGCGCCCGTCGCGGAAGAGAAGCCGAAACCGCAGCAAAAGCCTGAAGAAAAGCCGAAGCCCGAGCCGGCCAAACAGGCCGCGCCGAAGCCTGAGCCCAAGAAGGACGAGGCGAAGAAGGCCGAAGCGAAGAAGCCCGAGCCGAAGCCGGCGAAGCCGAAACAGGCCGAAGCCAAGAAGCCGGCGCCCAAGCCGGAGGCCAAACGCGATTTCAACGCCGACCGGATCGCCGCGCTGCTCAACAAGATCCCTGACGCTTCCGACGAGCCGGCGCCAGTGATCCCCTCCGAGACGCCGCCTAGCCGCGTGCGCGGCCAGTCCGACGGCACCGAGATGACCATGTCGGTCAACGAGATCGATGCGCTCCGGGCCCGCATCGCGCAATGCTGGAGTCCGCCGCCCGGCGGCCTCGGCGCCGGTCATATCGTGGTGAGGCTTCGGCTCAGATTGAACGAGGACGGGACCTTGGTGGGCTATCCGAGCATTGCCAATCGCGGCTCATCGCCGTTTTTCCAGGCCGCCGCCGACAGCGCGGTGAGGGCGGTGTACCAGTGCCAGCCCTACAGTCTGCCGAGCGAGAAATATGCGCTCTGGCGCGACATGATTTTGAATTTCGACCCGAGCGAGATGTATCGCGCGGGCTGACCTCCGCCTTCGAGATGAAACCGCCATGACCAAAGCCCTCCATCCAGACCGAGATCGAAACTATCGTCTTGGGCTGTTTCTTGCAGGCCTCGCCCTGTTGTTCGCGGCTGGCCCGGTGCGGGCGGCGCTCGAACTGAATATCACGCAAGGCACCCTCCAGCCGCTGCCGATCGCCATTCCCGACTTCGCCGGTGACGGCTCGATCGATCCGCAGATGGCGCGCGAGATTTCGAGCGTGGTGGCGAACGACCTGCGCTCCTCGGGGCTGTTCATACCAATCGACCACGCCGCTTTCATCGAACGCGGTGTCGGCACCGACGCCGTGCCTCGCTTCGACGATTGGCGCGTCGTCAATGCCCAGGCGCTGGTGGTGGGCAAGATCGGCAGCGCCGACGGCAAGCTCAGGGCCGAGTTCAGGCTTTGGGATGTGTTCGCGGGCAAGCAGCTCGCCGGCGAGCAGTTCTTCGCCAGGCCGAAGGACGCCCGCCGGATCGGCCACATCATCGCCGACGCGATCTATGAGCGCGTTACCGGCGAGAAGGGCTATTTCGACACCCGCATCGTGTTCGTCGACGAGTCCGGGCCGAAGGACAAGCGGATGAAGCGGCTGGCGATCATGGATCAGGATGGACACAACGTCCGGCTGCTCACCTCCGGACAGAATCTGGTGCTGACCCCCCGCTTCAGCCCTTCGACCCAGGAGATCACCTACACCTCCTTCGAGGGCGAAACCCCGAAGGTCTATTTGCTCAATATCGAGACCGGCCAGAAGGAGATCGTGGGCAGCTTTCCGGGCATGAGTTTCGCGCCGCGCTTCTCGCCGGATGGGCAGCGCATCGTCATGAGCCTGGAGCGGGAAGGAAATTCCCACCTGTTCGCCATGGATTTGCGCAGCCGCCGCACGGTGCAGCTCACCAATACCGCGGCCATCGACACCGCGCCCTCCTACTCCCCCGACGGACGGCAGATCGTGTTCGAGACCGACCGCGACGGCTCCCGCCAGCTCTATGTGATGGAGGCGAGCGGCGCCAACCAGCGGCGGATCAGCCAGGGACGGGGGAGCTATTCCACCCCGGTCTGGTCGCCGCGCGGGGACTTGATCGCCTTCACCAAGATGAGCGGGGGGCGCTTCCTGATCGGAGTGATGAAGCCCGACGGGTCCGGCGAGCGAATCCTGACCGAGGGCTTCCACAATGAGGGTCCGACTTGGGCGCCGAACGGCCGGGTGCTGATGTTCTTCCGGGAATCGCCGGGGGCGGCCGGGGGGCCCAAGCTCTATACGATCGATCTCACCGGCTATAACGAGCGCCAGGTGGCCACGCCGGCCTTCGGCTCCGACCCAGCCTGGTCCCCGCTGATCAATTAGGGCGTCGGGCGCGCGATTTTCGCCTTGAATCCAGCCTTTCAAGGGGCTGTGTCCGAATGGCAACTACCGCGGAACGCATTGGCGTAAGGCCGTTAACCAAGCTTGATCGGCCCGTTTAAGGCGGCTAGCGTGAGTGGGCTGGAGGATGAGATTCGGAGTGGCATTTTAGCATCAATCGCCCGGAAAACGGGTGCGGATCGGTAGTCCGTTCTTGATCTGAAAACGCCACGCCGGTACATGCAAAGACGGCTACTGCCGTTTTAACCAAAGGAGAGAAGACCATGCAGGGTTTGAAGGGCGTTATCGTCGCCACCACTATCGTGGCCGCCACCGTTGCGCTTGGTGGTTGCTTCGGCCACCACCAGAAAGAGGTTTACGCCGAGCCCCTGAAGCTCGGGTCCATCTCGGTCGAGCAGGTCGTTCGCGCCTAGACTGCGGCCGAAAGCGGAGCGTTCGCTTCCGCTTGTGGGACATGGATGCCGGGACGCCGTAGCTTGATGCGACGGCGTCTCAGGCATCCGTTCCTTTTTTGGCCCCGGTTTCGCCAATCGGGCGCGCTAGACTCCCGGCCAAATCGCCCATTTTCGGGGAACTAGGACATCGTTAAGGACTTCCCTTCTACGATTTCCTAAAATTTGGCTAGCGGGAGTAACCAAGTCATGCGTTGGAGTGGTGGGTTCGGCGGCGTCTGCAAATTTGCCGGCGTGGTGGCGATAGCTGTAGTGCTGGCGGCCTGCTCGCGCCAGGGCACGCCAAAACAATACGGCCTCGGTGGGGAAGGGCCGGCAACGCCTGGAACGGAAAGAGATTTCGCCGTCAATGTCGGCGACATCGTGCGTTTCCAGGTCGACAGCTCGTCGCTGACGGGCGAGGCGCAGGGCATCCTGCGCAACCAGGCCCGCTGGCTCAATCAATACCCGCAATACACCATCACGATCGAGGGCCATGCCGACGAGCGCGGCACGCGCGAATATAACCTCGCGCTGGGGGCCAAACGGGCGACCTCGGTCCGCTCCTTCCTCGCCAGCCAGGGGGTGAACGCCTCGCGCATCCGGACCGTCTCCTACGGCAAGGAGCGGCCGGTCGCGACTTGCGACGACATCTCCTGTTGGTCGCAGAACCGGCGGGCCCAGACCGCGCTGAACAACCGGGCGGTGGCGCGCGGCTACTAGCCGATCCCTGATTGCTGGCTGATGGCGGGCCGCAGATTGGCCCCAAACGCCGCGCAAATGCGTTATGTTCGCGCGCGCCGGCCGAGTTGGCCGAGGCGCCCGTAAGGCAATTTGCGAGGTCTTTCGTGCTCTTCGCGGTCCCCGACTGGCGCAGGCGACTGCGCCCGGCTTTTGCTTCGATCGCGGCTCTCGCTGTGGCGGGGCTCGCGGCGCCCGGCTTTGCCCAGGAGAGCGGCGATTCGATCGCCAGCCGTCTTGGCCGTCTCGAAGACAAGGTCAAAGACCTGCAAGTGACGATCGGGACGCTCCAGTCCTTCGGCGCGAAGCCCGGGGCGATGCTGTCGCAGGAGACTCCGGCGCCCATCGTGCAGGCCCCCTCGGCGCAATTCGACCTTGGCCCGCGGATCGATGCATTGGAAACGCAGATCACCGCGCTTACCAGCCATCTCGAGCAGATCGGGCGGCAGATGAGCGGCCTGGAGGAAAGACTCTCCGCGTTGCAAGCGGCGCCCCAGCCGATCGGCCCACCGGTCGAGTCCGGTCCGCCGCCGCTCCGCCAGGGCGAGGTGCTCGATCCGCCGGCGCGGGCCTTGAGCACGATTGTCCCGCCGGCCGCTGACGACGAGCCGTTCGATTCCTCGAAGCCGCGCTGGTACGGGCCGAAACCCGGCAGCGACGATCTGGCAGCCTTGCTGGAAAACCAGGCGCCCGCCGAGCCGCAAGGCGACCGGCCGCACGATCTTACGGCCGCGCTCCCGGGCGGCGACGCGCAGTCGCTCTACCAGCGCGGCTACGGTGCGCTGCTACAGAAGGATTATACCGGCGCGGAAGGCGCGTTTCGCCAATTGGTCGCCGCCCATCCCAACCATCCGCTGGCCAGCGACGCGCAATATTGGCTTGGCGAGACCTACTATGTGCGCGGCCAGTACAAGAGCGCCGCGGATGCCTTTCTCGGCGGCTACCAGAAATACCAGGCGGGGCAAAAGGCGCCGGACACGCTGCTCAAGCTCGGCATGTCGCTCGCCGCGCTTGGTCAGAAGGACGCGGCGTGCTCGACCTTCAGCGAACTCAAGACCAAGTTCCCGCAGGCGCCGCAGCATGTCGCCGAGGAGGCGAAGGCGTGGCGCAAGAAAACCGGCTGTTGAGATGACGCTCGCGCCGATCGGCGGCACGGAGGCGCAAACTCTGCTCGCGCCGCTCTTAGCGTTTCCGCGCGTGGCGCTCGCCGTGTCGGGCGGGCCGGACAGCGTCGCCCTGATGCAGCTTGCCGCGAGCTTGCCGTCGCGACCGGCGGCGGGCCCGGAGATCTCGGTGCTCACGGTCGAGCATGGCTTGCGTCCGGGGTCGCGTGACGAGGCGGAGCAGGCCGGGCGCCTGGCAGCCAAGTTTGGCCTGCCGCACACGATCCTCACTTGGGAGCACGAACAGCTTCAAGCGGCGGGGCTTCAGGCGCGGGCGCGCGAAGCACGTTACGATCTGATGGCGGCCCATTGCCATGCGCACTCCATTCCGGCGCTGGTGACGGCGCATCACCTCGAAGACCAGGCTGAGACTTTCCTGATGCGGCTCAAGCGCGGCAGCGGGCTGGACGGGTTGGCGGCGATTCCCGAGCGCGGGGAGTGGGCCGGCATCGTCATCCTGCGGCCGCTGCTCGATGTGCCCAAGGCACGGCTCGTTGCGACGCTTGAAACTGCGGGCATCGGCTACGTCTCCGACCCGAGCAATGTCGATCCGCGGTTCGAGCGGGCGCGGATGCGCGAGCGTGCCGATGCGCTCGCGGCGCTCGGGCTTACGCCGGAGGCGATCGCCTTGACGGCCCGGCGTCTGCGGCGCGCGCGCGAAGCGCTCGAACAGGCCGCGCGCGATTTCCTCGCCTGCCACAGCGAGATCGACGAAGCCGGCTATGCCACGATCGGCCGGGACGCGCTCTTAGGCGCTCCGCAGGAGATCGCGCTGCGGGCGCTGGCGCGATTGATCGCCACGGTGGGCGGGGCCGAAACGCCGCTGCAACTCGCCAAGCTCGAGGCGTTGCTGGAAGCGATTCAAGCCCATCCAGACAAGGCGCACACGCTCGGGCGCTGCCGGATCGCTCCGATCAAGGGCCGGCTCGGCATCTTCCGCGAGGTCAGGGGTGAGGGGCTCCCGGAGGTGCGGCTCCGCCCCGGCGAGCGGACCCTGTGGGACAATCGGTTCTGCATCGAACTTGGCGCCGAGGCGCGTACGCCCGTCTTGGTCAAGGCGCTGGGCGAGGCGGGCCTGCGGGCGCTTGGCGAACGGTCCTGTCTTCCCCCCGCATTACCGCGATTGGCCGGCCGGACCTTGCCGGGCTGCTGGCGGGGAGAGGTTTTGTTGGGGCTGCCGAGCCTCGGCCATGCCGGCAGCCCGTCAGGCCTCGACTGCCGGGCAACCTTCGTCGGCGGCGCAAGGTCGCGGCGATCCGGAACGCGGGCGCCCGCAAGCCGTTGAGAAAGCATGCACCTCTTTGCGTTAGGCTAACTTGGCAAAAATGGTCCTGGTTCCTATGTTAACAACGCCTAGCCGCAATTCTGCGCCCTAAACTCTGGACGAGGCTGCCCAGACCGGGTACCGCGACAGAAATCGAGCCGTCAGGTCAGTTCATGAATTCCAATTTCCGCAATTTCGCTATCTGGGTGTTCATCGGCCTCCTTCTGGTCGCGCTGTTCAACCTGTTCCAGAGCCCGGGCGTACAGGTCCGCGGCAACGATATCAGCTTCTCGCAGCTCCTCTCCGAGGTTGAGGCTGGGAACGTCCAGGATGTCACCATCGCCGGCAACACCATCACCGGACATTTCAGCGACGGCCGCAATTTCCAGACCTACGCGCCGAACGATCCGAACCTGGTCGACAAGCTGAACCAGAAGGGCGTCAAGATCACCGCCAAGCCTTCCGAGGACGACGTGCCGTCGCTGCTCGGCGTGCTGGTGTCGTGGTTCCCGATGCTGCTCCTGATCGCCGTGTGGATCTTCTTCATGCGCCAGATGCAGTCGGGCGGCGGGCGCGCCATGGGGTTCGGCAAGTCCAAGGCTAAGCTGCTCACCGAGCGGCATGGCCGCGTGACCTTCGACGATGTCGCGGGTGTCGACGAGGCCAAGGAAGACCTCCAGGAGATCGTCGAGTTCCTGCGCGATCCGCAGAAATTCCAGAAGCTCGGCGGGCGCCTTCCGCGCGGCGCGCTACTGGTCGGACCTCCCGGCACCGGCAAGACGCTGCTCGCGCGGGCCATCGCCGGCGAGGCAAATGTGCCGTTCTTCACCATCTCTGGCTCGGACTTCGTCGAGATGTTCGTCGGCGTCGGCGCGTCGCGCGTGCGCGACATGTTCGAACAGGCGAAGAAGAACGCGCCCTGCATCATCTTCATCGACGAGATCGACGCGGTCGGCCGCCATCGCGGCGCCGGTCTCGGCGGCGGCAACGACGAGCGCGAGCAGACGCTGAATCAGCTTCTGGTCGAGATGGACGGCTTCGAGGCCAATGAAAGCATCATTCTGATCGCCGCGACCAACCGTCCGGACGTGCTCGATCCGGCGCTGCTCCGGCCCGGCCGGTTCGACCGGCAGGTGGTGGTGCCGCGGCCCGACATCATCGGCCGCGAGAAGATCCTCAAAGTGCATGTTCGCAAAGTGCCGCTCGCGCCCGACGTCGATTTGCGCGTGATCGCGCGCGGTACGCCCGGCTTCTCCGGCGCGGACCTCGCCAATTTGGTCAACGAGGCGGCTCTGCTCGCCGCGCGCCGCTCCAAGCGCCTCGTCACCCAGTTCGAATTCGAGGACGCCAAGGACAAGGTGATGATGGGCGCCGAGCGCCGCTCCATGGTGATGACCGAGGAGGAAAAGACGCTGACCGCCTATCACGAGGGCGGACACGCGCTGGTGGCACTGCGGTTGCCGGCGTCCGATCCGGTGCACAAGGCCACCATCATCCCGCGCGGCCGTGCGCTGGGCATGGTGATGCGGCTGCCGGAGCGCGACCAGCTTTCGTACACGCGCGCCAAGTTGAATGCCGACATCGCCGTCGCGATGGGTGGACGCGTCGCCGAGGATCTGGTGTTCGGGTACGATAAGGTGACGTCGGGAGCCGCCGCGGACATCAAGATGGCGACGCAGCTTGCGCGCGCCATGGTCACGCAGTTCGGCATGTCCGACAAGCTGGGGCCGCTGGCCTATGGCGATAACGAGGAAGAGGTGTTCCTCGGCCATTCGATCGCGCGGCAGCAGAACCTCTCCGATGAGACGCAGACGCGCGTCGATGAGGAGATCCACCGCATCGTCGACGAAGGGTTCGAAATCGCGCGCAAGATCCTGTCGGAGAACCTCGACGATCTGCACACGGTCGCACGCGGTCTGCTCGAATACGAGACCTTGTCGGGCGAGGAGATCAAGAACCTGCTCAAGGGCAAGCCGCCGGTGCGCGAATTCGTGGTCGATGTTCCGACCCGGCCCGCGCCCGCTTCGGCGGTGCCTTCCGCCGGCAAGGCCAAGCGTCCGCCGGAGCCCGAGCCGGATACCGGCGGCCTGGAGCCGCAGCCGACTTAAACTTTGCAAGCGGTTGGACGAGAAATGCCCGGCCCTCGTGCCGGGCATCTTCGTTTGCGGCTTCCCGAATTGTTTGTGCTAAGGCTCGGGCATGTCAGACGCCAAGCTTTATCTCCGCCCGGTCGGATTGCTCTATGGTGCGGTCGCGGAAGCAGCCGTCGCCGACGGTCTGGCGCTGAAGCTGGCCGGCGGACCGATTGCATTCGCCGCGGCCGAACTGATCGAGGGCGCGCCGGGCAAGTCCAAGCGGCGGCTGGTCACGGCGCCGGCGCTTGCGCAATCCGGCGACGGCGATCTAGCCCGATCGCTTGAGCGTGTCATGGCGAAGCGGGCGCCTTTCGCCGGGCTCGAGCTCGACCGTCCCCACTTGATGGGCATCGTCAATGTCACGCCGGATTCCTTCTCCGATGGCGGCCTCTACGACAGCAAGGAGGACGCGATCGGGCATGCCGCCGCGCTTGCCGCGGCCGGTGCTGCGATCGTCGATATTGGCGGCGAGTCGACGCGGCCGGGTTCGGACCCGGTGGAAGCAGGCCAGGAGGGCACCCGGGTATTGCCGGTGATCGCCGGGCTCAAGGGGCTCAATGCCGTCATCTCGATCGATACGCGGAAGGCGAGCGTGGCCCGTGCCGCGGCAAAAGCGGGCGCCAAGATCCTCAACGACGTCTCGGCGCTCAGCTACGATCCGGAATGTCTGCACGTAGCGGCCGAAGCGGGGCTCAGCCTGTTGCTGATGCATGCGCAAGGCGAGCCCAAGACCATGCAGGACGATCCGCGCTACCAGGACGTGGTGCTGGAAGTGTACGACTATCTCGAGGCGCGCATCCGCGTTGCGGAAGAGGCGGGGATCGGCCGGGCGCGCATCGCCGCCGATCCGGGGCTCGGCTTCGGCAAGACGCTGGCGCATAATCTCGCCTTGCTCGCCCATACCAGCCTGTTCCATGGGCTTGGCGTGCCGCTCCTGATCGGCGCCTCGCGCAAGCGGTTCATCCAGGGACTTGGCGGCGGGCGGGAGCCGAGCGCCCGCGAACCGGGCTCCCAGGCGGCGGCGATCGCGGCGGCCGGCCAGGGGGCGCAGATGTTGCGGGTGCATGACGTGGCCGGTACCAGCCAGGCCCTCGCCGTCTGGCGCGCCTCGAGCTCGGGCACTGAAAATTAAGGCAAATCTGCGAGTTAGCTGGCAGGATCCGGTGGTAATCTTTGCTTACATTTTTTGAACGTGAAGGTGGTACACCAAGAGCATAATCCCATGCAGCGCCGGGCAAGAGAACATAGGCGGCAGGCGCCAAGGGGGAGCAGACGGGGGGCCCGCAGCATGGCTCGCAAATATTTCGGCACGGATGGTATCCGTGGCAGCGCCAACACCCAGCCCATGACCTCCGAGGTGGCGCTCAAGGTGGGCATGGCCGCTGGTAAACTTTTCACCCAGGGCTCTCATCGTCATCGCGTGGTGATCGGCAAGGACACCAGGCTGTCCGGCTATATGATCGAATCCGCGCTGGTCTCCGGCTTCACCGCCGTGGGCATGGACGTCTTCCAGCTCGGCCCGATGCCGACGCCGGCCGTCGCCATGCTGACTCGCTCGCTTCGGGCCGATCTCGGCGTGATGATCTCCGCCTCGCATAACCCGTTCTGCGACAACGGCATCAAGCTGTTTGGGCCCGACGGCTACAAGCTCTCCGACGAGAAGGAGGAGGAGATCGAGCAGCTGATGGAAGGCGACTGCGACGAGCTTTTGGCCGCGTCGGAGCAGATCGGCCGCGCCACCCGCATCGACAGCGCCCGCGAGCGCTATATCGAATTCGCCAAGCGCACCTTGCCGAAAAATATCCGCTTCGACGGCATCCGGGCGGTGATCGATTGCGCCAACGGCGCGGGCTACAAGGTGGCGCCGGAAGCCTTGTGGGAGCTCGGCGCGGAGGTGATCAAGATCGGCGTCGAGCCGAACGGCTTGAACATCAACAAGGATTGCGGCTCGACCGCGCCCGAGGATTTGATCCGCAAGGTCAACGAGGTGCGCGCCGATATCGGCATCGCGCTCGACGGCGACGCGGACCGCGTGGTGATCGTTGACGAGAAGGGCCGCATCATCGACGGCGACCAGCTGATGGCGGTGATCGCCGAGTCCTGGTTGATGCGCGGGCGGCTGGCCGGCGGCGGCGTCGTCGCCACGGTGATGTCCAATCTCGGGCTGGAGCGCTATCTGGAGGAGCTCGGGCTCGGGCTTGCGCGCACCCCGGTCGGCGACCGCTATGTGGTCGAGCATATGCGCCAGCACGGCTACAATGTCGGCGGCGAGCAGTCCGGCCATATCGTGCTGTCGGATTTCTCGACTACGGGCGACGGCCTGGTCACCGCGCTGCAGTTGCTAGCGGTAGTGGCGCAAAGCGGCAAGCCGGTCAGCGAGATTTGCAATCGGTTTGAGCCCTTGCCGCAGGTGCTGAAGAACGTCCGCTACAAGAACGGCGGCCAGCCGCTCGACAACGTGGCGGTGCGCCGGGCGATCGACACCGGCAAGTCCAAGCTCGGCAAATCCGGGCGCCTGGTGATCCGTCCCTCGGGCACGGAACCGGTGATTCGAGTCATGGCCGAGGGCGACGACGAGAAGCTGGTTAAGACCGTGGTTTCGGACATCGTCCACGCGCTGACCGATGCCGCGGCCTGAGGCCGCTGAGCGCAGCCGTAACCTTCCGCAATAGCTCAACGCTATCAAAGGCTTGCAGGCAGCGTGGCCGTTGCGCCACGCCCTGTCCCAGCCTGCAACGCCGGTTAGCATTCCGTTAACCATTCCCCGCCTATCGTCCCGGAATGAAACAGCCAATGCGGGGAAATCCGCGCCGGGCTGCAGTCAGAGGGGACAAACATGGGACAGGCTCGCACTCTCGCTATCGGGCTTGCCCTGGTCTTAGAGCCGATCCAAGAAGATTAGATTCATAAGCAAGGGGTTGGTTTGGTCAAGCGTCGGAGCATGATACGGATCATGGCGAGGCGGATGAAGACGGCAACGGAGCGAGCGTAGCGCTCGAAGTCGCGCGCAAGCCGTCGATTACGGCTGATCCAGGCGAAGGTGCGTTCGACGATCCATCGCTTAGGCAAT
>JAWOJH010000019.1:0-9536 GCA_046481725.1 Methyloceanibacter sp. | reverse complement strand
GCGAGGTCGAGGCGCGGCTCAAGCAGGAGTTGCCGCATTGGTATCTCGAAGACGGCTGGATCAGGCGCAAATACAAGACGAATAGCTGGAAAGGCACGCTGATGGTGATCAACACCGTCGGCCATCTGTCGGAAGCCGCCTGGCACCATCCCGATATTACCGCGTCCTATGCCTGGGTCGAGGTCAGGCTTAAGAACCATGCCGCCAAGGGCATCACCGACAAGGATTTCGAGCTCGCCAAGAAGATCGAAGAGGTGGTCAATTGGCAGCCGGGCAAGGAGGGCGGCGCTCTGGAAGGCACCCCCGCCGACGACATGCGCTTCGCCTATATCAAATACGACAAGCCCAAAACCTGAAGACGGGCCCCGCCTGGCACGCAATCCCGGTTCTCGACCGGCGAATGTGGCCGGGGCGGCTTGCGCCGCCTGTGCCACCTGTTTAATGGTGCGCGGCTGAGTTGCCTTGAGGGGAAAAAGCTGGGCTCCCAATGCCGGAACTGAAGATCAAAGGCATCACCGTCGTCGAGACCTTCGCCGAGGCCTTCCCGATGGCCGGCACGCGGATCATCATTACCGCGCCTTCGCTCGAATGGGCGCTGACCGCGGCACGCACCATGACCGGTTTCGCCACCTCGGTGATTGCCTGCGGCGCCGAGGCGGGGATCGAGCGAACGCTCTCGCCGGACGAGACGCTCGACGGCCGTCCGGGCGTTTCGGTGCTGCTCTTCACCATGGACACGGGCAAGCTCCAGACCCAACTCCGCAACCGCGTCGGCCAATGCGTGCTGACGAGCCCGGGCTCGGCGTGCTTCGCCGGCCTCGACGGCGAGAAGAAGCTGAAGCTCGGCGCCGCGCTCAGATTTTTCGGCGACGGCTGGCAGATGTCGAAGCTGGTGGGCGGACGCCGTTTCTGGCGCATCCCGGTGATGGACGGCGAGTTCCTCTGCGAAGCGACCGTCGGCCTCACCAAGCAAGCGGTGGGCGGCGGCAATCTCTTGGTGCTCGGCAAGTCGCATGCCGCCGTGCTCGCGGCCTGCGAGCGGGCGGTTCGCGCCATCGCCGAAGTTCCCGATGTCATCACCCCGTTTCCGGGCGGGATCGTCCGCTCCGGCTCCAAGGTCGGCTCGAAATACAAGGGTCAGATCGCCTCCACCAACGACGCCTATTGTCCGACCTTGAAAGGCGCGGTGAACACCGATCTGCCCCTCGACGTCGAGGCGGTGTTGGAGATTGTTATCGACGGGCTGACCAAGGACTCCGTCGCCAAGGCGATGCGTGCAGGCATTCATGCCGTGGCCGAAGGCGGCGCCGATGCCGGCGTCACCCACATCACCGCCGGCAATTACGGCGGCAATCTCGGCCCGCATCATTTCCACCTCAAGGAGATCGTCAGTTGAGCGCGCTTGTCTTCGAGCTGAAGGCGAAACCGGATCAGCGGCTCGACCTGTCGCCGCTGACGCCGAAGCGGCTCAAGCAGCACAAGGCAAAGGACATCGAGGCTCTAGCGGTCGGCACGACGCGCGCGAAGCTCACCGTCGGCGACGTGTTCAAGGTCACCGGCAAGGACGCAGGCGTTTTACGCTTCGTGGGTACCGACGGAAGCTGCGACAAGATCGGCGAAGGCCTGACCGAGGGCGAGATCCTGGTCGACGGCGACGCTGGCGCCTATCTCGGCGCGGGCATGAAGCGCGGCCGGATCGAGGTGAAGGGCAATGCAGGCGTGCTGGCGGGCGCGAGCATGGCCGGCGGCAGTATCGCCATCGCTGGCGATGCCGGGGAGCGGGCAGGGGGCATTTTAGTCGGCGAGACCATGGGCATGAAGGGTGGCCTCCTGACCATCGGCGGCAATGCCGGGCCGATGCTCGGGGAGCGCATGCGCCGCGGCCTGGTGATCGTCAATGGCGACGCGGGCGAATATGCCGGCGCGCGCGTGATCGCCGGAACCATCCTGTTCAAACGCGGAGTTGGCCGCTGCGCCGGCTATGGCATGCGCCGGGGCAGCCTGATCTTCGTCGAGGAGCCCAAGGAGATTCTGCCCACGTTCGGCGATTGCGGCGTGATGGAGTTCGACTATCTCCGGCTGCTCGAACGCTGGCTCGGCGGAGCCGGCCTAAAGATCAAGCTCGGCGATCGTGCCCGGCGGCTACTCGGCGACATGTCGGTGCTCGGCAAGGGCGAGATGTTGATCCTCGCTTGACGGTGCAATCGTGATCCTTTCGCAGTCCTCCAAGGCACAACGTCGTCATGGCCGCGCTTGTCCCGGCCATCCACGTTTTTCGCTTTGGCCCAATTCGTGGATGCCCGGCACTTCGGCCGGGCATGACGAGCCGGTATTTTGGGCTATGCTGAGTGTTAGGCGGGCGGTGCGGCACAGGGCGTAACATGACCGCTTCCCCCTATGTTCTCCTCGACGACAGCCTGACGCCGGGCGGCCGCAGCCTGCTCTTCACCGAGCCTGAGCGCGTCGTCGCCGCCTACGCCCCTGAGGAGGTCGAAGCCGGACTCGATGCGATCGCGGCGGGGCTGGCGCGCGGGCTGAACGCAGCCGGCTTCTTCGCTTATGAGCTTGGCTATTGCTTCGAACCGAAATTGAGAGAGCTGCTGCCTGCCGGGCGGGATGTACCGCTCTTCTGGATCGGTTTGTTCCGCGAACCGCTGCCGCTTGACGATGCCGGCGCGCGGGCTTGGGTCGAGGCGCATGGCGGTGCGGAAGGGGCCAAGATCTCCAGCCTCAAACTGTCCTGGACGCGCGAGCAATATGATCGCGCCTTCGCCGCGGTCGAGGACTACATCGCCGCCGGCGACGTCTACCAAATCAATCTGACGATGAAATACCTGTTCGCCTTCGAGGGCGACCCGGCGGCACTCTATGCGGCGCTGAGGCGGAAACAGCGCGTAGCCTATGGCGCGCTGATCCATACGCCGGAGTTCAACGTGCTGTCGTTGTCGCCGGAGCTGTTCTTCCGCCGCGAGGGCAAACACATCTCCACCCGGCCGATGAAAGGCACCGCTCCCAGGGGCCGCACGCCACGCGAGGATGCGCGCCTCAAGACCTGGCTCGCCGTCGACGAGAAGCAGCGCGCCGAAAATTTGATGATCGTCGATTTACTTCGCAACGACCTCGGCCGCGTAGCGAAGATCGGCTCGGTCGAGGTGACCGACTTGTTCACCGTAGAGACCTACCGCTCCGTGCATCAGATGACCTCGGGCATCACGGCCGAGCTTCGCTCCGACATGGGGCTGAAGGACATGCTTGCCGCGCTGTTTCCCTGCGGCTCGGTGACGGGCGCGCCCAAGGTTCGTGCCATGGAGATCATCAGCGAGATCGAGCGCGGTCCGCGCGGCGTCTATACCGGGGCCATCGGCCATATCGCACCGTCGGGCGACGCCCTGTTCAATGTCGCTATCCGCACCGTGGTGCTCCAGGGCAGCCATGGCGAGATGGGCATCGGCGGCGGCATCGTCGCCGATTCCAAGGCCGATTCCGAATATGAGGAGTGCCTGCTCAAGGCGCACTTTTTGACGAAGGTCGACACGCCGTTCGAACTGATCGAGACCCTGCGTTTCGAACGCGGGCGCGGCTACCACCTGCTGGAGCGGCATCTGGCGCGGCTGCAAGCTTCATCGGTGCATTTCGGCTACCCGTTCGCGCGCGAGACGGTGCTCGCCGCGCTCGACACCGAAGCGGCGCGGATCGAGGTTCCGGTGGCTCTGGTGCGGCTTTTGCTGGCCGAGGATGGCGCCATTGCCGTCACGTCCACCTCGATCGAGCTTCCCACCAAGCATACGATCTGGCGCTTCGTCATTTCCGATCAGCGTCTGGACGAGAAGGACCCGCTCTTCTACCACAAGACCACGCGGCGGCAGTTCTACGAGCGGGAGCTGGAACGGCAAAAGGCGCTCACCGGCTGCGACGAGGTCGTGTTCCTCAACAATAAGGGGGAACTGACCGAAGGAACGCGTACCACCCTGTTCATCGAACTCGGCGGCAGGTTGTTCACGCCTGCGCTCACTTGCGGGCTTCTCCCCGGCACCTTGCGCGAGGAACTGCTCGACCTGCCGCGCGCGGCCGCGAGCGAAGCCGTGCTCACGCCGCAGGACTTGCTGGCGGCGGACCGCATCTACCTTGGCAACTCGGTGCGGGGGTTGATCCGTGCCGAACTGATCCAAGGCGAAACAGCAAAGCTGGAGCTGCGCGAGCGGCCGCGCGCGGCTGCCGGTTCCTGAAGCCTGAGGCCGCTAGAGATCGCGGCGCTGTTCGAACGTGGCAGGCGTCGGCTCGTCGGCGGCCTTCGACTCGGTCTGTAGCCGCCCCGCGGCCTTGCCGAACGAGGCACGGACCTCGCCCCAGGCCCGCAAGAGCCCTTCGCCGACATCCTTGGCGCCCTGGCGGAGCGGTTCGGCGCGCTCCCACACTTGGCGGGCGGCCTCTGTCGAGCGGGCACGCGCCTCGCTGAAGGCTCTCTCGGTTTGGGTTGCCGCCGTCCGGCGCAACTCCTCGACCTCGCCCTCGCGCGCCCGTCGGAACGCAGCGGCACGAGCCTTCACGTCCTCGAAGCGGGCCTGCACGGCTGAAATCAGATGACTGCCGAGCGCTGCGGAATCCACCTGGAGCTCGGAGAGCTGACGGCCAAGCATGTCCAGATCGCGCTCGAACGCCGACCACTCCCTGTCCGCCTGGGTTTCGGTGCTCGTGGATTGGGTGCCGAATGGGGAAGGCTGCTGGTTTTCCATCTCTTGCCTCTCACGCTTATAGAACGGGGTTGTCGTCTTTCCGGGGGGAGTGTTCCTCGGTCCGGCTTTCCGGTCGCTTAACGCAGCACGGCGCAGGCCACAAACTGGGCGGCAAGGCGCAACTCCGCCTCGCCTCTCCTCCGGCCTGTCAGCTTAAGATTGGATTGGCCGCGCCGAGATCAAGAGCCCCAGGGCGCCGAAATCCAGCCAAGCGCAAGCAACAGGCCGGCAATCGCGGCGAGGGTGAGGGAGATGGTCAGGACCCAGAACGTCGCCCGTGGTCCCGTGCCCTGGCGCGCTTCCGTGGGGGTGAGTTTGGTCGCCATCAGTCCGTCCTTTCCAGCTCAGAGTCTCGGTGGGAGAAAGTGAAACGCGCGAGAGGCAGGGGCGTTCCAGCGGCGTTCCAGCCACGGCACACAGAGAACGGTCCGAAACTAGCTGCCCTGCTTGGCGGGACCGCGCTCGAGCGATTCCAACGCTTCGTGGACCGCCCGCAGTAACTCGGCGGGAGGACGCCGGCTATCGGATGGCGGCATTCCTTCCTCGGTTGCCCTGATCAAAGCTTCGGCGTCGGCTTCCCAGCGGACCAGGATCGCCCGCTTGTCCTCCGGGGAGAGGCCTGGCGCGCCGAGCACATCCTCTGGCTCTCGGAACACCGAGGCGGGGTCGAGCTTGGCCTTATCGAGATCCACACCGGCTTGGGTCATGCGAATGCGGGCTCCAACGCTCGAGCTTGGGACCGTTCCTGCGTCAGCATAACGCGTTTCAAGCAAACGGTCGGTAAAACAGGCGATGCGCGGTGCTAGGCGGTTTTGCTCAGAGCCTCGCTCGCCGCCGCCACGTCCCGGTCTTCCAGGCCCAGCATGCCTGCGAGCCGGTTGCGGGCCCGGTTGACGCGGCTCTTGATGGTGCCGACCGCGCAACCACTGATATCGGCCGCCTCCTCGTAGGAGAAGCCGGCCGCGCCCACGAGGATCAGCGCCTCGCGTTGATCGTCGGGGAGGCGAACTAGGGCGGCGCGAAAGTCCTGCATGTCCATGTGGCCATGCTGCGCCGGTTGGGTTGCAAGGCGCGCGGCATAGCTTCCGTCGGCGTCCTCCACCTCCCGCCGCCGCTTGCGCCGCTCTGAGAAATACGTGTTGCGCAGAATGGTGAACAGCCAAGCCTTGAGGTTCGTGCCTTCCTTGAACGAATCGAGGTGGTTCCACGCCTTGAACAGCGTCTCCTGCACGAGGTCGTCGGCGCGCTCCTTATCGCCGCACAACGACACGGCGAACGCGCGCAGGCTACCCATTTCCGCCACGAGGGAATCTCGTAGGCTCGAAGACACTTTGCGCGCCAAACTATTTTTCTCCGCCTTGCTCGAGGTCTTTAAGCAGTCGCAGGAGGTGCTCAGGTATTGGCTCTCGTGCGACCTCGTCGAAAACCGCGCGAACGTGGCGACCGATGTGAGCTTGAAGCGTCGGAGACAAGCCGTTTTCCGGCCCGGCCTCGTGCGTCTCGCCCGGCGTGCCGGCGTCGTTGTCCACTGCTTGATCCATTCTTTTGCTTGCGCCGGTTAGTCTGCGCCGGCGGTCCTTCTTTCTTGCTTCGCCGTCCACTATCGGTCCCCTAGACGTCCCTGGCTGAGAGTTCCGAGAATAAGCGGATTCTCCGATCCAGGTTGATAAAAACGCCCAAAACTATTGATCGGTTCCACGCTGCGGAACTGAATTCGCGGCCTAGGCGTTGAATCACGCCTTCATGTGGTTTTGAGTTGCCACCCGAAGCCCGGTTTGTGAGAAAAGGGATCCGGGTTTCATTCAACACGAAAGCAACAACCGGATGCCGATGTCGAAAGCAATCGCGCCTCATCTACCATATCTCAGACGTTTTGCCCGTGCCCTGGCCGGCACCCAATCCGCCGGGGACGCTTATGTCGCCGCGACGCTCGAAGTGCTGATCGAGGACCCGTCGCTGTTCGACACCTCGCTCGACCCGCGGGTGGCGCTGTACCGGACTTTTGTCGGTTTGTGGAATTCGCTCGATATCAACCTCAAACCGGAAGGGTTGACAGGAAACGTTACGGCGATCGACCGCAAGCTCGAATCCATCACGCCGTTGCCGCGCCAGGCGTTTCTGCTTTGCGCGGTCGAAGGCTTCTCGCCGGCCGAAGCTGCGCAGATCCTCAACGTCGATGTCGCCAAGCTCGACGAATTGATCGCAGATGCCGGCCGCGAGATCGCCGCGCAGGTCGCCACCGACGTACTGATCATCGAGGACGAGCCGATGATCGCCATGGATCTCGAAAGCATTGTCGAGGGACTCGGCCATCGCGTGACCGGCGTCGCGCGCACCCACAGCGAGGCGTTGAAGGCGGTCGGCAAGGCCAAGCCCGGGCTTGTGCTCGCCGATATTCAGTTGGCCGACGGCAGCTCCGGGCTCGACGCCGTCAACGAAATGCTCGGCTCCATGGCCGTGCCGGTGATCTTCATCACCGCCTATCCCGACCGGCTGCTCACCGGCGAGCGGCCCGAGCCGGCCTTCCTCATCACCAAGCCCTATCAGCCTGACACGGTGAAGGCGATCGTCTCGCAGGCGCTGTTCTTCGAGCGCCTCGCCCATCTGCGCGACCGCACGCCAATGAGTGCTTAGGTTCGGGCCGAACGTGCGTTCGGTCAGATTTTGCCGAGCAGCAGGAGAATAAGCACGATCACCAGGATCAGTCCGACGACGCCGGACGGCCCATAGCCCCAGCCGCGGCTATGCGGCCATGCGGGAAACGCGCCGAGTAGGATCAGGATCAGAATAATAATCAGAATGGTCGTCAGCATTGTTTACCTCTCTCAGCGGCCGTCGGGGCGCAAGTCCTGGCGCGCACAATCACGCCGCAAGTCCAAATTAGGGGAACGCACGAACCAGCATAATACGCAATAGCTAGGAAATCGCTTCAAACGTCAGGCATCCGAACGCCGCGGCCTGACCCAAAACATGCCAGGACCGCGGCGGACTGATGCTTAGCCCTAGCTGTTCTGCAGCCAAGTGTCGACTTGGCGCTCGGCCTCATCCTTGGCGATCCCATACCGCTCTTGGATCTTGCCGACCAGCTCGGTGCGACGGCCCTCGACCTGGTCGAGATCGTCATTGGTCAGTTTACCCCATTGCTGCTGAACCTTGCCGCTGAATTGCTTCCAGTTGCCTTCGATACGATCCCAATTCATGACTTCATGCTCCTTGCAAATGCCTCCCGCTTCGGGCGGCGTTCTTAAAACAGGCAGACACGATCACTCGCCTGCCCCTGCTCTCAGGTACAAGAGGAACGCTTTTCCGACCGGCGCGGTTCCGCCGGGCTGCGGCAGGCATCCCTGGGGGGTCTTGATCGGAGGCGCTAAATCACATGAACTGGAGGGGCGAGGTAGAGTTCCGGAGGAGGGGCCAATGCCAGCGACGCGTATTCTGGTGGTGGAGGACGAGTTTCTCATTGCCCTTGATATTGCCGGTGTGCTCGAGCAAGCGGGTCTCGCCGTCGTCGGCCCGGCTGCCAATGTGAGCGATGCGCTTCAGGCGCTCGAGCGTGAGGTGGTGCACGGCGCCCTGCTCGACGCCCATCTTGCGGGCGAACCGGTGGGGCGGGTCGCCGACGCGCTGAAGGCCCGTTCCATTCCCTTCGCCTTTGTCAGCGGCTATGGCCGTGAGCAATTGCCGCCAGCCCACCGGGCCGCGCCCCTGGTGAAAAAACCTTTCACCGGCAGGGATTTGCTGGCGGCGGTCGCCTATTTTTAGAGACGAGGGAGGCGACTCACCGTTTCCGCGCTGCAACAATATGGCGCAAGCCGCGTTTCAGGGCAGACCGGAGGGCGATCGAGCCGGCCCGGTTCGTCCCAAAGCTTCGGGAGTCTCACATGCTTCTTACCTGGGCGCTTATTTTCGCAGTCGTCGCCTTGATCGCCGGCATTTTCGGATTTGGCGGGGTCGCCTCCGCCGCGGCCGGGGTGGCGCGAATTCTTTTCTTCATCTTCCTGGTCGTATTTCTCGTCATGCTGATAGCTGCGCTGCTCTGATGCGCGGCTGGGGACATCACGGTGCCTGCGCGGATTTGCACTCCCGCAAGAAAACGCCCGCAACCGGGGGAGGACGGTTGCGGGCGTCTGGTTCGAGTGCAGCAGGGGAGGGGCGGGGATGATAATTCGCATGCCCTCGAACGGCTGCATAACCCCGGGCCTGAAAAAGGGTTCCAAGCTTGGCGCGCAATTTCTCGGTTCGACCCGGCACGCTTGCGCAATGGACCTGCTCCACCCAAATCCCGATAAGGGAAAAGGCTTGTTGGCTGAGCACCAGCTTTCGCCGTGTCCCGAGCGAAGCAGTCCGGTTCCTCGTGGCGTCTTGGCGGCTGGTTGATGGACAAAATGGACTCTTGGCTCGCATCCGGCGCCGATCGAGTTGCCGCCCAATCCGAACAATGGCCGCCGGGGGTGGTCCTGCTTCATGCCGTTTCCGACGGCATCATCGGGCTGTCGTTCCTGATCATCCCCATCGCGTTGCTTTACATCTATCGGAAACGCGGCGAGAGCAGCCCCGGCGAGACCACGCTGGTCAACCTGTTCGCGCTGTTCCTGTTCGCCGTGGGCATCGCCCATTTCGCTTCGCTTTTCAGGCTATGGACCCCCGGCGGCGTGGGAGTCGAAGGCCTGCTGAAGGCGCTTGGAGCGCTGCTCGCGCTCACCGCCGCGATTGTCATCTGGCGGATCGCGCCGCAGTTGTTGCGCCTTCCCTCGCGCGACCGGTTGCAGGCCGAGGTCGCAGCCCATTTGCGCACCTTCGAGG
>JAWOJH010000220.1:0-9233 GCA_046481725.1 Methyloceanibacter sp. | reverse complement strand
TCCGAAAGTTTTAAATCCCATCGATTCCAGTGCTACATTTCCTGCAAGCACCATAAGGGGGCCGAGCCAGGGCTCGAGCAGCTTGGCGCTGTCCTCCGCGCTGAGCGGCTTAACGCGCGTGACGCCTTTCTGCTTGGCAAGAAACAGCGCGACCAGCGTCATCTTCTTCTCGATGTCGGCGGCATTGACCGGGTCGAGCTCCACGGTGATCTCGCTGGAAATGTCGTTGACCCAGGCATTGGCCGACTGGTTGACCATATAGACCGCCCCCAGCGTCAGGCAGGCGAGAAAGGACATGATGGCGATCACCACGGTGAGCGCGTGCCCGGCGATGGAAGCCGAGGGCACGATCTGCGCCGCCTTGGTCTGGAAGCGTGCCGGGAGCAGTGCCGCCAGCCGCGCCGGCAGGATGCCGGTGAGGAGGTTGGTCCAGGGGTAATCCCTGATGTCGGACAAGAAGGTCACGGGTTCAACGCGTCTGCAAATGGCCGTTGGTGAGCACCAGCCTCGGGGCATCGAGTTGCTCCATCAAGCCATAGTCGTGGGTCGCGATGATGACCGAGGTGCCGAGCCGGTTGAGCTCGACGAACAACCGCAGCAACCTGTTGCCGATCGCCGGATCGACATTGCCGGTGGGCTCGTCGGCGAGCAGCAATTCGGGGCGCCCGATCACCGCGCGGGCAATCGCCGCGCGCTGCTTCTCGCCCCCGGACAGGATTTCCGGATAGGCGTGGATGCGGTCGCCGAGACCCACCCAGCGCAACAGATCGGTTACGTCCTCCCGGTATTCCGCTTCTTTCTTGCCCATGACCCGCAAGGGGAGCGCCACATTCTCCCAGGTGGTGAGATGGTCGAGCAGCCGGAAATCCTGAAAAACGATGCCGATTCGCCGCCTGAGCGCCGACCGGCCGCCGGAGGTGAGCTCCCCGACATTCTCGTTGAACACGAAAATCAGCCCCCGCGAGGGCTTCAGCGACATGAAGAGCAGCCGCAAAAGCGTGGTTTTCCCGGCCCCCGACGGTCCGGTCAGGAAATGAAAGGACCCCGGAAGCACGTGAAAGGTGACGTCGCGCAAGATTTCCGGGCCCGAGCCGTAGCGCAGCCCGACATTGTCAAAGCGAATCACCCGTGTTCCTTAAGCCTCTTAACATTGCGGAAGACTGGCTCTTTATGCTGAACTAAAGGTTCGGTATCAATGGATTTGGGCGAGGGCGTGGGGCCCGGGGCGAATCCGAAGATAGCAGGCCTTTTTGGCTATTCCGATGGCAACACTGATTATCTGCCCGGCTTGCGGCACGCGTTATGAGACCAAGGCGGTGTTCCCGCCCGAGGGTCGCAAGGTGCGCTGCTCGAAATGCGCCCATGTCTGGCAGGCGCAGCCCCTAGCCGCGCCGGCGCCAGCGCCAGAGCCGCAGCCGGCGATGACGCCGCCGCCGCCGCCCGTCGCGCCGCAGGCCGCGCCAACACCGCCGCTGCCACCGCAGCCGGCAGTTGCGCCGCAGGCGGCGCCGACGCCACCGCCGCCAGTCATGGCACCGCCGCCGCAGCCGGCGTCCCCCGTGAATTCCGGAATGCGCGGTTTCGCCGGCATCGCTCCCTCGCCGCAATCGGCGCCTGGTCTGACGCAGGCTGCCGTGGAGGCCGATCTCGCCGCCCAAGTCGCTCGCATCAACGCCGAAGCGGCGGCCGAGGCCGCGCCGCCAATCCCTGAACCAGAGAAGCGCGGCGGCGGAATCTTCTCGCGCCTGTCGCGAAAGAGCGCGCCCGGCGCCGCCGCGTCCGCCGATGCGAGCATGGACCAAGCCCCGATGGCCGACGGCCTCGGCAGGCCGGGGGCGGCCGACGCCAGCTTCGGCGACGCCAGCTTCGGTGACGCGAGCTTCGGAGACGCCAGTTTTGACGATGCCGGCATCGGCGATGCTGAACTGGGCATCGACCCGGCTCTCGCCGCGCAGGCCTTCGGCGAGGAGAAGCCCGCACGGAGGAAGCCGCCTGTCGTCGCCATCGGTTGGCTCGTGCTCGCGCTCTTTGTTGCGAGCATCGTAGGCACCTTGGCCCTGGCACCATCCGCGGTCACGTCGATCCTACCGGGTGCCTCCCGGCTTTATGCGCTGTTCGGCTCGCCGATTGGAGCACACGGCCTCTCCTTCCAGGGGGTGCGTTATGGCTGGACCAGCGACGGCGGCCAAACCGTGCTCGAAGTCCAGGGCGATGTGGTGAACCTGTCTTCCGCCCCGCTCGACGTGCCTACCGTCGTCATCGCCCTCAGAGACGAGAAGGGGGAGGAGATCTCCGCCTGGACCACCGAGATCGGCGAGGAAGCGCTGGGGGCAGGTGAGCATGCGCCCTTCTTGCGGCAGATCCCTTCGCCGCCCAGCAATGTCCGCAGCGTCAAGGTGCATTTCGCCAAGGCCGAGTAGCGATGGCCGGGCTTGAGCCTGCCGGCAGCATCACGCCGCTTTTCACCGCCACGGAAATCGCCGATCGCGTCGAGGCTCTCGCGCGCGAGATCGCCGGGTCCTGTCCGCGCGACCTCGTGATCGTCGCCATCCTGAAGGGGAGCTTCATCTTCGCCGCGGACCTAATCCGGGCGCTGTACCGCCAGGGACTTCAGCCGGAGATCGATTTCATGTTCCTGGCGAGTTACGGCGCCGGCACCAGTTCGAGCGGCGAGGTGAGGGTGCTGCGGGACGTCGAGACCGAGCTTGAAGGCCGTGAGGTGGTGGTCGTCGACGATATTCTCGATTCCGGCCGGACGCTCGCTTTCGCCAAGGAGGTGTTGCAACGAAGCGGTGCCCGGGTGCGGACCTGCGTGCTGCTCGACAAGGAGGTGCCGCACGCCGCGGAGATCGTGCCGGATTTTGTCGGCTTCCGTTGCCCGCCGGTCTATGTGGTCGGCTACGGCACCGATCTCGCGCACCGCTTCCGCGAATTGCCGTTCATCGGCGCGTTGCCGCCCCGGTAGACTTCCCAGTCTAGCGGTCCAGTACCAACCTGACCTCGACCAGGTTCGAGCGCACCCTGAGGATATAGAAGCCGAGCGTCGCGAGATGGGAGGGCATCAGCATGCCAGCCTCCGCGCCGTTGGATATGATCAGCGGCTGAATTCTCAGCGCGGCGCGAAGCTGATCCTCGAGGTCCGACCAGAGCTGAGTCAGCCGGCGCTGAGCGATCACATCTCTGAAATCTACTCCCGCCGCCGTGAGGATGCCGTAATAGCCGTAGAGCTGCCCATAGGCGAACCAGAAGCGATCGTCGGCGCGCGGATCGAACCAGCCGAGATTATATTTCTCGGAGCGCTCGCGCAAAATCGCCGAGGTGGCGCCGATATCGTTGGCGATCCGATCGATGAATTGGAGCAGGTTGTCGGCGCGCGCGTCGAACACCGCCTCGCATTTCTCCAGCCGTGCATTGAACGCCCTGAGGTCCTTGATCGAGCTGCGATAGAACCCGGGCGTCGGCGTCTTGGGCCCGAATGGGTTCAGGCTGAAATACCAGGTCTGCTCGTCAAATTGCAGATTGCCGCGGGCGCGTTGCAGATCCGAGTCGATCTGCGAGGTGCCGCGCACGCGGCCGAGCGTATCCACCAACTCGATTGCCGTGCGGCGGATCGCCTGGTTCACGCCCCGCTGGAAGGCGGCCTTGTTGTCGAAGAACGGCGTGCGGTCCCAATCGAGCCCGAACAGGCCGAGCTTGTAGAGCAGCATGGAGGAAATCCATGCGTTCTGATTGACGTTGAAGTCGACGAGATCGGCGGTGGCGTCGACGATAAGCGAACGCCGGCAGGTCTGCTCCGCGGCGGCCGCTTCCTCCTGCGTGCTGACGATGCCGCCGCTCGGGCTTACCGATTGCACCGTGCTGGCCGCGGGCTGCTGGTAGGCCGCTGCGTAGTTGGGGTTGAAATTGGTCCAGCGCTGGGTCGTCCAAAAGAAATAGCCGTACAGCAGCACGAGAAGCAGGAGCATCACACCGATTGCGGCCTTGGCCATGCCGCCGCGCCCCCCGAACCAGCCGCCAAGCCGCCGGAACGGCCACAGCACGGCATTGGCGGCGGCGCGGAATCCGCGTCCAATCGCTTGCAGCATGGATTTGAGGAAATTCACGACCGCACCAGATCTTCAGGGCGAGGGGGAATGCACCGTACAGGCTCTATGAATCCGCTAGAACGGCTTAATCAGACGCTCGAGATAATCGAGTTCGAGCGAGGGCCGTGACGGGTCGCCCAGGCGGCGGCGAAGCTCGTCCAGCACCTCTCGCGCGCGCTGGATGTCGATTTCGTCCGGAACCTTAACCGACAAGCCGAGATCGGGCCGGTTCGAGCGGTCCGGGCGGCCCAGCGGATCGCGCCCGTTATTGCCGGGCCCTTGGCCGGCCTGCGTCTCGCCGCCCTCCATCATTTGCTCCGCCAGGTTTTGTGCGCCCTGGCGCAGGCGCTCGAGGGCAAGGCTTTGCTGCTGGGTGGCGCGCTCGAGATCGCTTTCTCCGATCGCCTCCTTGGCGCCGCCCATCGCCTCTTCCGCCCCCACGAATTCATCGGGCGCGTCGTCGCCCTCCGCGAGGAAACGCTCGATCATCTGTTGCAGCTTGTCGCGCAAGGATTGCTGGCGCTCGCCCAGCTTGCCATGCTGGCCTGCGCCTTGCGGCTGTTCGCCCATCTCGAGCCTGCCGGATTGCGGCGGCGAACCTTGGCCGCCAGACTCGCCTTGCCCCTTGGCCGAACCCTGTTGGGCCTCTCCCGGCAGCGACTCGAACATCGGCGCCATGCCCGGACCGAAATCCATCGGCGGTCCCGGCGGGCTCACCTCGAACTCATCGCCAGATTGATTGCCGGAACCCTGCTGGCGCTTGGCGGCGAACGTATCGTCCAGCAGTTTCTGTTGATCGGAAACGATGTCGCTCAGCTCCTTCATCATGCGGCTGGCGCGCTGCTGCTGAGCATTCTCGGTGAAGTTGCCGGTCTGGAGCCGGTCGAGGATGTCCTTGAGTTCCGAGAGCATGCGCTCGGCCATTTCCTTCGAGCCGGACTCGGCGAGGTTCTGGATCGCATTGAGCATCTTGTCGAGATCCTGCTGCGACACCAGCTGATCGCCGTCCTGCTGGCCTTGCGCCGGCATGTTGCCCTTGTCCTGCTGCTGCTCGGCGAGCGCCTGGAGGTATTGCGACAACGCCTGACGCAGCTCCTCGACCAGGCGCTTAGTCTCCTCGGGCGAAGCGTTGTCCTTGAGCGCCTGCATCAGCGCGTCCTGCGCGGATTTCAGGGCACGCTCGGCCTCGGGCAGTTCGCCGTCCTCGATGCGAAGCGCAGTCTCCCATAGCTGCTCGACCACGCTGGCGACGCCTTCCCGCGAAGTATCGGTGCGCAGCCGCCAATAGGCGTTGCGGAGAGCCAGATAGATCGTGGTGTTGTCGATCACCTTGTCCGCACCGAGCGTAAGCGCGTCGAGCGCCTTGACGACGCCCTCCGGCGCGCTCGGATCGCGCACCAGTTTCTTGCGCTGCTCCACCACCGCCTTAGCCAGCGGCTTGGTGAAGTTGCGCTCGGGCAGCACGAATTCGTAGGGCATGCTCTCGCCCGACTGATCTGCCTGGTCGCGGGCGATCAACGTCATGCGGACCTTTAGCCCCGCCCAAGGATGCGCGGTGAGGTCTTGCGTGGCGCGGCCCTCTACCCGCTTGGCGTTGGTACGCGGCAATTGCAGCGGCATGGAGGGCGGTTCGAGTAACGCGTCTCCTCCGCCGACTTTAGCGGCCGGCTCGGCCGCGACCGGCGCCAGATTGCGCTCCTCGCCTTCGCCAAGTGCGAAACGCGCTTCGGCGCTCGCCACGCCGTTGTCGTCGTCGGCGCGGAACTGAATGCGCAGCGCGCCGCGCGGCGTGGTGGTGGGATTGCCCGTCAGGCTGATGGTGGGCGGCTCGTCCTTGATCAGGTCGAAGCGCCATTTCGAGACCGTCTGCGCGCCGATCCTGACATCGGCGCTCATCGGCTGGTCCAGCGCCACCTGAAACTCCACCAGCCCTTCGGACGCGCCTTGCTTCGGCTCTACCGTCTTGACCTCGGCCACGCCGTCGCGGCTGGTGGTGAGGCTTACCTTCTCGCCCTGAGGCGCGTGGGTGCGGACGATCAACTGGCTCCGCTCCGGCACCGACAAGGCGCGAAACGATTCCGCGCCGGCGCCGACGGTCTCGCTGCCGTCGGCGAGCACGATCGGCGGCACGCCGGTATAGACCGGAGGCGTGACCCAGGCGTCGAGCCTGAGCAGCGACGCAGCTCCCGATGCCGTGGACGAGAAGGCTTGGCGCAAACGATCCCAGCCATTGCCGCCGGCTGCCAGCATGGCCGTGACGGCGACGAGCAAGAGGGCTGCCCGGATCGCGTAGGGGTCCTTGCGGTCGGTGCGCGGCGCGGGCCAAGAGGGCCTGAGCTTGGCGATGAGGTTGGACAGTCGCGTCCGGTGCGCCGACCAGAGCGCCGCGGTCTCCTTCGGCGGTGTGGCGCCGAGGCGATCTTCATAGGACGAGGCTGGTCGGTGCTTGATGCCCGCGGTTCGCTCCAGCCGCCGCAAGGCCTCCTGCCGCGTCGGCGGTTGAAGCCGCACCAGCGGCAGGAAGGAGACGATCAATGCGAGCCCGAAGCCGCCCAGCAGCACGCGGTGCAGCAGTGGCGGGAACAGGGTCCACAGTTCCAGCAGCGACATCACGACAAAGGCTGCAATCACCAGGAACGGCCATAGCAGCGCTTCCCAGACGCGCTCGGCAAGCAGCGCGAGCCAGGAGAGCCGCACGCGCGTCTCGAAACGCTCGGCAAGCGCACTGCCCGGAGCTGGTTGTGGTTCCCGGTCTTTGGGTCGAAATAGGCTTCGTATCATCGGTTTTGTCTAACACGAACGGTCAGGCGCATCGAATTAACTTGGGGAGAGATGCGGGCAAAAGCGAGGCCCCAATCGCCTATAGGCCTAGGCTTTCAGCCAGTCCGCCAGCCGCTCGCGCGCGAGCATGTCTTCGTAGCTTGGCCGCGGGCGGGTGACGCAATAGCGGTTCCCGGACACCAGCACCTCGGGCACCAGCAGCCGCGAGTTATATTCGGAAGCCAGAACAGCACCATAGGCGCCGGCCGTCATGATGGAAATGAGTTCGCCCGGTCGAAGTTCCGGCAATGCGCGGTCGAGCGCCAGATAATCGCCGGTCTCGCAGACCGGTCCGGAGACATCCATCACCACATTCGGGCCCTCCAAACCGGGATCCGAGACCTTCAAAATCTCATGATAGGCCTCGTACAGCGTCGGCCGCATCAGATCGTTCATGCCGGCATCGACGATGGTGAAGATCTTCGACGCGCCCCGCTTCACATAGAGCACGCGCGCGACGAGAATGCCGGCATTGCCGGCGATCATTCGCCCCGGTTCGAACAGCAGCCGCAAACCGAGCCCGCCGACTTCTTCCGCCACCAGCCGCGCATAGTCCTCAGGCAAGGGCGGCGCCGGCTGGTCGCTGCGATAGGGAATGCCGAGCCCGCCGCCGAGATTGACGAAGCCGAGATCGAAGCCCTCGCCGCGCAAGCTGCCGACCAGCTCACTCAGCAGAGCGAAAGCATTGCGGAACGGCGCGAGCTCGGTGATCTGGCTGCCGATATGCATATGGACGCCGGTCGGCTCGATGCCCGGCAGCTGGCGCGCCAGCGCATAGAGCGACGGCGCTTCCTCGAACGGTACGCCGAATTTGTTCTCGGCCTTGCCGGTGGCAATCTTGTGATGCGTTTTGGCGTCGACGTCTGGGTTCACCCGAAAGGCGATCCGCGCCATTGCCCCGCGCGCCGCCGCCACCTCGCTCAGGGCCCGAAGCTCGGGTTCCGACTCCACGTTGAAAGCGAAGATGCCGGATTCGATCGCGAAGGCCATTTCCGAGCGCGTCTTGCCGACGCCGGAGAACACGATCCGCTCGGGCGGCACCTTCACCGCCAGCGCGCGGCGAAGCTCGCCCTCCGACACGACGTCCATGCCTGCGCCGAGCCGCGCCAAGGTGGCGAGCACGCCGAGATTGGAATTGGCCTTTATCGAGTAGCAGACCAGCGTGTCCGGCGCGCGCGCGAACGCATCGGCGAACACCCGATAGTGCCGCTCGAGCGTCGCCGTCGAGTAGCAGTAGAAGGGGGTCCCTACGGCGTCGGCCAGAACGGTAAGATCGACGTCCTCGGCGTGGAGCACGTTTTCGTGGGACACGCCGCGCCGGTAGGCGAAATGATGCATCGGAAGGGAAACGTCTATTCGAGAAGCTTATCGATCCAGAGGCGGCGGGCCGGAGCCTGGGACATTTTGGTCGACGGGTCCGCCTTGGCCTCAGGATAAGCCGGTTTCGGCCGATCCAGAGAGCCGCGGCGTCCACAAGCCGAAAGCCCGATCGTTAGTACCAGCACAAGCGTTAAAAGGACGCGCAATGCGCTTCCCATGGTCGTGCCCCTGTCCCTCAAGCCTTTTCGCGGCTTTTCGACTATCCTTTTATCGCGTTTCGGCGCCCTTCTCCAAACGCTTTATCCATCTCCGTGCCTCCCGTTTCACATTGGCGGGCGCGGTTCCGCCATAGCTGGTACGACTTTTTACGGATCCTGCGACATCCAGCGCCGGATAAACCGCCTCGGTGATCCGGGCCTCGACCGATTTAAGGTCGGAAAGCGGCAGTTTCTTGAGGTCCAAACCCTTTGATTCGGCCAGCGCCACGATCCTGCCGGTGAGGTGGTGCGCTTCCCGGAAGGGTAGCCCAAGATTGAGCACCAGCCAATCGGCGAGGTCGGTGGCGGTCGAGTGCCCGGCGCCGGCGGCGCGCTTCATGGCCTTGAGGTCGGGCTCGAGGTCCTCGACCATGCCGGTCATGGCGGCGAGCCCGAGCTTGAGCGAATCGAGCGCGTCGAACACCGGCTCCTTGTCCTCCTGCATGTCCTTGGCATAGGCGAGCGGCAGCCCCTTCATCACCATCAGCAGGGCCTGAAAGGCGCCGGCGATCCGCCCGGTCTTGGCGCGCACCAGCTCCGCTGCATCCGGGTTCCGCTTCTGCGGCATGATCGAGGAGCCGGTGCCCCGGCCCCTCGGACGAGGGCGGAGATTGGGAGTTCGGCGAGGTCGACTTTGGCAACCAGGGCCGCGCCCGAGTGATCAATGAGAACCACGGCCGCGCCCGCATTTACGCCGAGCGCAGCTGTGGCAAGATCCTCGGCGCCGAGCTGATCGGCCCGCGGGTCGAGC
>JAWOJH010000042.1:0-19469 GCA_046481725.1 Methyloceanibacter sp. | reverse complement strand
ATGACGAAGACCACCATCGCCGACACCTGAGTCGTAATCCCCACCTCATGATCGGTGGGTCGGGGTTTCGCCTCATCGTGCTTCATGCCAGGACGGGCGCCGAAGCCTTCTACGCGGCGCATGGCTATCTGGCCGAGGGCGACCCGTTCGAGGAGAACACGCTTCCGCATGTCACAATGAGCAAACGGCTTGGCCAGCCGAAGGAGTGACGCCGATGTGCCCTAGGTTCCTCTGCCTTGCAGCGATCGCCCTTGTCTGCTGGGTGGTCCCGGCATCCGCGCCGGCGCAGACCATCGATCTTTCGGCCACGCGGATCGTCGATCTGACCCACGCTTTCGGCAAGGACACGCTCTATTGGCCCACGTCCCCGTCGGGCTTCGAGCTGAAGCCGCTGCACAAGGGCCCCACCTCGCTCGGCTTCTACTACGCGGCTTATGCCTTCTGCGCGCCGGAGCATGGCGGCACCCATCTCGATGCGCCGGCGCATTTCGCCGAAGGCGTATGGTCGAGTGGAGAAATTCCGGTGGAGCGGTTCGTCGCCCCGGCGGTCGTCATCGATGTCAGCGAACAGGCGCAAGCCGACCCGGACTACACGCTCAGCATCGACGACGTGCTAAAATTCGAAGCCAAGCACGGGCAGATCCCGCGCGGCGGCACGGTCCTGCTGCATACCGGCTGGGGCAAGCGCTGGCCTGACCGGCTCGCCTATTTCGGCGATGACACGCCGGGCGACGCCTCCAAGCTCCACTTTCCGTCCTTTGGGCTGGAGGCCGTAAAGTTTCTCATCCGCGAGCGGGGCGTGGGCACGATCGGCGTCGATACGGCAAGCATCGATCCCGGCACGTCGAAGGATTTCCCGGTGCACCGCTTCGCCGCGGCGAACAACGTGGCGGGGCTCGAAAATCTCGCCAATCTCGGCGAATTGCCGGCGACCGGCGCGACGGCGATCGCGCTGCCGATGAAGATCGCCGGCGGGTCGGGCGCGCCAGCCCGGGTCATCGCCCTAGTGCCAAAGTGAGGGAGGTAGCAGCATGAGCATCGAGGTTGGCGACCAGGCGCCGGATTTCACCCTGCCCTCGGATGGCGGCGGGACGGTCGCGCTCAAGGCGCTCAAGGGCAGCCCGGTCGTGCTCTATTTCTATCCCAAGGACGACACTTCGGGCTGCACCGCGCAAGCCTGCGCCTTTCGCGACGCGCTGCCGGATTTCTCCAAGGTCAAAGCGGAGGTTGTCGGCATCTCGCGCGACAGCGTGGCCAGCCACGACAAGTTCAAGCAGAAATACGAGCTCCCCTTCCCGCTCGCCTCAGACGATCACGGCAAGGTCTGCGACGCCTATGGCGTCTGGGTCGAGAAGAGCATGTACGGCAGAAAATATATGGGGATCGAGCGCGCGACGTTCCTGATCGACGGCGAGGGCGTGGTGCGGAAGATCTGGCGCAAGGTGAAGGTGCCGGGCCACGCCGAACAGGTGCTCGCGGCCGTCCGCGAATCGACGAAATAGGGGCGGCAAACGGCCAGGAGAGATCCTGGCCGCGCCGCCCCAAAACTCGTGCTACGCGCCCTATTCGGCCGGTGGCGCCGGCGGCGTCTCGGGCTTTACCTCGGGCGCCGGAGTTTCCGGCTGAGTCGTCGGGGCTGGCGTTTCCGGTGCCTTTTCCCCGCTATCGCATGCCCCGGCCGATACGCCTACGAGCGCGATGGCAGCGGCTGCCGCCACCAGAAAAAACTTCCTCATGTCATCCTCTCCTTTGGGTTGGCTTCCTACCCCAGAAGCCTGCACGCTCAGCATACGCCAATTTCAGGCTTTTTTATTGCGGAGACTGAACTTAACCGCACACGATCATACCAAGCAGGCAGATGCGATCAGCCAGGCCCCGCTGCCCAAACGCACCGGTCGGCGGGAGCAAGTGGCTGGATTCGTTCAGGCATTCAAAGCGAGTGCGTTGCCGAAGGCCGCGCCCGAGGCAGTGTTGTCGAAGATGCACCAGGTCTCGGCGCCCCGTTTCGAGCTCTCGTCGAGACGGCGCCGCAACCCCGCCAGGGCCGCATCGCCGTAGCTGGAGGAATAGATTCGCGGCGAGCCGTGCCAGCGATAATAGACCAGTCCGTCCCAGCCCCCCGCTTCGTCCGCCCCGGCCACACGCGCGGGATCGGCGGCGACCCGCGCGATGCGGTGCCGGGCAAGCCATTCGTCCATCTCCGGCGCGAACCAGCTCGCATTGCGCGGTTCCAGGGCCACGGGAGTGGCGATGCGGGCATGCAGTTCGCCGAAGAAGCGGCCGGCCACCTCCGCGTCAAAGGCGAGCTTCGGCGCCAGCTGCACCAGCAGGACGCCGAGCCGATCGCCGAGCCCCGTCACCTCGTCGAGAAAGCGGTCGAGCATCGCGTCGCAATTCTTGAGCCTCGCGAAGTGGGTGATGGTGCGCGGCAGCTTCACCGAAAAGCGGAAGTGCTCAGGCGTGGCCGCCGCCCAGCGCTCATACGTCTCGCGCCGATGCGGCCGGTAGAACGACGAATTGATCTCGACCGCGTTCAGCACTCGCGCATAGCGCTCGAGCTGGCTGCCGCCGGCCGGGACCTTCGCCGCATAGCGCGCGGGCACGGTCCAGCCGGCCGTGCCGATGCTCAATGGCCGCGCATGCGTCGTCATAACTGTTCACTTTGGTACGGCATCCGCCGAAAAATCCAAATCTGGCGGAACGCAGAGTCAGGCGCCACGATTACCTTGCCGTCAGCGAAGCCTCCCGAAAAGGACCGAAAATGACTCTAAAAGATATTCTGCCGGGCAAACTTGGCTTTGGCTGCGCGCCGCTCGGCAACATGTTTCGCGCGATTCCCGAGGACGAGGCGCTGGCGACCGTGGAGGAGGCCTGGAACAACGGCATCCGCTATTTCGACAATGCGCCCATCTATGGCGCGGGCCTCGCCGAAAGCCGCCTGGGCGCAGCGCTCGCCGGACGGCCGCGCGACGACTATGTCATCAGCACCAAGGTCGGCCGGCTCATAGAAGACGAGATCGAAGATGTGAGCGAGCGGGACCTCGGCGAGAAGGGCGATCTGTTCAAGCATGGCCGCCCCAACAAGGTCGTGGTCGACTATTCGGCGGACGCGACGCTGCGGTCCATCGAGGACAGCCTCGCCCGCCTGAAGACCGATCGCATCGAGATCGTCTGGGTTCACGATGTTGCGCGGGATTTCTATGGCGACGCGTGGCTCGGCGTGTTCGACATCGCGCGAAAGGGCGCCTTCAGAGCGCTCGACCGTCTGCGCGACGAAGGCGTGATCGAGGCCTGGGGACTCGGCGTCAATCTCGTCGAGCCGATCGAACTGCTGCTCCAACTGGAGGAGCCAAGGCCCGACGGATTCCTGCTGGCCGGACGCTACTCCCTGCTCGACCACGATCGCGCCTTGCAGCGTGTCATGCCGACGGTCGCAGAGCGCGGTCTCGGGATCGTCGTCGGCGGGCCCTACAGTTCGGGCGCGCTGGTCGGCGGGCCGAACTTCGAATATGCGCCGGCTCCGCCGCACATCCTCGACAAGGTCGCGCGGATCAAGGCAATCGCCGACCTTCATGGCGTCAGCATGAAGGCGGCGGGTCTGCAATTCGCCCTGGCCAATCCAGCGGTCGCGGCCGTGATCCCGGGCGCCAGCAGGCCGGAGCGAATTCCCGAGGATCGCGCGGCGCTTGAAGAAGCGGTTCCGGCGGCGTTCTGGCGCGACCTGCGCGGGGCCAAGCTGGTCAATCCGGAAGCGCCACTGCCCAGCGGCGACTGAGCCCGCAAATGCCGGCGCATGTCAGCGCCATTTCTGCGACGGAGAATGGCGCACCCGACAGGATTCGAACCTGTGACCTCTGCCTTCGGAGGGCAACGCTCTATCCAACTGAGCTACGGGTGCTGGGTGATCCGACCCTAGACCAAAGCCTTCCAGCAGCGCAACGCCTCGGCAGGGCGGACCGGAAGCCAGGACCCGGAAATCAGCAGCCGGAGGCGGCGAATCAGGGGCAGACAGGCCCGCGGGCCGGATCTCCCGGTTTCCGCCTGCCGTTTCCGGCCATCCGGCTACTTGACGCAACTTCGCATCGGCGTAGGTATGCGGAATAGCGCAAAAAGAGGCTGGGCAGCCTATGGAAAAGAAGAAGGTCCTGGTCATCGGCGGCGGCTTTGGCGGGGTGTTCGCCGCCAAGGCGCTCGAGCGGCAGGGCCGCGGCAAGGTCGAGGTCGAGCTCGTCAACGCCAACAATTATTTCGTGTTCCAGCCGCTGCTCCCCGAGGTCGCCGCCGCCAGCATCCATTCGGCCGACGCCGTCGTGCCGCTGCGGCAATTGCTGCGCCGGGTCCAGTTCCGGCTGGCCGAGATCATGGGCATCGATTTCGCCAGGAAGACCGTCACGGTGGTTCAGGGCGTCAAGCACACGCCGATCGAGCTGCCCTATGACGAGCTGGTGATCGCGCTCGGGACCGGCGTCGATCTCAACCGCTTCCCCGGCCTGCCCGAACATGCCCTCACCATGAAGGATTTGGCCGACGCGCACCGGCTGAGAACCCATGTAATCGGCTGCCTGGAAACGGCCGACGTCACGCAGAACCAAGAGGTGAAGCGGCAGCTGCTGACTTTCGTCACGGTGGGTGCGGGTTTTTCCGGCGTGGAGACGATCGCCGAGACGCGCGAGCTGGTCCGCCGGGCGCTGCGCTATTACCCGAACATCAAGCCGGAAGAGATCAAGTTCTATCTGATCGAGTATGCGAACCGGATCCTGCCGACCTTCCCGCTCGATCTGGCAGACTATGCCACGCGGCGGATGCAGCAGAACGGCATCGAGGTCATGACCGGAGTCGGCACCAAGTCGGCGACCGGCACCGCGGTCGAGCTCACCGACGGCCGCATCATCCCCACCTCGACCATCGTCGCGACGATCGGCAACGGTCCGCATCGGCTGGTCGAGGCGCTCGGGCTCGACTTGCAATGGGGCCGCATCAAGACCGACCGCTTCATGCGCGTGCCTGACCATGACGGCGTGTGGGCGCTTGGCGACGCGGCGCTGATCCCGATGGTCGAGACGCCGGGCGAAGACCCCGCGCACTACGCGACGCAGACGGCGCAGTTCGCCGTGCGCGAGGGGCAGCAACTCGCGGCGAATATCGTGGCGAAGCTCTCGGGGAGGGATTTGAAGCCCTTCGCCTACAAATCGAAGGGCTCGCTTGCCTCGTTGGGCATGAGCAAGGCGGTGGCCGACGTGTACGGGTTCAAGCTGTCCGGCACCTTCGCCTGGCTGCTCTGGCGCGGCTTCTATCTCTCCTTCCTGCCGGGCTTCGCCTCGAAATTCCGCGTCGGCGTGACCTGGCTGATCAACAGCGTCATGCCGCCGAATATCGTGCGGATTCAAGTACCTCCGCCGGCGACGCGCTACATCCATTACCGCAAGGGCGACAAGGTGTTCGAGCCCGGCATGCTGATCGACGGCTTCTACACGGTGATCCGCGGCGCCTTCCGGCTCACCATCGACAACCCCGACACCGGCGACCATTTCGACAAGGTATTCGGTCCGGGCGACCATTTCGGCGAGCGGATGCTGCTCCGCTCGGCGCTCCGGACCGGGCTGGTGGTGGCGCTGGAGGACGGCGTCCTGCTGTTCATCGCCCAGAAGGATTTCACCCGCTTCGCCCGCGCGTTTCCGTTCCTGGACAACTATTTCCGCGAATATATCGAGAAGACCTTCGGCGGCCTCGACAAGTCCTTCGCCCCGGGCTCGACCGAGAGCAAGACCGAGCTCGAGACGTTGCCGTAGGCTTAGACCCCGAACCCTTGTCACCGTCCGCGACAAGCCGGGGATGAAGGCTTGAACCGACTCCCTTGAGCGGGCGGCAGTCCCTATATTCGGCCCATCATGGCATCCCCCAAAGCGACGGCCGAAAGCGCCGGCAAGCCGGCCGGCAAAGGCTCCCACGTCTATCTGATCGATGGCTCGGGCTACATCTTCCGCGCCTATCACGCGCTGCCGCCGCTCACCCGGCCCTCCGACGGGCTCCCCGTGGGCGCGGTGCACGGCTTCTGCGCCATGCTGTGGAAGCTTATGCGCGAGACCGGAGAGTTGGCGCCGCCCACCCATCTCGCGGTGATCTTCGACTATTCGGCCAAGACCTTCCGCAGCGATCTGTTCGACGGCTACAAGGCCAACCGGCCAGAGCCGCCCGGCGATCTCATTCCCCAATTCCCGCTGGTGCGCGACGCGGTGCGCGCCTTCAACGTCGCCTGTATCGAGCAGGAAGGCTACGAGGCCGACGACATCATCGCCACCTATGCGCTCCAAGCGAGCGAGGCCGGCGCCGACGTGACCATCGTCTCGTCGGACAAGGACCTGATGCAGCTCGTGCAGCCGGGCATCATCATGTACGACACGATGAAGAACAAGGCGATCGGCGAGGCAGAGGTGATCGAGCGCTTCGGCGTGCCGCCCTCCAAAGTGATCGAGGTGCAGGCCCTGATGGGCGATTCGTCCGACAATGTGCCGGGCGTGCCGGGCATCGGCGTGAAGACCGCAGCGCTACTGATCAACGAATTCGGCGATCTGGAGACGTTGCTCGCACGCGCCTCGGAGATCAAGCAGGACAAAAGACGCGAAAGCCTCATCAACTTCGCCGACCAGGCGCGGCTGTCGAAGACGCTGGTCATGCTCGACGCCCATGTACCGCTCGACGTGGAGCTGGCCGAGACGGCCGTGCGCGCGCCGGACGCCGAGGCGTTGGTCGGTTTCCTGCGCAAACTCGAATTCAGCACGCTGGTTCGCCGCATCGCCGAGGGTCTCGGCGCCGAGCTGCCCGAAGGCATGACGCCGTCGGCGACGCCGCAGCGGAAGAAGAAGGACGACTACGATCATCCGTTGCGGCGGAGCCCGCGCGGCCCGGCGGTCGCGCCGCAACGCAAGACCGAAGGCGGGTCGCCGGCGCAGCTGGCCGTCGAGCGGGCGAGCAGGCTCGAAGCCGTGCCTTTCGACCGCTCCAACTACGAGACGGTCACGGCCGCCTCGCGCCTCGCCGATCTGCTGGATGCGGCGCGCTATCAGGGTCATTTCGCCTTCCGGGCAAAGCTCAACTCGCCGGACCCCATGCAGGGCGAACTGGCCGGGGTGGCGCTCGCACTCGTGCCGGGACACGCGGCCTATGTGCCGATCGCGCATCGCTCCGGCGACGGACTCGATCTCGGCGGCGAGAGCATCGCGCAGATCCCCATGCGCGAGGCGCTCGATCTCCTGAAGCCGGTGCTGGAAGATCTGGGCGTGCTGAAGATCGTGCAGAACGCCAAATTCGACATGGTGGCGCTTGCCCGCTACGGCATCGCGCTCGCCGCAATCGACGATCCCTGCCTGATGTCCTATTCGCTCGACGCCGGCCGCGCCGAGCATCTACCGGGCGATCTGGCCGGGCGGCTGATGGGCTATACCTGCCTCACCGAGAAGGAGGTGCTGGGTTCGGGCCGGAACGCCGTCACGTTCGACCGCGTGGACGCGGCGCGGGCCACCGAATATGCCGGCGAGGAGACCGATATCGGCCTGAGGCTCTGGATGATCCTGAAGCCCCGGCTCGCGGCGGAGTCCGTCACCACGGTCTATGAGACCTTGGAGCGGCCGCTGGCGCCGGTGCTCGCCGAGATGGAGCGGGCAGGCGTCAAGGTCGAGCGCGCCACCTTGGCGAGCCTCTCCGGCTCGTTCGCGCAGACCATCGCGCGGCTCGAGGACGAAATCAGGGAGCTGGCGGGCGAGGATTTCAATATCGGCTCGCCCAAGCAGCTCGGCGAGATCCTGTTCGACAAGATGAGCCTGCCGGGCGGCCGCCGGACCAAGACCGGCGCCTGGAGCACCGACGCCGCGGCGCTGGAAGAGCTGGCGGCCGAAGGCCACGAACTGCCGCGCAAGGTTATGGAATGGCGTGTGCTGGCCAAGCTCAAGAGCACCTATACCGACGCGCTGCCGCACTACATTCACCCTGAGACGGGCCGCGTGCACACCTCCTATGCGCTCGCCGCGACCACCACCGGTCGGCTCTCCTCGCAGGACCCGAACCTCCAGAACATCCCGGTGCGCACCCAAGAAGGCCGCGCCATCCGCAAGGCTTTCGTCGCCGAGAAGGGCAAGAAGCTGATCAGCGCCGATTACAGCCAGATCGAGCTACGCGTGCTGGCGCATATGGCCGACACGCCGACCTTGCGCCAGGCCTTCGCGGACGGGCTCGACATCCACGCCATGACGGCGAGCGAGATGTTCGGCGTGCCGATCGAAGGCATGGACCCGGGCATCCGCCGCAAGGCCAAGGCGATCAATTTCGGCATCATCTACGGCATCTCCTCGGTCGGGCTCGCGGCGCAGCTCGGCATCGGCCGGAGCGAGGCCGGCGCCTATATCAAGACCTATTTCGAGCGCTTCCCCGGCATCCGCGACTATATGGAGGCGATGAAGGCCGAGGCGCGCCGGCAGGGCTATGTGAAGACGCTGTTCGGGCGGAAGGTGCACTACCCCGAGATCAACACCAAGAACCCGTCCTTGCGCGGCAATTACGAGCGCGCCGCGATCAACGCGCCGATCCAGGGAAGCGCCGCCGACATCATCCGCCGCGCCATGATCCGCATGGCGCCGGCTTTGGCCGAGGCGGGGCTCGCCGCGCGCATGCTGATGCAGGTGCATGACGAGCTGGTGTTCGAGGCGCCGGACGCGGAGGTCGAGCGGACCATGGAGGTGGCGCGCACGGTGATGGAGCAGGCGCCGGAGCCTGCGTTGAAGCTGATAGTTCCGCTCAAGGTGGACGCGCGCTCAGGGGACAATTGGGAAGCCGCGCATTAGGCCCGTCACTCTTCGAGGCCCGGCGCATCTGCTAAGGTGCGCGCGTAGCGAGCCTCAGCAGCACGCGCCGGGCACCTCAGGATGACGGAACAGGCGGCCTGCTACAATGGTTTCACTCCGAAGAGAAAGGAGACCCCCATGGCGCGATGCGAGCAATGCGGCAACGACTACGACAAGAGCTTCGAGGTGAGCATGGGCGACCGCACCATGATCTTCGACTCGTTCGAATGCGCGATCCAGGCGCTGGCGCCCACCTGCCCGCATTGCGATTGCCGCATCATCGGGCATGGCGTCGAGCATGACGGCACGGTCTATTGCTGCGCACATTGCGCGCGGCATGAAGGCGTGACGGGCCTGCGCGACCGGGATTAGGCTCTCTGTTAGTTGTCATCGCCCGGCTTGACCGGGCGATCCAGTAATCCCCTGTTTACCCAAACGGAGCGCGGTGGTTACTGGATGCCCGACTTCGCGGGCATGACAGTGCGTGACACGAAACGATCAGCCCTTGCGGGGGCGGACCACGGCGATGATGTTGGTCTGCACCACACCATCGACCTTGGCGATCCTGGTGAGGATGGCCTTGTCGCCGTCGGTGGAATCCTTGCAGTCGAGCTGCGCCACCAGTTTCTCGCCGGAGAGCATGACGACATTGGCGAATTGGCAATTGTCGAGGCTGAGCGCCTTCAGGGCATCGACGGTGGCCGAAGCGTCGGTCGAGCCGAGCAATTCGATAAAAAGATAGATATTGACCATCAGCTTTCCTCCCGGGCTCCGAAGCGGCCCTTATCCTGCCGCAGATTGCCCGGTAAACTGTTAATTTCCCAGAGTCGGTTCCATGCGAATTCTCCTGTCCCTTGCCGCCTTGTTCACCGCCTGCGCCGGCGTGACCGCCGCGTTGGCCGTGCCGGCGCCGATGTCGGCGAGCGATCTCCTTAGCAAGAGCGACCTCGTGGCGCTGATCAGGGTGCTCTCGGTGACTTGTACCAAGGTCAGCGAGGATGACCGGACCGGCGAGGAACTCCCGAGCTACAGCGCCAGGGCAGAACTGATGTATGTGACCAAGGGCGAGGAGATGCCAGGCCACGATGTCACGCTGAACTTTCATGCGATCCCGACGGGAATGTTGGGACCCTGGACCGTGTACTATTATCCGGGCGAAATGGTTTGGACCCACCTCGCCGGTAAGGACGGCGTCTACACCACCACCTGGTGGAACGGCAAAGGCCGGGTCGTCAGCAAGGCGGTCATCACCGAATTGCCCACCAAGCCCGGCGAAACCGTCGAAGTCCCCCGCCGCAGCGGGCAAGCGCGACAGTGAAGCTGCTGCAGGCCAACCGTGGAGATCGTCTTGTGCTCGGACTGCTGAAGAAACTCTTTCTCGTGATGGCGGCGGCCTACGTGGCGCTGCCGGCGCATGCCCTGCCCGGCCCCCTGTCGGAACAGGAGCTGATGGAGAAGAGCGACATCGTCGCCCTGATCCGGGTGCTGTCGGTGACCTGCACCAGCGTCACCACCGACGAACGAACCGGCGAAGAGCTGCCCGGCTATCTCGCCCGGCTGCAAGTGGTGGAAAGCAAGAAGGGCGACGCCAAGAAAGGCGACGAGGTGCTGGTCACCTGGCGCGCCGTTCCCAGGGACGTGGATGGCCCTTGGGCGGTGTTCTACTACCCGGGCGAGGAAGTCTGGACGCATCTCACCTTGCGCAGCGGCGGCGTAACCTATGCCTCGACCTGGTGGAACGCCAAGGGCGAAGATGTGAAGGCGCCCGACACGCGCGACCTGCCGCTCACGCCCGGCCAGACCGTGGTGCCGCGGCCCGAGCCGCAGGAGCAGACCCCGCTCTAGCTCCGGGCTTCACACGGTGAGCGCGACGCCCTGGCGGCGCGGATCGCCGGCGCCTTCGACATCGCCTTTGCCATTGCGCCGCGCCGCATGCACGCCGCCGAAGAACAGATTGCGCGCTGGCCAGGCATGCGCCTTGTCCTCGAGCTTGAGGAGCTCGACCTGCGCCGCCTCGGACAAGCCCGGCTCGAAGCTCACCGTGCCGCATTTCTCCACATGCAGGCGCGGCGCTTCGACGGCGTCCTCCAGACTCATGCCATGATCGAGCAGGTTGACCGCAACCTGGAGGATAGCGGTCCTGATGCGATTGGAGCCGCCGGTACCGAGCGCAATCACCGTGCCGTCGGGCTGAAGGAGGATGGTCGGCGCCATCATCGAGGACATGCGGGTGGCTTCGCGCCATTTATGCAGGCCGCCCATCGCGAGATCTTCCTCGCCCAGCATATTGTTGAGCATGAAGCCGAATCTGCCGACGATATAACCGTCGCCCTCGCCATTGGAGAGGCTGACCGCGGCCGCGTTGCCGTCCTTGTCGATCACGCTGACATGAGTGGTGCCGCGATAGGCTTGCGGATGCGCTTGGGCTTCGCGCAATTCCCGCGCCAGCACGCCGCCGACCAGACGCTGGGCAAGCCCATCGCCGTGCGTTGCGCGCGCCGCGTTGGTGGCGCGCATCGCCTCGGCGAGCGCGAGCGCGTTGATCTCGCCGCCCTTCTCGGCAATGGTTTCGAGATAGGTCAGGCCGAAGGCGATCAGCGCGCCGCCGGCGGCGGGCGGAGGATTGAGCGCTACTTGCGCGCCGGCATGACGCCAATAAAGCGGTTCGCGCAACTCGACGCGATAATGCTTGAGATCGTCTTGGGTGAGATGGCCGCCGAGCGTGGCGGACTGCTCGATGATCGCCCGGCCGACATCGCCGTCACAGAAGAGCCGGGCGCCGTCTTCCGCCAGCCATGCGAGCGTCTCGGCAAGCTCCTCGTTGCGGAAGGTCTCGCCCGCCTGCATCGGCTTGCCGCCAGGCGCGAAGATACGGGCGACGCCTTCGCTCGCGGTGAGGATCGGCGCGATGACGGTGAACAGATAGGCCTGGAATTCGGTGAGCGGAAAACCGCGCCGCGCCGCGCGCACCGCCGGTTCGACCAGGCGCTGCATCGGCAAACTGCCGAGCGCCTGGTGCACGGCGAAAATGCCAGGCACCACGCCGGGGGTCGCCGCCGCGCCGAGTCCGATGTGGAACTCCTGCTTGGCTGGACCGAAATCGGCCTGGATCGGGAAAAACGCGACCTCGTTCGCCAGCCGCCGCTTGCGCGGCGTCTCGACGAAGAAGTCGAACAGCTCGCAACCGTCGCCCCCCGCTTGGCGCGCCATCAGGAAGCCGCCGCCGCCCGGTGCGGCGAACACAGCTTCGGCGACGAAAGTCATAAAGACGCCGGCGAGCGCGGCATCGAAGGCGTTGCCGCCCTCCTCCAGGATTTCCGCGGCGGCCTCCGCGGTCAGCTCATGTCCCGCGGCAACGACGCTCTTTCCCTTACTCATCGGCTTTTGCCTAGGGCGAAGCGCATGCTGCGGCAAGTGCCGCAACAACCACTCTCGTCATCGCCGGGCTTGACCCCGATCCAGGGCAGCTTGTTCCGCGTGGTCCCTGGATGCTCGGGTATTCGCCCGGGCATGACGTGTTGGGTCGATCGCTAGCCGAGACGCTTCTCCAGGGCGGAAAGCTGATCGGAGAGTTCCTTGGGGAGCTTGGCGCCGAAGGTGGCGAAGTGCTCCTTGATCAGCGGCAGCTCGGATTTCCAGCCCTCTGCGTCGACCTTGAGCAGTTCCTTCAATTGCTCGGCGCCGAGCTTCAAGCCGTCGGTATCGATCCCGTCTTCCGCCGGCACTTTGCCGATCGGGGTGTCGATCGCCTTGGCCGTGCCGTCGCAGCGCTCGAAGATCCACTTCAGCACGCGGCTGTTCTCGGCGTAACCCGGCCAGAGAAACTTGCCGTTGCCGTCCTTGCGGAACCAGTTGACGTAGAAGATCTTCGGCATCTTGCCGCCGCCCTTCTCGCCCATCTTCAGCCAATGGGCGAAATAATCGCCCATGTGGTAGCCGCAGAACGGCAGCATCGCCATCGGGTCGCGGCGGATATCGCCCTTCACGCCCGAGGCTGCGGCAGTCTTCTCCGAGGCCATGATCGAGCCGAGAAAGGTGCCGTGCTTCCAGTCTGTGGCTTCGGTGACGAGCGGAACCACGCTCGCGCGGCGGCCGCCGAACAGGATCGCATCGATCGGGACACCTTTGGGGTCCTCCCATTCCGGCGCGATCACCGGGCATTGCGCGGCAGGCGCGGTAAAGCGCGCGTTAGGATGCGCGGCGGGGCGACCCGACTTCGGCGTCCAGGAGCGGCGCATCCAGTCGATGGCGTGCGCCGGCGGCTCGCTCATCTCCTCCCACCACACATCGCCGTCGTCGGTGAGCGCGACATTGGAGTAGATGCAGTTCTCGTTGAGCGCCTTCATCGCGTTCAGGTTCGACGCCTCGGAGGTACCGGGCGCCACGCCGAAGAAACCCGTCTCGGGATTGATGGCGTAGAGCCGCCCATCCTCGCCGAATTTCATCCAGCAAATGTCGTCGCCGATGGTCTCGGCCTTCCAGCCCGGAATGGTGGGCGCGAGCATCGCCAGATTGGTCTTGCCGCAGGCGCTCGGGAAGGCCGCGGCCATGTATTTCGCTTTGCCTTCGGGATTGGTGAGTTTGAGGATCAGCATGTGCTCGGCCATCCAGCCTTCGTCGCGCGCCTTGACGGAGGCGATGCGGAGCGCATGGCATTTCTTACCGAGCAGGGCGTTGCCGCCATAGCCGGAACCGTAGGACCAGATCTCGCGCGTCTCGGGAAAGTGGGAGATGTATTTGGTCTTGTTGCAAGGCCACGGCACGTCGGCGGTGGTGGGCGTCGAGAGCGGATAGCCGACGGTGTGCATGCCGCGCACGAAGTCTTCGCTGTTGCCGAGCGCCTTCCACACCGCATCGCCGACACGCGTCATGATGTGCATATTGGCGACGGCATAGGCGCTGTCGGTGACCATGACGCCGATGCCTGCGATCGGCGAGCCGACCGGCCCCATCGAATAGGGCAGCACGTACATGGTGCGGCCGGCCATGGCGCCGTCGTACAGTTTGCGCAAGGTCGCCTTCATCTCTTCGGGTTCGAACCAATTGTTGGTCGGCCCGGCGTCGTCCTTGCTCTTGGAGCAGATATAGGTCTGGTCCTCGACGCGGGCGACGTCGGCGGGATCGGAGCGCACCAGGATCGAGTTCGCCCGCTTCTCCGGGTTGAGCCAGATGGCGGTGCCGCCGTCGACCAGCGCCTTCAGCATGCGCTGATATTCTTCCTTGGAGCCGTCGCACCAGACCACGTTCTCCGGCTTGAACAACGCTTTCGCCTCCTCGACGAAAGCGAGCACCTTCGGGTTGGCGGTCTTGGCTCCTTCAGGCGCAATCTTCGGCTGTACGCTCATTAGGTCGTTTCCCCGGCGAAGTGGTGGATTGGATGGGCGAAAGGCCTTCCCTCCCTAGCACCGATTGCGCGCGGCTTTCAAGGCAAGGCGACATCACGGCGGCGCCGGAAAATGGGCTATTGCCGTCCCGCGCGGGCTTCGGCGGCAAGTCTGACCAGTTCGGTGCGCGCCTCTGCCGGGGTGGCAACCGGCTGAGCGAACCGAATGCGCCGCGCCTGACCGGCGAGCACGAGATCGAAACCTTCAGGATCGATGCCGGACATGCGCCAGGAACCAGGGCCCGCATCGCCAAGCGCCGTGGCGTAAAGCTCAAGCGCATCGGCATGGTCCTGGTTCATGTGTTCGACGATGCCGGGTTCGGCGGCGAGCAGCGTTTCGGCGCCGCCAAGCTCGAGCAGGAGGTCTTCTGGCGCAAGATCGACGATGCGGCCGAAACCGCCGATAAAGTGGCCGCCTTCGACTTGGAGCCGCCAGAAGGAGAAGTCCGGGAAATCGGCATAGAGCTGGGCCTCGGGGTGGCGAGCGAGAAAGCGCCGCCGGACGACCGGATCGCCGCATGGGGCGGCGCGGCCGGTCAGGGTGAGCCGCGCCCCCTGTAACGGATCGGCCAGCGCCCCGGTCTCGTCCACCAGGATCGCGGCGCGCTCGTCCCTGGCGAGATTTGCCGTGTGGCGCGCAAGCTTGGAGATGAGGAAGACCGGTGCGCCGGCGGCGTCCGCCGCCAGCGTGATCAGCGAGGCGTAAGGATAGTCGTTGCGAGCGTCGATGCTGGCCAAGGTCCCCTTGAGGGCGCGGCGCAGCAGCGCCCTTGCGGCGATCGCGATTTCGTTTTTTGCGGGCAATTCTGGAGACTTATTCACTTGCGCCATAATCGTATTTGTTGCACCACAGCATGAGACGGGTGGCGACATGCGCCCCAAAGCTGCCATAATCTGCCGCAGCCTGACCCTGCACCCTTAACCACGTCAAGCGCCGCAAGGGCCCCCACAATGCCAACAATCGCACTTGTCGACGACGACCGGAACATTCTCACCTCCTTGCGCATGGTGCTCGAGGCGGAAGGCTACAAAACGCAAACCTACAATGACGGCGCAAGCGCGCTGGACGGTTTCGCCGAGAGCCCGCCAGACCTCGCCATCCTTGATATCAAGATGCCCCGCATGGACGGCATGGAACTGCTGCGCCGGCTGCGCCAACGAAGCGAACTGCCGGTGATCTTCCTCACCTCGAAGGACGAGGAGATCGACGAGCTGTTCGGGCTGAAGATGGGCGCTGACGACTTCATCCGCAAACCCTTTCCGCAGCGGCTGCTGGTCGAGCGGGTGAAGGCGGTACTCCGGCGTGCCCAGCCGCGCGATACCGCCGCGGTGGTCGAGGACAAGTCGAAGGTGCTCGAGCGCGGCAAGCTCAAGATGGACCCGGAGCGGCATACTTGCGTCTGGGACAACCGCCCGGTCACGCTCACGGTCACCGAGTTCTTGATCCTGCAGTCGCTGGCCGCCCGGCCCGGCGTGGTGAAAAGCCGCGACGCGCTGATGGATGCGGCTTATGATGACCAGGTCTATGTCGACGACCGGACTATCGACAGCCACATCAAGCGCTTGCGCAAGAAGTTCAAGGCGGTCGATACGAACTTCGACGTGATCGAGACGCTCTATGGCGTGGGCTACCGATTCAAAGAGTGATCGGATTTAAGCAATGACCGTCGAGGCCGACAGGTCCTGGCAACGGCCTGACGCCGCAACGCTCAAAGAGCGCACCCGCCGCGGTGCCAGGGTCATTCGCGACCGTGTGCGCGCGGGTCTTGGCTGGCTCGCCGAGCACCGACCCTTCCGCCACGGCTTCTCCAGCCTGACCCGGCGCATCGTCGTGCTCAATCTGATTGGGCTCGCCATCCTCGTGTCGGGGATTCTCTACCTCAATCAATTTCGCGCCGGGCTGATCGACGCCAAGGTGCAGAGCTTGTTGACCCAGGGCGAGATCATCGCCCGCGCCATCGCCGCCTCGGCCGGAGTGGACACCAACGAGGTCCAGCTAGATCCGGAGAAGCTGCTCGAGATCGAACAGGGCCAGACGGCGGCCGACGATTTCAACCTGTCCAATTCGCTCGAATTCACCATCGATCCCGAGCGCGCGGCGCCGATCCTCCGCCCGCTGGTGAAGCCCACCGGCTCGCGCGCCCGCATTTATAACCGCGACGGCGCGCTGATCCTCGATTCCGATAAGTTCTACTCGCGCGGCGAAGTGCTGCGCTACGACCTGCCGGCGCCGGACGCGACCGAGCCTGACGCCCTGACCAAGTTCTGGCAGGCGGTGAAGACGCAGATGCGGCAATACGATCTGCCGCTCTACACCGAGATCGGCGGGGCCAACGGCAAGGCATACCCCGAGGTGGCCACCGCCTTGACCGGGACCTCGGTGCCGATCGTCCGGATCAACGACAAGGGCGAATTAGTGGTGTCGGTGGCGGTGCCGATTCAGCGCATGCGGGCGGTGCTCGGCGTGCTGCTGCTCTCCACCAGGGGCGGCGATATCGACAATATCGTCGCCGCCGAACGCTGGGGCATCGTCCGGGTCTCGCTGTTCGCGGCCGCGGTCACGATCGTGCTGTCGGTGATCCTCGCCAACACGATTGCCGGACCGGTGCAGCGCCTGGCGGCGGCAGCGGAACGGGTGCGTCACAGCGTCAAGGCGCGCGCCGAGATCCCGGACTTCACCGATCGCACCGACGAGATCGGCCATCTGTCCGGCGCGCTGCGCGACATGACCAACGCACTCTACAAGCGGATTGACGCCATCGAGAGCTTCGCCGCCGACGTATCGCACGAGCTCAAGAACCCGCTCACTTCCTTGCGCAGCGCCACCGAAACTTTGCCACTCGCCAAGACTGCGGAAGCGCAAGAGCGTCTGATGGAGATCATCCAGCATGACGTGAGGCGTCTCGACCGGCTGATCAGCGACATTTCCGATGCCTCGCGCCTCGACGCGGAACTGGCGCGGGAGGATGCCAAGGCCGTCGACATGGCCGAGCTGCTGCGCACCACGGTGTCGCTGTTCAACGATATCCACCGGGACGATACCCCCGAGGTGATGCTCGATGTCGCTTATGCGCCGGGCGCGAAGCCCTACCGGGTCGTCGGCCACGACAGCCGCTTGAGCCAGGTGGTCATCAATCTGCTCGAAAACGCCATCTCCTTCTCGCCGCCGGACGGAAGGGTGGCGGTGGTTGCGCGGCGCATCGGCCCTGACATCCAGATCGCCGTCGAGGATGAAGGAGCGGGCATCCCCGACGAGAATCTCGAACGCATCTTCGAGCGCTTCTACACGGATCGCCCGCAGGAAAATTTCGGTCAGAACTCAGGGCTTGGCCTCAATATTTCGCGCCAGATCGTGGTGGCGCATGGCGGCCGCCTTTCTGCCGAGAACCGCCCTCCCGCGGGCGTGGGACGCGGCAAGGGCGACATTGGCGGCGGCGGAAGCGGCGGCGCGCGTTTCGTCATTCGGCTGCCGGCAACCTGAGACACGTAACCCGCGAGGCATGTTTGAAAGAGGCGCGCGAGCTCGTCCATGGCACCTGCGTGGCGCTTGGCCCGCGCGCGGCGCTCATTCGTGGCAAGCCGGGCGCCGGCAAGTCGGACCTTGCGCTCCGCTTCATCGCCCTGCCCGCCGAGGGCGAGTCCAAACCGCTGCTGGTCGCCGACGACCAGGTCTTTGTCGAAACCGGCGCGAATGGGGTGCTGCGGGCCTCTCCCCCAGGGAGCATAGCCGGCAAGCTCGAGGTGCGCGGGCTCGGCATTCTGGAGGTGCCGTTCCTGTACGATGCGGAGCTTGTGCTCGTTTGCGACCTGGTCGACGGCAGGGACGTGTCAAGGATGCCGCCGGAGCATGGGGAACTGACGCAGATCGCCGGACTTCCCGTCGCGGCAATCAAACTCGCGCCATTCGAGGCTTCCGCGCCATTGAAACTGAAAATGGCACTTGCTCAGGTCGCGCGTAACAACTCGAATTAAGGCAAGGTTCGCACTTGCGCATGGCATCGCTCCCGACAAAGATAGCGGCCTTTCGCGGGGCGGCATTCAGCCAAGAGGCAACATGATCGGCGTCGTCATCGTCACTCATGGCAGGCTCGCGCACGAATTCCGTGCCGCGCTCGAGCACGTGGTGGGACCGCAAGAGCAGGTCGAAACCATTTCCATCGGTCCCGATGACGATCTCGATGTGAGGCGCGCCGATATGCTGACGGCGCTGGCCCGGGTCGATAGCGGTGACGGCGTCGTGGTGCTCACCGACATGTTCGGCGGTTCTCCTTCCAATCTCGCCATCTCCGCCATGGAGCGATCGAATGTGGAAGTGATCGCGGGCGTCAATCTGCCGATGCTGGTGAAGTTGGCGAGCGTGCGGGGAGCATGCGGGCTGGAGGAGGCGGTTACCCAAGCGCAAGACGCCGGACGCAAATATATCAGCGTGGCGAGCCAGATCCTCGCGGCGAACTGAGCGTGGCCAAGGTCCGCAATAACATCGTAGAGCCGGGCGGCGGTCTCCACTTCGCCGAGGTGGTCATTCCCAACAAGAAGGGCCTGCATGCGCGGGCCTCCGCGCAATTCGTCCGCTGCGCGTCAGGCTTCACCGCGGAGGTGCGGGTGACGCGCGAGGGCCATACGGTCGGCGGCACCTCCATCATGGGACTGATGATGCTGGCCGCGGGTCAAGGCCACTCGATCTTGATCGAGGCCGAGGGGCGGGAGGCGCCCCAGGCGCTCGAGGCGCTGATCAAGCTGGTCGAGAACGGCTTCGGCGAGGACGATTAGCGGCGCAAGCGGCGACTACACGACGGTGCCGAACACGGCGCCGATCGCTGCGGTCGCGGCCATGGCGAGCGCACCCCAGAACGTCACCCGGACGATCGGCTTGGAGATCGCCGCGCCACCGGTTCTTGCGCCTAGCAACCCGAGCAGTGCGAGAAAGACCAGCGACCCTGCCGCGACGATAGGAATGATCCCGGCTTGCGGCGAGGCGACGACGAGGATCAGCGGCGCGGCTGCGCCGACGGAGAAAGTCGCAGCCGAGGTCAGCGCCGCTTGCACCGGCCGCGCGGTGCTGATTTCTGAGATGCCGAGTTCGTCGCGCGCATGAGCGCCAAGCGCATCCTTGGCCATAAGTTGCCGGGCGAGCTCTCGAGCGAGCCCGGCCTCGACGCCGCGCGCGACATAGATTTGAGCCAGCTCCTCCCGCTCGAATTCCGGGTCGTCCAGCAACTCTCGCCGTTCGCGCTCCAGATCGGCATGTTCGG
>JAWOJH010000195.1:0-9764 GCA_046481725.1 Methyloceanibacter sp. | reverse complement strand
CTCGGACTTGTTGCCGGTGGTCAGCACGATCGGCCCGAACTTGTTGGAGAGCGCCATCAGCAAGGTCCCGCGCGCGCGCGACTGGAGATTTTCCTCCGTCGCGTCGGGCTTGGTCCCCTCGAACACTTTTTCCAGGCCCTGGGTCAGGCCTTCGACCGCTGCGTGGATCGGCATGATGTCGTAGCGAAGATGCAGCGACTCCGCGGTAGATTCGGCATCCGACAGGCTCTCATCGCTGGTGTAGACGTAAGGCAACATCACCCCGTGCACGCGTTCAGCGCCCAACGCATCGACGGCCATCACCGCGCAGAGTGCTGAATCGACACCGCCCGACAGCCCGAGCACCACGCCGGGAAAGCCATTCTTATCCACATAGTCGCGCAAGCCGGTAACGCAGGCCAAAAAGTTCGCTTCATCGCCCGCTTCGACTTCGGCGATCTCCCCGGACAGGCAGCGCCAGCGGCCGTCCTCGCGCCGCCATTCGGTGATGCCGAGCGCTTCCTCCCATGCCGGCAACTGCACCGCCGCCACGCCGTCAGCGTTGAGCACGAACGAGCCGCCGTCGAACACCAGCTCATCCTGGCCGCCGACCTGATTGACATAAGCGAGCGGCAGGCCCGTCTCCGCCGCGCGCGCCCTGGCAACCTCGTAGCGCACCTCTTGCTTGTCCATCCAATAGGGCGAACCGTTGGGCACGATGAGTAGGTCCGCGCCCCCGCCGGCGAGGGCTCTGCACACCTCCTCGCTCCAAATATCCTCGCACACCGGTACACCGAGCTTGATGCCGCGAAATTTGATCGGTGCCGGCAACGGGCCCGGCGCGAACACTCGTTTCTCGTCGAACACGCCATAGTTCGGCAGGTTGTTCTTGAAGCGGAGCGCCTCGATGCGCCCCCGATCCAGCAAAGCTTGCGCATTGTAGACGAACAGCCCGTCGGCAAACGGCAAGCCCATCAGCATCGCCGGACCGCCGTCCTTGGTATCGCGGGCAAGCGACTCCAGCGCCGCCTGGGCCGCCTGCTGCAAGGCGGGCTTCAGCACCAGGTCCTCGATCGGATAGCCGGTGAGGTAAAGCTCGGTGAAGGCGATCAGGTTGGCGCCCGCCTCGCCCGCGCGCGCGCGCGCCTCGCGAGCTTTCTTCACGTTGCCCTCGATGTCGCCCGCCACGGGGTTGAGCTGCGCCAGCGCGAGCTTGAAGGAGTCTTTGATCGCCTTCGCCATGACCGGAATCTAGGTTGCCTGAACTTCTGTTGTCATCGCCCGGCTTGACCGGGCGATCCGGTAACCTCGGCGCCGATCAGCAACTGAGACAGGGGTTACTGGATGCCCGCTTGCGCGGGCATGACAATCGGTGACGGTCTACTCGCCGGCGGCAATCGAGATCTCGGGCTCCGGCCGCCCTTCCCGCTCGCGCTTCAGCCGCTCGGCGACGATGAAGGCAAGCTCGAGCGATTGGTCGGCGTTGAGCCGCGGATCGCAATGGGTGTGGTAGCGGTCGCGCAGATCGGCGTCGGTCAGCGCCTTGGCGCCGCCCACGCATTCGGTGACATTCTGCCCGGTCATTTCGACATGGATGCCGCCCGCATGCGTGCCCTCGGCCCGGTGGATGTCGAAGAAGGTCTCCACCTCCGAGAGGATCAGATCGAAGGGGCGCGTCTTGTAACCGCTGCCCGCTTTGATGGTGTTGCCGTGCATCGGGTCGCAGGCCCAGACCACGGACTTGCCTTCGCGCTTCACCGCGCGGATCAGCCCCGGCAGATGCTTTGCCACCTTGTCGGCGCCGAAGCGGCAGATCAGGGTCATCCGGCCCGGCTCGTTCTGCGGATTGAGCACATCGATCAAGGTCAGCAGCGCTTCGGGTGAGAGCGACGGGCCGATTTTGGCGCCGATCGGGTTCTTGATGCCGCGCAGATATTCGATATGCGCGTGATCGAGCTGGCGGGTGCGGTCGCCGGCCCAGAGCATATGCCCCGAGGTCGCATACCAATCGCCCGAGGTCGAATCGACGCGGGTCATCGCCTGCTCGTAACCGAGCAGCAGCGCCTCGTGACTCGTATAGAAGCTCGTGGTGCGGAGCTGCGGCGTGTTGTCGGCGTTCAGCCCGCAGGCGCGCATGAAGCGCAACGTCTCGGCGATATGCTGCGCCAGCTCCTCGTAGCGATGCCCGGCGGGGCTGTCTTTGACGAAGCCCAGATTCCACCGGTGCACATGCTCCAGATTGGCGTAGCCGCCTTGCGCGAAGGCGCGCAGCAGATTGAGCGTCGCCGCCGACTGGCGATAGGCCATCAGCATGCGCTGCGGGTCGGGCTGCCGCGCTGCCTCGCTGAACTCGATGCCGTTGATGATGTCGCCGCGATAGCTTGGCAGCTCCTGGCCGTCTTGCGTCTCGGTCGGCGCCGAACGCGGCTTGGCAAACTGGCCGGCGATCCGCCCCAGCTTCACCACCGGCGAGCCGCCGGCATAGGTCAACACCACCGCCATCTGCAAAAAGACGCGGAAGAAATCACGGATCGCGTCGGCGCGGTGCTCGGCGAAACTCTCGGCGCAATCGCCCCCTTGCAGCAGGAAGGACTCCCCTGCCGCCACGCGGGCGAGTTTCGCCTTCAACTCGCGCGCCTCCCCGGCGAATACGAGCGGCGGAAAGGTGGCAAGCTGGTCCTCGACCTGACCGAGCATCTCCTGGTCCGGATAGACCGGAACCTGCTCGATGGGCTTCGACCGCCAACTGTCTGGGCTCCAACGCGGTGCCATGTCTACGCACTCCTTGCAAAGTCAACGCTATATAGGCGATCAGCAGAACCGTGGCTAGCAGGCGGGCCCGGATTGCTCAGGCCAGCGGAGCGTGCCACATATCCGTTAAGAGCCCCGGAAGGAACCGTCTTGGACCGCCACCTCGAACACGGCCACCATCCCGGCGAGATCGCCAGGCGCCTCGAGAAGGGCCCGAAAGTCAGCTACCTCCGCGACTGGGTCTATGGCGGCATCGACGGAACGGTGACCACCTTCGCCATCATGGCGGGCGTGGTCGGCGCCAATCTTTCCGCCGGCGTGGTCATTGTCCTCGGCATCGCCAATCTGCTCGCCGACGGCTTCTCCATGGCCGCCGCCAACTATACCGGCACCAGGGCCGAGCATGACGAATATGAGCAGCTCCGCCGCATGGAGGAACGGCACGTGGACCTCGCGCCGGAGGGCGAGCGCGAGGAGGTCCGCCAGATCTTCGAGGCTAAAGGCTTCAAGGGCGATGCTCTGGAAACCGCCGTCGACGTGATCACGGCAAGGCGCGAACGCTGGATCGACACGATGATGGCCGAGGAGCACGGCATGCCGGCGGCAATCCGTTCGCCCATCCGCGCCGCGGCGATGACCTTCATTGCCTTCGTGCTGTGCGGCAGCGTGCCGATCATACCCTATGTCTTGGGGCTGACCGAGCCGATCTGGCCCGCGACGATCATGACCGGGCTCACCTTTTTCGGCATCGGCTCGCTGCGCAGCTATTGGTCGCCGACGCCATGGTGGCAGGCCGGGTTCGAGACCTTCGCCATCGGCATGGCGGCGGCCGGCGTGGCCTATGTCGTCGGCGCCCTGCTCAGAGGCCTGGTCTAAAGCCGCCTATTCTACCTACCGCCCTCCTCGCGCTTTGTGCCACCATACCGCCCATGACCATCAAGGAACCGAGCTTCACCATCGGCATCGAGGAGGAATATCTCCTCGTCGACAAGGAGAGCCGCGACGTCGTTCAGGAGCCGCCGCCCGAGCTGTTCGCCAAGGCCGAGGAGGCGCTGCGCGGGCGGGTGAGCCCCGAGTTTTTACGCTCCCAGCTCGAGGTCGGCACCTCCGTCTGCAAATCCATGTCCGAAGCGCGCGACCAACTGGTGCAGCTTCGCCGCACGGTCGGCGAGATCGCCGCCGGGTTTGGCCTTGCGCCGATCGCCTCCTCGACCCACCCCTTTGCCGAGTGGTCGCACCAGCAGCACACCGACAAGGAGCGCTACAACGTGCTGGCGCGGGACCTCCAGCACGTGGCGCGGCGGCTGGTGATCTGCGGCATGCATGTGCATGTGGGCATCGAGGACGACGAGCTCAGGATCGATCTCCTGAGTCAGGCGGCCTATTTCCTGCCGCATCTGCTGGCGCTATCGACTTCATCGCCCTTCTGGCAAGGCACGCAGACCGGGCTCAAATCCTATCGATTGTCGATCTTCGACGAATTGCCCCGCACCGGCCTCCCGCATCAATTCTCGAGCTGGAGCGAATATGAGCGCACCTTGGAGCTTCTCGTCCATGCCGGGCTGATCGAGGACGCGACCAAGCTCTGGTGGGATTTGCGCCCATCGGCGCGCTTTCCGACGCTCGAAATGCGCATCACCGATGTCTGTCCGCTGATCGACGACGGCCTCGCCATCGCCGCGCTCTATCGCTGCATCCTCCGCATGCTCTACCGCCTGCGCCGGCAGAACCAGCGCTGGCGGCATTACCCGCCCTTCCTTGTGCGCGAGAACCGCTGGCGGGCGCAACGCTACGGCATCGAGCAGGGCATGGTCGATTTCGGCAAAGGCGAGGTCGTGCCCTTCGCCACGCTGCTGGAGGAATTGTTCGAGCTGGTCGCCGAGGACGCCGCCTATTTCGGCTGCACCGCCGAGGTGGCGCATGCGCGCACCATCGTCGCGCGCGGCACCAGCGCCGATCGCCAGCTTGCCCGCTACGACGCGATGAAGAAACTTGGCGGCAGCGAGCAGGCGGCGCTCGTCGCGGTGGTCGACGGCATCATCGAGGAGACCGCGATGCCGCCCGGACTGGCCAAGCGCCCGGATCCGGCAGGGGTTGCCGGCTCCTAGCGCTCATAGGCCATGTAGCGGATGATCTTCCAGCTGCCGTCCGGCTGCTTCTGAAACAGGTCCATGCCCGGCTCGACGGATGTAGCCTTGCTGCCGTCCGGCTGCTCGATCGTCAAAGTCCAGACCAGCCGCACGATCGCCGTGTCGCCGAAGGTCAGGATCTCCTTGATGTCCATGGCGTAGTGGTAGCGCCGCGTCTCGTCTTGCAGCGACCGGGTCAGCACCTCGCAGATCGCCGCGTAGTCGCGCTCCGGCGCGCCGGCGACATCGGCGCGCGCGTCCTTGGCAAACAGATCGCAAACTTTATCCGCGCGGCGCGTGTTGAAATCCTCGGTCCATCGCGCCAGCGCCGCTCTGATCTCCGACGCGGCACCGTCCGCCCTTGGCGTGACCGGTGCGACCGGCAACAGCGCCAACATCAGCGCTGCACCAAGACCAGCCCTAAACGACCTCAGCCTCACCGCATTCTCCTAGAGCGTGGTGCCCATGCCGCCATCGACATTGAGGCTGGCGCCGGTGATGTACCCGGCCTCGTCGGAAGCGAGAAACAGCGCGGCATTGGCGATGTCCTGCGGCGTGCCGAAGCGCCGGAGCGGCGTCTGGGTCAGCAGCGCTTTGGCGATCATCGGATTTGACAAGTAGCGGCCGATCAGCGCCGTCTCGACATAGCCGGGCACCAGCGCATTCACCCGGATGCCGTAAGGCGCGTATTCGACCGCGAGGCTCCGCGTCAGCGCTGAGACCGCGCCCTTAGTCGCCGAATAGACCGCCATCTGCCGCGTATGCTTGGTCGCCATCACCGAAGAGAGATTGATCACACACGCGTTGCCTGAAGCCCTCAACAAATCGAAGGCCTCGCGGGCGCAGCGGACCGTGCCGTCGAGATTGGTCTTCCACACCCGGTCCCAGGCGTCGTCGGAGAGATGCCGGAAGTCGGAGCGCTCGCCCACGCCGGCATTGTTGACCAGCACATCGAGCCTGCCATGCCGCGCGCCGATCGTCTCCATCAGCACCTTGATCTGCGGCGTGTCGGTGACGTCGGCTTCGTGCGCGCTGGCCGCGCCGTTCGCCTTGACGATCGCCTCCGCCACATCTTGCGCCGCTTTGCCGTCGCGATCGGCCACCGCGACCACCGCGCCTTCGCGCGCGAAGGTCTCGGCCATGGCGCGGCCGATGCCGGCCCCGGCGCCGGTCACCAGCGCGATCTTGCCCTCAAGCCGCCGCATCGGATCCCGCCACCGGCTTCGGCGGCTCCCATCTGTGCCGCATCGTCACCAACTCCTCCGCCGCACTCGGATGCAGCGCCATGGTCGCATCGAACTGGGATTTGTTCGCACCCATGCGCACCGGAATTGCCGCCATCTGGACGATCTCCGCCGCGTCGGGGCCCAGCACGTGACAACCGAGCACCGTGCCGGCTTCCCCATCCACAACGAGCTTCAAGAACATCTTCTCCGCACGGCCGGCCAGCGTGTATTTGAGGGGGGTGAACGACGCCTTGTAAATATCGACCGAACGGCAGCGCTCGCGCGCCTGCTCCTCCGTCAGTCCGACAGCGGCGATCTCGGGGTTGCCGAACACCGCCGTTGGAATGAACGTATGATCGACGGGGGTCGGTGTGTCGTTGAACACCGTCTGGGCAAAGGCATCGGCCTCATGAATGGCAACGGGCGTGAGGTTCACCCGGTGGGTCACATCGCCTACCGCATAGATATTGTCCACCGACGAGCGCGAGAACTCGTCCACCACGACGTCACCGTTCCAGCCCAGTTCGACCCCGGCTCTCTGCAGTCCGAGATGCACGGTGTTGGGCGCCCGGCCGGCCGCCGCAAGCACCGCATCGGCTTCCAGCCTGTCGCCGTCCTTGAAGTGCAGACTGTAGGCGTCTCCCGCCCGCTCGACCCCCGCGACATCCGTCATCACCCGAATATCGATGCCGTGCGCACGCATGCCCTCGGCGGCACGGTCGCGAATCTCAACGTCAAACTCGCGCAGGATCTGCTCGCCGCGGTAGATCAGCGTGACCTCCGACCCCAGTCCCGCGAAGATCGACGCAAACTCGACGCCGATATAGCCCGCGCCGATGATAGCGATGCGGCGCGGCAGTTCCTCGAGCTGAAAACACTCGTTCGAGTTGAGCAGATGCTCCTTCCCCGGCAAGTCCGGGATCATCGGGTGACCGCCGGTGGCAATCAGGATCGTCTGGGCGGTGACCGGCGCCTCCCGGTCCGATACGTTGACTGCGTTGCGGCCCTCGAGCGTGGCGCGCGCCGGCATCACGGTGACGCCGGCCGCGTCCAGGATTCGTGCATAGACCCCGCTCAGGCGGTCGACCTCGCGTTGCACATGGCCGATCAACGTGGGCCAATCGAACGCAGCCTCGCCCACGTTCCAGCCGAAGCTTGCCGCGTCTTCCAGCGCATAGCGATAGCGGCTGGCATAGACCAAGAGTTTCTTCGGCACGCAGCCGCGGATCACGCAAGTACCGCCGATACGATACTCCTCGGCGATGCCGACCCGCGCGCCGAGCTCGGCGGCAAGCCGCGCCGCGCGTACCCCGCCCGAGCCTGCGCCGATCACGAAAAGATCGTAGTCGTATTGCGTCACCTGGCGTCAGGCTCCTGGGCGGCGGAAGGCTTTGACGCCGCTCTTGCCGGCCACGATAGCCAAATCGGCAAGACCGAGAAACAGGCCGTGCTCCACCACGCCGGGCACGCGCTTCAGGGAGAAGGCGAGCACCTCCGGCTCGGGTATCGAGCCGAAGGCGCAATCGAGAATGAGATTGCCCTGATCGGTGACAAACGGCGCATCGGCCGGTCCCGGTCTCAGCGCGACGGCGCCGTGGCAGCCGGTCTCAGCGGCGATCGCCTCGACCAGCCGCATGGTCGCCATCAGACCGAAACGCACCACCTCCACCGGCAGCGGGAACAACCCGAGCGTTTCGACCAGCTTGCTCTCGTCGGCGATCGCCACCATGCGGTCGGACGCGGTGGCAACGATCTTTTCCCTTAGCAGCGCCCCGCCTCCGCCCTTGATCATGCGGAGCTGGTCGTCGATCTCGTCCGCGCCGTCCACGGTCAGATCGAGCTGCGGCGTCTCATCGAGCGTGGTGAGCGGTATGCCGAGGCGCTCCGCCTGGACCCGCGTCGCCTCGGAGGTGGGAACGCAGACGACATTGAGGCCCTTGGCCACGCGCTCGCCGAGCGCGGCCACGAAGCGGGCGGCGGTCGAGCCGGTGCCGAGGCCGAGCCGCATGCCGTCCTCGACCAGGTCGAGCGCCGCGCGGGCCGCGCTTTCCTTGAGGTCGTCAGCCGTCAGCAAAGCGCCCTCCCGCCTGCGCGGCCCTCGGCCGCTCGGATCCTCAAGCTGTATCGCGCTCTCTACGCCGCCGCTTGCCAGGCCGCAAGGCGCGTGTAACAGAGGCGACAATGCTACGGCACGCCACCATCGTTTTCGACCTCGACGGCACCCTCGTCGACACCGCCCCCGACCTGACCAACGCGCTCAACGATGTGCTGGTCCGGCGCGGGCATGAGCCGGTATCGGGCGAAACGATCCGCGCCTGCGTCGGCCATGGCGCGCAGGCGATGATCGAGGCGGCGCTTCGCCGCGTCGGCGCCGGCGGCGATCTCGACCGGATGCTGGCCGAGTTCCTGGACCATTACGAGGCGAATATCGCCGCCGAGAGCCGCCCCTTTCCGGGCGCCGTGGCGGCGCTGGAGAGCCTTGCCTCGCAAGGCGCGACCCTGGCCGTTTGCACCAACAAGCGCGAGCACCTGTCGCGCAAGCTGCTGCAAGAACTTGACCTGGGGCGGTATTTCGCCGGTCTCGCCGGCCGTGACACGTTCCCGGTCTCCAAGCCCGATCCCCGTCACCTGACCGGCACCATCAAGCTTGCCGGAGGCCCCAACGCCGCCGTGATGGTGGGGGACAGCGATATCGACGTGATGACGGCGAATGCGGCCGGCGTGCCGATCGTGCTGGCGCGATTCGGCTATGGGCCGCCGCCCAAGGATGGCGCGCGCGCCGATGCTTCGATCGGTCATTTCGACGAGCTGGAGGCGCGGATCCAGTCCCTGCTCGAGGCACCGGCGACGTCGCGCTCGGCCTGATCCGCCAAATACCGCCGCAGATCAGGCTTATTTCGACCCGGCCGCTCTCAACGAAGAGCCATAGTCAGACGCCACTTTAAATGACCCTCCCGGGGGCACCGGTCGAAACGCATTCGAGGGAGAGACAGATGTTCAGACGTGCCGTGCTCGGCGCCACGCTGGTATGCCTCATCGGCGGACCGGCCATCGCGCAGGACGATGCCGAAGGCGACAATGAGTGCACCCGGCAACTCACCGCCGTCGAGGAAAAAGTGCATGACAAGGTCGAAGCCAATGCCTTGAGCGAGGCCGACACCGAGAAGGTCAATCTCATGCTGGACGAGGCCGACGCGCTCTGCACCGAGGGCAAATTCTCCGAGGCGAGCGCCACTCTGGCCACGATCACCAAAATGGTCGGCAACTAGGTCCGCTGAGAAGCGGGGGGGGGTCGCGGGGCTCGATTGTGCCGTGCTTCCAGGCTGGGGCTCCCTCATATGTGGGAGAGAGCCTTCGCCCCAAGCCCGATTCCTTGACTTGGCGGGGACCCAATCGCTAAATCCGTCTTTCCAGCGTCGACCGGGCGGTTAGCTCAGCTGGTAGAGCACTGTGTTCACATCGCAGGGGTCACTGGTTCGAGTCCAGTACCGCCCACCATCATAACTAGTTGGAATGACAGTATAATATCCAAAAATGACTGGGGCCTTATCATAGGCTGGGCATGGAAGAAGTGCAGGTTCTGGTTGTGGTTGCGAAAAGCGGTGGCCTCCGAGGTAATGTCGTAGGTAAAAGCATTGACGTTATGGCACTCAAAACAGAGGGCGTACTTCTCCTCGCT
>JAWOJH010000210.1:0-3808 GCA_046481725.1 Methyloceanibacter sp. | reverse complement strand
TCCTTGCGCCAGCAAATCCGCCGCCTTGCCGCAGCCTTGGCTCTTGCCGTGCCGCTTGGCGCGGCGCATGGCGCCGAACCGCCCGACAATATTGCCGAAGCCATCAAAGAGGCGGCGCAGGTTTGCCGTCATATGAACGGCATCCCCGACACCAGCGCGATCCTCACCATGCAAGACCTCAACGGCGACGGCGGCGAAGATTGGATCGCCGACTATGCGAAGCTGAAATGCGAGGGCGGCGTCAATCCGCTGTGCAGCAGCGTGGGCTGCACGCTCCAGCTCTATTTCTGGGACGGCGAAGCATCCTGGGATGTGCTGTTCGAGGATTTCGTCAAGAGCTACAAATTCGGCAAGAGCAAGGGCAAGCCCATGCTCTACGTCACCACGTCCGGCCTGCCCTGCAACAAGCCGATCACCGAGACTTGCGAATATTCCTACCGGCTCGAGAAAGAAGCTGTGGTCCCGGTCAAGTAGCCGCGCGGCAACCGTCTCGCTCCTTCAGCAAAACTGATCTATCTTTCGCGGTCGGTTGCTGGGGGCCGGGGAAAACATGGCCGCGGACGGGCAGAATCCGAAGATCGTCGTCTCCTACCGGCGCTCCGATTCCGCCATGGCCGGGCGCATCTTCGACCGGTTGGCGCAGCATTTCGGCAAGTCGAGCCTGTTCATCGATATCGACAATGTCCCGTTCGGCGTCGATTTCCGCAAGCATATCGACGATGCGCTGCAGACCAGCGATCTGTGATCGCCATTGTCGGGCATAATTGGCTCGGGTCGCAACCCGACGGCAAAACGCGGATCGCGAATGCAGCCGATCCGGTGCGGGTCGAGTTGGAGACCGCGCTGCGGCGCGATCTCATCGTCCTCCCGGTGCTGCTCGACGGCGCCTCGATGCCGGACCCGACCGAACTTCCGGAAACGATTCGGGACTTCGCCTACCGCAACGCCCCTGGAGGTGGAGTCCGGCCGCGACTTCAACGTGCATATCGACCGGCTGATCCGCGCCGTCGAGCAGACTCTCGGCGTCAAGTCCAAGGTGGCGGAAGAAGCAGCAGCTCCCACCGCCGCGCCGAGCAAGGCAACGCCACTGGTCAGCCCCGCGCCCGCGGCAAAGTCAAGATCGCGCAAGCCGCTGCTGCTCGGCATCGCCGGTTTGCTCGCCGCCGCCGGTATTGGCGCCGGCGTGTGGTTCTGGCTCCTAGCGCCGAAAGACGAGAGCAGCGTGCCAGAGGGCTTTCCGCCGTTCTGTCTCGAGCTAGGACAGGCCGTCTTCCACGCCGAAGCGCAATTCACCTCGATTCTCGGGCCCGATCGAGGCGGGATATGGACCGCGCGCATTCAGCTTCCCGGCTGGAACGATTGCACGGTCAGGGATTGGACTTACCAGGAGAAGACCACCCGCTATTACAGCTGCGAGCTTCCGCCCTTCCCCAGCCTCGAGGCCAGCAGCGCGGTCCAGAACAAACTGGCCGCCTATGTGAAGCAGTGTCTTGGACCGGACTTCGTCGAGCGGCGCTCACGCTATTCCGATCAGACCACCGACGTGACCTATGAGTGGACTCAGGACAAACCCGTCGTCCGGCTGCGGCAGAGCCACTACAAGGAGACGCAAGAGTGGTTTATGCGGATCGACGTTGACGCGCCGCAACCGGCGAGTAACTGACCGTCAAAACGACGAGCCGGGCTGTTTGAGGAACTCGATTTCCTCCGCGGTCGAGTCCCGGCTGAGAATCTCGTTCCGGTGCGGAAAGCGGCCGAAACGGTCGACGATCTCTTTATGCCGGATCGCGAAATCGAGATTGAGTTGGTTGCCGAGCGCGGTGAAGAGCTCGATCGAGCGCGCCTGATCGGCCTTCTGCTCCGAATGCTGGAACGGCATGTAGACGAACGAACGCTGCTCGGGCGTGAGCCGCGTGTCGACACCTTCGGCGATGGCGCGCTTGGCGAGGTCGAGCGCGAGCCCGTCGGTGGCGAAGGCGCGCGCCTCGCCGCGGAATAGATTGCGCGGGAATTGATCGAGCACGAGGATCGCGGCGAGAAATCCCTCCGGGTCAGCTAGCCAATCCGGCGGAACGCCAGTCGCGAGCTGTTCATAGGCCGGACGGAAGCGCCGCGTTATTTCGGCGTCGCGCGCCGGGTCGGCCTTGAACCAATCCTTCGGCCAGAGTTCCTCGAACCAATAGTTCAGAATCTCGTCGATGCGCGCCGCCGTCATCAGCCCGATCCCGCATCGATCGCCGCCTGCATCACCGCGATCGCTTCGGCTGAAGCCCAATCGGCGGGACCAACCAGCCGGGCGATCTCCTTGCCGTCCCGGTCGATGAGCAGCGTGGTAGGCATGCCCACCGCCTTCAGGGTGACGAACAGCTTGCCGGAGGGGTCGGTGTAGAGCGCAAGATTGGTGGCGCCGGTCTCTTTGAGAAAGGAATCGGCCTTCTCCCCGCCCCCTTTGTCGATATTGACCGCAACGACCTCGAAATCCTCGCCGCCGAGCTTGGTCTGCAGTTCGTCGAACGCGGGCATCTCCTCGCGGCAGGGCACGCACCAGGTGGCCCAGATATTCAGCAGCACGACCTTGCCCCGGAAATCGGCCAGCGTTTTGCTGCCGCCTTCGGCGTCGGCAAAGCTGAAATCGGGCAGTTCGAGGGGCTTCGGCCTGACGAGAAGGGCCGCCATGGCGCCCTTGTTGAGCCCGGCCAGCGGGCTCGCCGCCGCATCCGTGGTAAGCTCCGATTCACCGCTTCCGGCCGCAGTCTCCTGATTGCCCGGGCGGCCATTGTCAGAAGGGGCAAAACTCACATATACCGTGCCGAATCCGGCAATCGCCGCAAAGATTGCAGCGACGAGATAGATGGCCGGCGGCGCAGCGCGGTCGCGTTGTTTGCGTTTGCTCAAAATCTTCCCGCTCATTCGTCCAGGCTACAGCTATGACCAACACAATGTGGGGCGGCCGCTTCACCGCAAGTCCCGCCGAGATCATGGAGGAGATAAACGCCTCCATCGACTTCGACAAGCGGCTGTGGCGTCACGACATTTCAGCCTCGAAAGCGCATGTCGCCATGCTCGGCGCCACGGGCATCCTCGATCCGAAGGAGGCAGAGGCGATCGCGCGGGGGCTCGACACCATTTCGGCCGAGATCGAAAGCGGCAAGTTCGAGTTTTCGCGCAAGCTCGAGGATATCCACCTGAATGTGGAGAGCCGGCTCGCGGAGCTGATCGGGCCAGTGGCGGGCAAGCTGCACACGGCGCGGTCGCGCAACGACCAGGTGGCGACCGACTTCCGCCTCTATGTCAGGGACGAGCTTGCGGCGATCGACCAGGGCTTGCGCGCGCTCCAGCTTGCGCTTGCCAACCAGGCGCTTACTCATGCGACCGCAGTGATGCCGGGCTTCACCCATCTCCAGACCGCGCAGCCCGTCACCTTCGGCCATCATCTTCTCGCCTATGTGGAGATGCTTGGGAGGGACCGGGGGCGCTTCGCCGACGCGGCGAAGCGGCTCGCGGAATGTCCCTTGGGTGCGGCGGCACTCGCCGGCACGTCTTTCCCCATCGACCGGGAGGCAACCGCGCGCGCGCTCGGCTTTGCCCGCCCCTCCGCCAACTCGCTCGATGCGGTCTCCGACCGGGACTTCGCGCTGGAAACACTCGCCGCGGCCTCGATCGCCGCCATGCATCTGTCGCGGCTGGCCGAGGAGATCGTCAACTGGACCTCGCCGCAATGGGGCTTCGTACGGCTCTCCGACAAGTTCGCCACCGGCTCCTCGATCATGCCGCAGAAGCGCAACCCCGATGCCGCCGAGCTGGTGCG
>JAWOJH010000082.1:0-2519 GCA_046481725.1 Methyloceanibacter sp. | reverse complement strand
GTCGAAGGCGCGCTTGTGGTCCTGCGCCGCAGCGAGCGGCAAGGCGGTGGCACCATCGACCAGGGCGAAGAAGCTCGCCTCCTCGCCGTCGAGAAATTCCTCGATCACGATCTCCGCGCCATCGCCGAACGCGGCGGAGAAGCAGGCCTCGATCGCCGCCTCGGCTTCGCCGCGCGTCTCCGCGATGGTCACGCCTTTGCCGGCGGCGAGACCGTCGGCCTTGATCACGATGGGCAGATCATGCGCTGCCACATAGTCCTTGGCGGCGCTGGCTTCCGTGAAGCGGCGATAGGCGGCAGTCGGGATGCCGTACTCCGCGCAAAGGTCCTTGGTGAAGCCTTTGGAGCCTTCGAGCTGCGCCGCCTCGCGCGACGGCCCGAACACTCTGATGCCTTCGGCCTGCAGCTCGTCGGCCAGCCCCGCCACCAGCGGCGCCTCCGGCCCGATCACCACGAGACCGACATCGCGCTCCTTGCAGAAACGGACCACCGCGCCGTGGTCGCCGGTGTCGAGCTTGACGCAATCGGCGACGGCCTCGATTCCGGCATTGCCCGGGGCGCAATAGAGCTTGTCGAGCAGGGGGCTTTGCCTGAGCTTCCAGGCGAGCGCATGCTCGCGTCCGCCGCCGCCGGTCAGAAGCACGTTCATCGGACTTTAGGCTCCGCTTGTCGCCCGCATGGCGAGCTTGTATTGCATGAGACGGATGAACGCCAATGGCTGATCAAACCCCTTCATCACCGACCAATCTCGTCGAATATACCGTCTCGGAGCTCGCTTTCGCGTTGAAGCGGACCGTCGAGGACGCCTATGGCCTGGTCAAGCTGCGGGGCGAGATCTCCGGCTTCAGGGGCCAGCACTCCTCCGGCCATTGCTATTTTACGCTGAAGGACGAGAAAGCCTGCATCGACGCGGTCATCTGGCGGAGCACCTTTCAGCGATTGAAATTCAAGCCCGATGAAGGGTTGGAAGTCATCGCCCGCGGCAGGGTCACCACCTATCCAGGCAAGTCCACTTACCAGATCGTCATTGACGAGATCGAGCCCGCCGGCATGGGCGCGCTGCTCGCCCAGCTGGAAGAGCGTAAGCGGCGGCTCGCGGCGGAGGGGTTGTTCGACGAAGCGCGCAAGCGGAAGCTGCCCTTCCTGCCGCGCATTATCGGCGTGGTGACGTCGCCCACCGGGGCGGTGATCCGCGACATTCTGCACCGGCTCGAGGATCGCTTCCCCTCGCATGTCCTGGTGTGGCCGGTGCGGGTGCAGGGCGAGACCTGCGCGGCCGAAGTCACCGCCGCGGTGGGCGGCTTCAACAGCCTCGACGGCCGGGTGGTGCCGCGCCCGGATCTGCTGATCGTGGCCCGGGGTGGCGGCAGTTTGGAAGACCTCTGGGGCTTCAACGACGAGGCCTTGGCGCGCGCCGTCGCCGCCAGCACGATCCCGCTGATCTCCGCGGTGGGCCACGAAACCGACTGGACCATCATCGACCTCGTCGCCGACTATCGGGCGCCGACGCCGACAGCGGCGGCCGAGCGCGCCGTGCCGGTGCGCGCCGAGTTGACGATTGCGGTGTCGCAGCACCGCATTCGCGTGGCGACCTCGCTCAGGCGCCGGATCGAGGCCGAACGGGTGCGGTTCGCCGGTCTCGCCCGGGCTTTGCCGCGCAAGACCAATATTCTCGACTTGCCGCGGCAGCGCTTCGATCATGCGAGTGCCAGGCTGAAGCGCGCGCTCATCGCCAATGCGCGGGCGCATCGCAGCGCCTTCGAGCGCTGCGAGTCCCGGCTCAGGCCGCAAAGCCTGGCGCGCGCCGTGCTCGCCGCACGGGAGCGACTGATCGCACTGGACCGCACGCGCACGCGCTTAGTCGCGGCGCTGTTCGATCGGTCGCGGGCGCAACTCGATGCCCAGGCCAAGCTGCTCGTCACGCTGGGCTATCACAATGTGCTGGCGCGCGGCTTCGCACTGGTGCGCGATGTGGAAGGTGCGATGCTGCGTCGTGCCGCAGAGGTGAAACCCGGCGCGGCCCTGGACATCGAGTTCGCCGATGGCCATGTCTCCGCACATGCCGATGCCGATACGGGAAAATCCCAGTCTCAGTCTCAGCCGAAAAATCCACGCGGCGGCCGCGAGGCGAAGCAGGGAACGTTGCTCTAAGCGATCGTCCCGGCAAGTTTAGTGCGCATGCGAAGTGTGCGCTGGCGTCCGGCGGCGGCTTGTGGTTATGGTGACGGACAACAGCGACAAGATGCGGGCCGCTCAGTCTTGATGAATCGATTCGAACGCAACATTGGCTTCAAGGGCGAGGCCAAGCTGAAATATCTGGACGGCGAGGTGCAGGTTCTGACCCCCGGCGATTTCGTGCGCTGCGCGGTCACTGGGCGCACCATCCCGCTCGAAGAGCTGCGCTATTGGAGCGTCGATCTGCAAGAGGCCTATGCCGACGCTGCCGCTTCGTTGAAGCGCTTTCGCGAAACCCACTCTGCGCCCGCGCCTGCCGCCGAGTAACGGGCGCCATTCGCTAAG
>JAWOJH010000080.1:0-20346 GCA_046481725.1 Methyloceanibacter sp. | reverse complement strand
AGTTCCGGGTTGCGCTCGATGCCGCGCGCGAGGCTGGCGAGGGCCGCGCGATCGCCATGCAAATGCGGAACCTCGCCGTGCTCTCGCATATGCGGGGGAAGCCGGAGGAGGCGTGCAAGCGCCTGCGCGAGTCACTCGAACTCTGCATGGAAATCGACGCCCGCACCGAGGCGCTGGAGCTAAAAGTCCTGATGGGCCAGATCGGCTGCCTCTAGGCGGCGCGGGTCCGGGCCTCGGCTTCCGCAGCAACCTTGGCGTGCTTGGCGGTCTTGGCCAGCACGTCGTCGATCTTGGCGATGGCGCTGGCTTCGTCCAACTTCTCGACGGCGGCGATCTCTCTCGCCATGCGATCGAGCGCGGCCTCGTAGAGTTGCCGCTCGGAATAGGACTGCTCGGGCTGGGCTTCCGACCGGTAAAGGTCGCGCACCACCTCGGCGATCGAAACCAGGTCGCCGGAGTTGATCTTGGCCTCGTATTCCTGAGCCCGGCGGGACCACATCGTGCGCTTGACGCGCGCCTTGCCCTTGAGCGTGCCGAGCGCCTTTTTGACGATCTTGTCCTCGGACAGCTTGCGCATGCCGACGCTCGCAAGCTTCGAGGTCGGCACCCTGAGCGTCATCTTGTCCTTCTCGAAGTTGATGACGAACAGTTCGAGCTTGGCCCCGGCGATTTCTTGCTCTTCGATGCTGACGATCCGGCCGACGCCGTGCGCCGGATAGACGACATACTCGCTGGTGCGGAAGCCGTGTCTTTGCTGGGGTTTCTTTTTTTCGGGCATACTCTTGGGTCTCACTCTCAAATGCTTTGTTGAGCCAATGCCGGGCGGCAGATGCTGGCTATGCCTTGCGCCAGTTCTAAATAGCCGGCACCGATTGCGCGGAGGCGGTGGGCACAAGATGAGCCGCCGATCAGGGTCTGATCGCGCCACCTCCCTCAAATCAGAAAAAAAAGTGCGTCCAACCAGGGACGCCTCTCTTGGTGCTTGTTGCGCCGACAGTTCGCGCCATCTCAATGTCACAATAACACAATTTTAGTGAATCGGGAAGCCGTCCCGTGCCGCAGCATGGCCGTTTTTGCGCCGCAACATGCGACATTTTGACCATAGGGTTAACACTTAAACCATTGATCGGCCTAGTCGCCTTCGCCCGGCTCGGTCGAGAAATATTTGGCGAATTTGTCCGGCTCGGCCACAAAGGCGTCGGCGTCCGGTGGCGCCGGCTTCTTGGTTGTGATGTTCGGCCAGGTCTCCGAATATTGGCGGTTCATCTCGAGCCAGCGCTCCAGGCCAGGCTCCGTGTCGGGCTTGATCGCGTCCACCGGGCATTCCGGCTCACACACCCCGCAATCGATGCATTCATCGGGATGTATCACCAGCATGTTCGCGCCCTCGTAGAAGCAGTCCACCGGGCAGACCTCGACGCAATCGGTATACTTGCACTTGATGCAAACTTCCGTGACGACGTAGGTCATCGCTCCCACACACGCTTTCGCGGCCTGTCCGGCCCGCATTCTAGCCCCTTGGGGCCGTCAAAGTCGCCCGAGGAAGCGCTCTGCCTATAACAATAGCGCCAGCAGCACAAGGCGACCCGTTGGGGCACCGCCGATCCGAGACGAGTCGCGGGCTTTGGGGCCCTCAAGGCCATTTTTGCGGCTCCTAATCCTGTGTAAATCAATTTATGGCATTCCGCGCGATTGGAGGAAATTTCCCCGCCCAGCCGTGAATAATAGGCATTCGTAAAACATCCCGGCCGACGAGCCTTTTAGGATCCGCCGCATGACGGACCTGACCGAGTTCACCAGGAGCGCATGGCAGCCAGCGAGGCATGTCTGGCCGATCGTCGTGGCGGCCTGTCTGGGGCTCGCCGTCGCGGTCGCCGCTTGGTTCGCCGTGTCGGTCTGGGAGGACCGTCTCGTCAAGGCGAAGTTCACGGCACTCGCCGGCGATTACGCCACAGTTTTGCAGACGGGCTTCGACGACTATCTCGGCAAGCTCCTCGCGGTACGCGCATTTTATGACGCTTCGCACGAAGTCGACCGCGACGAGTTCGCCGTCTTCACGGACCAAATCACCCGGGGCTATGACGACACCATGCGGCTGGTTTGGGCTCCGCGGGTGACTCGCGACGAGCGCGCCGAGTTCGAACGCGAAGCGAGAGCATCCGGCCTCGCCGATTTTCACATCAAAACCTGGGCACCAACGAATCCGATGGAGATCTCGCCGCCTCGCAACGAATATTTCCCAATCCTTTTCTCGACAGTTGCTTCCAAACGCTCGGCGACATTCGGCACCGATTTGAATTCGGAAGCCATCCGCGGCGAGGCGATTCGCCGGGCCCGAGAAGACAACAAAATCGCCACGGCGCAGGACGTGATGCTACGCAATCCGATCGACGGTTTGCGCGAAGGCTTTTTAGCAGTCATACCTGTCTACCGGAAGGGAAACCCCGGAGACACGCTCGAAGACCGGCACCGCGACACGCTCGGAGTGATTGCCGGAGCGTTTCAAACCGCGGCGGTGTTCGATTCCATTTTGAAAAACGCAAAGCTACCGCAGGACGTCGACCTCTATGTCTATCCAAGAGGCGCAGCCGCCGATGCGTTGCCCGTCTATCAGCGCGGCGCCGCCAGCCGTAGTCAGCCGCTCGACCAGCAGCCGAAAAAAGCCCTAGAGGGTCTGACGCACTGGTCCTCGATCCTCAGAGCGGGAGATGCGCGCTGGCAACTCGTCGTCACGCCCGTCCAGGACGGACTGATTGGCTACTATCGAGCTTGGCTGGTTCTTGCCGCGGTGCTTTTGGCTTTCGCGGCTCTGTTGGCCTATATGTGGGCCTCGATCCGTCACGCGCTGCGTCTTGAATACGCCAATCGGCGTATCCTCGAACTTGCGCAGACCGATCTTCTGACCAACCTGGCCAATCGCCGCGCTTTCGTAAAGCGGCTCGCCATGGCTTTCACGGCAAGCTGGCGCGGCGCGCCGCCCTTCGCCGTGCTTTATCTCGACATCGACAATTTCAAGGATGTGAACGACACACTCGGCCACGCGATGGGCGACCTGCTCCTCAAGGAGGTCGTCAGCCGTTTGAGAAGCGCGGTGCGGTCCGAGGACCTGGTTGCGCGCTTCGGCGGTGACGAATTCGGCCTCTTCGTGCCGAATGTGACCGATCGGGCGACTGTGGGCGACCTGGCAGCCAGAATCGGCAAGCTGCTCGCCGCACCCTTCAATATTAAAGGCCATAAACTCTGCATCACCTCTAGCATCGGCATCGCCCTCTACTCATCCGAGGTCGCCGGCCCCGAGGCGATGATGATGCAGGCGGATCTCGCGCTCTACGGCGCGAAGGACGACGGCCGCAACTGCTATCGCTTCCACAGCCAGGACCTCGACCGCGAGGTGCATGAACGGGTGCGCATTGCCGAAGAGCTCAGAGCGGCGCTGGAGCTAGGCGAACTGGAACTCTACTACCAGCCGCAGGTCGAACTCTCGACGGGCCGGATCGTCGGCGTCGAGGCGCTGATCAGATGGAACCACAAGACGCGCGGGCTGCTCACCCCGGGCACCTTTATCGGCATCGCCGAGAAGACCGGCGCCATCCTGCCGCTTGGACATTTTGTGTTCGAGGAGGCCTGCCGTCAGCTGAAGTCGTGGCAAAGCGAGGGCATTGCGCCGCAAGTGCTGTCGGTCAATGTGTCGGGCGTACAGTTTAAGGGCGCTGCCGAGTTGGAGCGGGAAGTCGAGGCGTGCCTGTCCCGCTGGGACCTCAATCCGGGCGACCTCGAGCTTGAGTTCACCGAATCGGTGCTGATGGAGGCGACGCAGCGGCACAGCAATACGCTCGACAAGCTACGCCAGCTTGGCACGAAGATCGCCATCGACGATTTCGGCACGGGTTACTCCTCGCTGAAATATCTCACCACCTATCCTGTCAATCGGCTCAAGCTGGCGCCCGAATTTGTGTTTCGGGTCACGGTCGACTACCGCAACGCCGCTGTGGTTCGGGCCGCCATCCGGCTCGCCAATGAGCTTGGCCTGGAAGTCATCGCCGAAGGTGTAGAAACCGAAGCTCAGGTGCGCTTCCTGATGGAGGCCGGCTGCGAGCAGGCGCAAGGGTACTATTTCAGCCGTCCAGTCCCCGCGCTCAACGTGACGGAATTGCTGCGCACGGGCCGCATCGAACCAGCCTCGGGCCCTCTGCGCCGTCTCACCTCCAGCGCCGCCTAGAGCGTTTCGGCTCCTCCGAACTACACATTGGTGTCTCGCAGCGCATCGAGACGGCGCCGGTCCCGCTTGGTCGGCCGCGGACCGCCGCGCAGAGCGTCCGGCTGGAGAGGTGCGGGCGGCGGCGTGAGATCGTCATAAAGCGTGGCGGCAGCGCTCGCTGGACCGCGGCGCTCCGCTGCCGCCAAGACCCGGACCACGTAAAGCTTGCCGAGCAGAGTCGCGGTCACCACGTCGCCCGCTTGCAGGAAACGGCTGGGCTTGACCGTACGCGTGCCATTGACCCGCACCTTGCCGGATTCGATCGCGCGCTGGGCGCCGGAGCGCGTTTTGGCAAGTCTCGCGCACCAGAGCCACTTGTCGAGCCGCTGCAAGGCCATGCGCGAGCCTCAGCTTTTCTCCGCCTGGCGCGCGGCGAGCCGGTCGCGCAGCGCCTCCAACGCGGCGAAAGGCGAATGGTCCACCGAGCGCTTCCGCTCCGGCTTCGCCTGACGCGCCTGCGGTATTTGCGTCTCACGCCTCGAGGCTTTGATCCGGTCGTCCCGCTGCGGCTTGCGCCGAGGAGGTTTGCCGCGGTGGGCTTCCTTGCGCTTCGCCGGGCGCCAGATTTCGTCGAAAGCCTCGGCTACTTCCTGGGGAATCGCCATGGCATCGGCGTCAGCTTCCTGGCCGCTGACTGGCGCCGGGACCAGCGCGAGCCGCTCGCGGCGGAAGCCAAGCGCCTTCAGGATCGAGGCGAACTCCTCCCCGGAGCAGCCCACCACCGACATCAGTTCCGGCACGACGCGAAATCCGCCGTCGCCGGTCGCCCCCGCCGGCGGCGCGGCTTCGCCTGCCGCTCGGAACGCCACCCGCGCGCGGATGAGGTCGGATAGGCGCTCCAGCATGTCGATACGCACCGCCCGGCCTCCCGCAACATGAAAGCCCGCCGCACGCCAAAAGGGCTCGGGAACGTCCTTTCCCGCCTCGACCGAGGTCAAGCCCTGCTGCGGCCGCGCCGGCAGCGCGTCAACGTCGAGCCCATGTTCCCGGCCCGCGTGGAGCGACCACAAGAGCAGCACCAGATCGGCGGCCGCCGGCTTGAGCAGGGCAAGGATGTACACATTGAAGGCACCGAACCGCACGCCGTATGTGCGCAATTGTCCCCGCGCCGACTGGTCGAGCGCCTTTATTTCCGCGGAGGCCGTCTCGCGGCGCAGCACGCCAAAACTCTCCGTCAATTGATAAGCGAGCCCCCGCGCCAGGCCCGAAAGATCCGCAGCCTCCCGCAACTCGATCAGCGGCCGTAGCTTGCCGTAAAGCTCCATCTGGAGCTGTGACTCGAGCCGCTTCAGGACGCGTTCGCGGTCTTGGGTGGCGAGATGCTCGTCGGCGAGCAATTGGATGCGCGGCTTGAGCGCTGCATCGCCCTTCTCCAGCCGTGCAATCTCCGATCCGGCCCATACGAAGCGGCCGTTCGGCGTGAGCGCGATGGCCTCGTCCGGCGCCGCGGCCACCGCCCCGGCACGCGCCGCAAGCTCCCCGGCCAGGACCTTGGCTGCCGCATGGCGCGCCGCCCGGCCATGGACGTCCTCGCTCGATGCATCGGGCGTGAAGCGGAAGCCATCGAGGCGCCCGACATAGTGATCTTCGACCCGAATTTGTCCGTCCTGGCCGATCTCGGCGGCCATCTCCTCTTTGTCGCGCAAGCGCCGCATCAGCACGCTGGTCCGCCGGTCGACGAAGCGCTGCGTCAGCCGCTCGTGCAGCGCGTCCGACAGGCTGTCCTCGATGGCGCGGGTGCGTCCCTGCCAATGCTCCGGATCGTCGAGCCACTGCGCGCGATGCGACACGAAAGTCCAGGTGCGAATCTGCGCCAAGCGGCTGGAGAGCGTGTCCAGGTCGCCGTCGGTCCGGTCGGCAAGCGCCACCTGCTGGGCGAACCAGTCGGCGGGAATCTTGCCCTCATCGCTCATGACGAAGCGGTAGAGCGTGGCCACCAGCTCGGCATGGCTCGCGGCCGAGATCTTGCGATAGTCGGGGATTTGGCACATGTCCCAGAGCACCGCTACCGCCGCCGGTCCTTGCACCATGTCCTTCACCACCGGGTCCTGGCCCACATTCTCCAGCGCGATCACATCGTCGACCATGCGGGCGCGCGCCAGCCGCCGATGCTCCGGAGCCTCACGCAAACTCTCTTTAAGCCGTTCGATCGAGCTGAAATCGAGCTTGCGGTTGCGCCATTGCAGAATTCCGACTTGGTCGAAGGAGTGGTTCTCGAGCCGGTCGACCAAATCCGAATCGAAGGGCGCGATCTGGCCCGTGACCCCGAACGTACCGTCATTCATGTGCCGCCCGGCGCGTCCGGCGATCTGGCCAAGCTCGGAGGGGTTTAGATTGCGGTGGGACTGACCGTCGAACTTGCGGATGCCGGCAAAGGCGACATGGTCGAGATCGAGGTTCAGTCCCATGCCGATGGCATCGGTGGCCACCAGGAAATCGACGTCGCCGTTCTGATAGAGCGCGACCTGAGCGTTGCGGGTCCGGGGCGACAGCGCGCCGAGCACCACCGCGGCTCCGCCACGCTGACGCCGCACCAGTTCGGCGATCGCATAAACGTCGTTTGCCGAAAAGCCGACGATTGCCGAACGGCGGGGAAGCCGCGTGATCTTCTTGTCGCCCGCATAGCTCAATTTCGACAAACGCGGCCGCGACACCAGATTGGCGCCGGGCAGCACCTCGCGGATCGCGTCGCGCATGGTGGCCGCGCCGAGCAGCAGCGTCTCGCTCAAGCCTCGCGCATGGAACAGCCTTTCGGTGAAGACATGGCCGCGCTCGCCGTCGGCGGCGAGCTGGATCTCGTCGATGGCGACAAAATCGGCCTCGAGGTCCAGCGGCATCGCTTCGACCGTGCACACATAGAACCGCGGGGAGGGGGGCTTGATCTTCTCTTCGCCGGTGATGAGCGTGACCTGGCCCGCACCGGCGCGCGCGACGACCTTGTCGTAGACTTCGCGGGCCAGGAGCCTGAGCGGCAACCCGATGACACCCACATCGTGTGCCAGCATGCGCTCGATGGCGAGATGGGTTTTGCCGGTATTGGTCGGTCCGAGGACGGCGGTGACGCCGCGCCCGCGCTGCGGGTTTGTGGATATCGGGGATGACGAACGGTTCATCTTGACGATCTCGGCAGTTTCATTGGCCCAAGCGCGGAACGAGGGGGGAACGAATCTCGTCCGAATCGCTGACTCTGCCCATTCGGATTTCGTTCCAAGCTGGATGAGGGCGAAGTTCGCGCCAGGACTCCACCCTTGGTGAAAATGGAGCGCACGCGCTCCGCGCACCACATGTTGGAATCGGCACTGACGATCTGTTTAATCCCTTGGGAAGGCAAAGGGAACGGAGCACGCACGAATCAGGGGAGTGTTAATCTTCGGCATCTGTTCCCTACTAGATGTTGGGATTCGGGTGCGTGATGTTAATGCTTGCCTCGACGAGATCGCCGGAACGCCTCAAGGCTCGGCGCTGGCGCGCCGCGCGCCGGCCACTTGGATCGACGTGACCAGCGCCACGCCATAGCCCACCGGCGTCGGCAGCACAATCCGATAGGGCACATACATATTGGTGCCCCGCACCGGGATCATCCACGCCTCGATCTCATTGGACTGCGCCATGAGCCTGATGCCCGGATTGTCGGGCTGGTGACCGGCGATGGGGATGAACTTGACCCCGCAAACTACGGCCGGACCGCCATAGCCGCCCTGCGTGGTGCGTTTCACCCTTGTCGTGCGCTTGGGGCTGACCACGAGATCGTAGCGCTGCCGGCCGTCGAACACCGCCAGGGTTTGATTGCAGACGTTCAGGTCGCCATTCGGGTTGTTCGATGTGGCGGTCAAGAAGGCGCCGCTCATCGGATCGAGCACGCCTTCGAGCTGCTCCTTGGTGACCGGAATGGTGCGCGGCAGCGGCCGGGACCTGGGCACGATCGAGACATCGCTGACGGCCCTGCCGTCGAACGTCATGCGGAGACGCTCGGATTTCTTGCTGCCCTCCGAAAAGCTAAAGGCATAACTGGCCGGCTCAGGCCCGGTATCGGTCACCCGGCCCGATCCCGCGGTGGCTCCTCGCCAGTCGTAGACCAGCCCCTCGAGAATGCTGAAACGGCCCTCGCCGCGCATTTCGTAGGTGTCGCCGCGCAGCGTCGTGGTGAACTTGAAATTTCCGAGATTGAAATTGCCGATGTCAACCCGGTAGACTGTGGTGATGCGGCTGAGGGAGGCGCGGCTCTCGGCATAGGCGCTGCCGCCGCCAGGCAGGGTGCCGGGGAGCCAGCAGGTGAGCCCGGCAATCGCCGCGAGGCTCAAGTATTGGCGTGCGCGCTGCATGGCTTAACCCCTCGCAAGAACGACTGCTTGCCCGACCGCCTTGCAAATGTCGAGTTATTTGCGGAATTCGTCAATTCTGGGCTGGCCTGAGATTGGCCAAGCTTTGTGGCAGTGCCTTGACCCCCACCGCCGGTCCCCGTATATGAACGCCGCCGCTTGCAGTCCCTTTATGGACTCCCCTAAAGGTCTGCCGGCCATCACGAATTCCAGAGGAAGGATCGAGGACCATGGCCCGTCGTTGCGAGCTCACCGGCAAAGCCGTGCTCACCGGCAACAATGTGAGCCATGCCAAGCGCCGCACTAGGCGCCGGTTTCTGCCGAATTTGTGCAATGTGACCTTGGAAAGCGAGGCACTGAAGAAGCATGTTCGGATGACCATCAGCGCGCATGCCTTGCGGTCCGTGGAGCATCGCGGCGGCCTCGACGCCTTTCTGCTCAAGGCCGGCGACGATGAGCTTTCCTTGAAGGCGCGCCGCCTGAAGCGCGATATCGCTAAAAAGCAGGAAGTCCAGGCCGAAGCTTCCTAGCCGCCCGGACCGGCCGTAACCGGCTGCGTCGCTTGCATTGTGAATTGCATGATCAGCGTCCGCTGTAGCGGACTGAAATTGTCGTCCGACATCAAGGTCAGCACGATTTCCCCGGACCCGGTGCGGTGGACCGCGATCGCTTCCATGTTGTCGATGTTGAAGCTGTCATTGGCCTCGAGCAGCACCTCGCCCTGAATCAGGGCTCCGCGCCGGATCTCGCCCGCAGCGATCCGGCGGATCCGCATCTTGACCCCCTCGCTGAACCGGAATCGCCGCTCGAGCAGCACGATGCCGCCATCCGGAAGGGGCGCTGCGTCGGTAATGTCGAAACCGCCGAGCCGCCTTATCGTAATTCCACCCGGCGTAGGGCCGCCGATCAGCCAGCCTTGCAGGTTTCCGTCTTTGTCGGCGAGCCCTTCGGCAAAGGCGACGATGGTACCCTTAAGCTTGCCGGCGCCGATCACCGTCAGCGCTTCAATGCCCCGATTGGCGGTCATGCCTTTCGTTCCCGGCGGTAGCGGAATCGTGCCAGTCGGCGGTCCAAAACGCTCGGCAGTATAGGGATAACGCAAGATCCGGTGCCGCCGCTCGAAGGAGATATAGGCGGTGCCTTTCAGTACGTCGCCGCCAATCACCGCCAGGGCTTCGGCATCGCGGTCGCGGTTGTCGGCGAGCGGCTCGCCGTTGGCGCCGAGCAGCGGGCCGAGCACCACATCGCTCAAGCCCTTCAGCCTGCGCCCGTCATAATCGAGGCTCGCCCGCATCCAGGTGCCAGCATCGGAGATGGCAAGCAAGGTCCGCCCGGAAGTATCGATGGCGAGCCCGGAATAACCGCCGAAATGGCGCGACTTGGTATAGAGGCTCAGTCCGCTCCGGAAAATCAGCTTGCCGAATTCCTTGCGTTTGGGATTGGCGCGGTCGAAGTCGATCGGCAGGGCGGTGATGGCGGTCCGGATCGGGCCTTCAAGCAACGGCTTGTCGGCATAGGCCGGCGCGACGATGAGACTGGCCAAGCCCACGAGCGCGGCGATTGCCATCCGGCGCCGGCCGATACCGCGCAAGCCGCCCACGCTAATGAAGTTTCCGGCGCGTGGCCCGGGCTGCTGGCGGCATCCTGCGCGGCTGCTGTCGCCAGGCGAAGCCCTCGTCGAACAATTCGGCGAGCTTCTCGGTCATGACGCCGGCAAGCTCTTCGGCGTCGGTCACGGTGACGGCGCGCCGGTAATATCGGGTAACGTCATGCCCAATGCCGATGGCGAGCAGTTCCACGGGGGAACGGGTCTCGATTTCGTTGATCACGTGCCGGAGATGGCGCTCCAAATATGACCCGGAGTTGACGGACAGCGTCGAATCGTCGACCGGCGCCCCGTCCGAAATCATCATCAGGATGCGGCGCTGTTCGGGCCGCGCCAGCAGCCGACTATGCGCCCAGGCGAGCGCCTCGCCGTCGATATTCTCCTTGAGCAGGCCCTCGCGCATCATCAGCCCGAGATTGCGGCGGGACCGCCGCCACGGCGCGTCGGCGGCCTTGTACACGATATGGCGCAGATCGTTGAGCCGGCCGGGCAGCGGCGGCTTCAGCGCATTGAGCCAAGCCTCGCGCGCATGGCCGCCCTTCCAAGCACGGGTGGTAAAACCGAGTATCTCGACCTTCACCCCGCAGCGCTCGAGCGTGCGGGCGAGAATGTCGGCGCAGCAGGCAGCCACCATGATCGGTCGCCCGCGCATCGAACCGGAATTGTCGAGCAGCAGCGTCACCACCGTGTCGCGGAACTTCGTCTCGCGCTCCTGCTTAAAGGTGAGGGCATGCATCGGATCGACGATAACCCGGGCTAGGCGGGCAGCATCGAGAACGCCCTCCTCGAGGTCGAAGTCCCAGCCGCGATTCTGCTGGGCGAGCAGGCGGCGCTGCAGCCGGTTGGCAAGCCGCGCCACCGCGCCGTGCAGCGACACCAGCTGCTTGTCGAGAAACGCGCGCAGGCGGTCGAGTTCGTCCGCGTCGCAAAGCTCCTCGGCATTGACGATCTCGTCATAGGCGCGGGTGAACACGCTGTAGCCAAAGGCCTCCGGGTCGTCGAGCACCGAGAGATTGGGACGCCACGGGTCGGAGCGCCGCGGCAGCTCGGAGGCATCCGTCTCGCGGTCGAGCCGATCGGTGGCGCCGTCGTCCCGGTCCTCGACCGACTCCTCGCTCATCACGTCTTGTTCGGCGCTCGAATCCGCGGCGAGTTGCGCCCGCTGGTCGCCTTCGTTCTCGTCCTCGCCGTCGGAACCGTCCGACTCCGCCTCGCTCTCCTCCGGAGACTTCTCCTCGTCCTCCCGGCTGTCGAGTTGATCGGCGAGGTTGAGCGCGGCCAGCAATTCGCGGGTCAGCCGGCCGAAAGCGTCCTGATCGAACAGCATTTCCGGCATGCGCTCGATCAGTTTCCGTCCGCGTCCCTCGATCCACTGGCGCCATAGCTCGACTACGGCGCCGGCCTTGGCCGGCGGCGCCTGGCCGGTCAGCTTCTCCCGGACAAGCAACGACAGCGCATCGGCCAGCGGTGCTTCCGAGCGGTCGGTGGCCTCGGCGAATCGGCTCTTCTCGTAGCGCTGCTCCATGCGGGCGGCGAGATTTGCGGCGACGCCGCGCATGCGGCTGGCGCCGATCGCCTCGACCCGCGCCTCTTCGATTGCCTCGAACACAGCGCGCGCTTCCCCGCCGGACGGCGCCAGGGTCTCATGCAGCGCCGGATCGTGGCAGGCGACGGAAAGGGCGGCGGCATCGGCGTGGCCGCGGATCACGGCGATCTCGTTCTTGGTCGGCACGCGGGACGGCTCGGGCAGCCGCGCGATCTTGCCGGTCAATCCCGGCGGCTCGCTGCTGAACAGCACCTCGACCGCACTGTCGGCGGCGATCGACCGCGTGGTGAGCGTCACGGCCCGCTTGAACGGATCGAGTGGCGCTTCCTTTCGCCTAGTGAGCGGCATGGCTAGCTCAAAGCGACATTGGCGGTCGACTGCGGCAGATCCTCGCCGAAGCAGCGCTGATAGAACTCAGCGATCAGCCCGCGCTCCAACTCGTCGCATTTGTTGAGGAAGGACAGCGCGAAGGCCGTGCCAACATCGCCGAAGATCTCGGCATTCTCGGCCCAGGTGAGCACCGTACGCGGGCTCATCACCGTGGACAGGTCGCCATTCATGAAAGCATTACGAGTCAGGTCGGCGACGCGGACCATGTTGGAGACCGTCTTGCGGCCGGCCTCGGTGTTCCAGCTCTTGGCCTTGGCCAGGACGATAGCCACCTCGTCGTCGTGCGGCAGATAGTTCAGCGTCGCCACGATCGACCAGCGGTCCATCTGTCCCTGATTGATCTGCTGGGTGCCGTGATAGAGGCCGCTCGTGTCGCCCAGTCCGATGGTGTTGGTGGTGGAGAAAAGGCGAAAAGCGGGGTGCGGCCTGATGACTTTGGACTGATCCAGCAGAGTGAGCTTGCCCGAGACCTCCAGCACGCGCTGGATCACGAACATCACGTCCGGGCGGCCGGCATCGTACTCGTCGAAGCAGAGCGCGGTGTTGGTCTGGAGCGCATAGGGGAGAATTCCCTCGCGAAATTCAGTGACCTGCATGCCGTCCCGGATGACGATGGCGTCCTTGCCGACCAGGTCGATGCGGCTGACATGGCTGTCCAGGTTGATGCGCATGCACGGCCAATTGAGCCGCGCCGCCACCTGCTCGATATGGGTCGATTTCCCGGTGCCGTGATAGCCCTGGATCATCACCCGCCGGTTGTGCTTGAAGCCGGCGAGGATCGCGAGCGTTACATCCCGGTTGAACAGATAGTCGGGATCGACGTCCGGAACGTGCTCGTCGGCGCGGGAATAGGCGGGGACCTCAAGGTCGGTGTCGATGCCGAAAACTTGGCGGACGGAAACCGACATATCTGGCAGGCCGGCGCCACTGCTGGCAGTTTCGAGTGTCATGGTCGATGAAAGCCTGTGTTGTCGCGTTGCCTGAGGCTCGCCGAAGCGAGGCCTCGATCGTGGAAGAGACGGGCTGCCCAGCGACGATTACGCAAGCCCTGTCTGCCTCAGATAATTATAGGCTTGAATTACTTCGCGCAACTTGTCCTCCGACCGGCGGTCCCCCTTGTTGTGGTCTGGGTGCAGCCGCTTAACCAGTTCCTTGAATCTGGCCTTGATGTCGGCCTTGCTGGCCGTGTCTTCAAGGTTGAGCTGCCGCAGGCATTTCCGTTCGGCGCGGTGGATCGGCCGCTCCGGCTTGCCCGCGCCGGGCTTAACGGTGGCCTGTTCAGTAAACAGCCCGAATTCATCCTGGGTCGTGAAGCGGTGGGTAAAGCCGCCACGCTTCCCGTTCCGGCCGCCGCGTTGCCGTGTCCAGGGATTAACGCCGATGAACCAGGTCGGCCGGTGCCCGATCGTGTCGTCCTTCTGATGCTTGATCACGTCTTCGTCGGGCAGCCCGGAGAAGTAGTTGTAGGATTTGTTGTATTCGCGCACATGGTCCAGGCAGTAGCGATGGTACTGGCCTTCGCGCCCGCGACCCTTCGGCGCCGGATAGAGTCCGGGCTCGACGCAGCCCTCCCACTCGCAAACCGGACAAGCGTCGCGCAGGATGCGGTTCTGGTCGGGTTTGACGCGCAGGCGGTCGAAGAATTTCGAGTCCAGTTTCATGGTTTCCGCATTATGGGAAGCGGCGCTTCGCACAACAAGCATGGCTCCTTGAGCGCAGAAGATATAGTCTGGCGGATTACCTGTCGCCTCGCGGATTCGAGTCCCATGACCGTCGAAGATCGGATCAGAGAAAAATTGACTAAGGCCTTCGCCCCGGCAGCGCTCGAAGTCGTCAACGACTCGCATCGCCATGCCGGCCACGCCGGCTCGCCGGGAACGGGCGAAAGTCACTTCACCGTCAAAATGGTGTCGGCGGCCTTCACCGGCAAGTCGCGGCTCGAACGCCACCGCATGGTCAACGCGGCGTTGGCGGAAGAGCTATCTGGAAAAATCCATGCGCTAGCCATCAGCGCGCTGACGCCCGAAGAGCGCTAGGCTTTGCTGTCCTCGGCTCCGACCTCCGCCTTTGCCTTGAGCGGTGTCACCCGCAAAGACGTGATGCGGTTCCGATGCCGCCGGAGCACCTCGAAGCGATAGTCATGGAAGGTGAAGGCTTGTCCCGGGTTGGGGATTGTTTGCGCCTCATGCAGCACCAGCCCGGCGATGGTGGTGGCCTCCTCGTCGGGAAGATTCCAGTCCATGAGCCGGTTCACGTCGCGGATCGGCACTGCGCCATCCACGACCAGCGAGCCGTCAGGCTGCGGCTTGGCCAGCGATGCGGCGATGTCGGTCTCGTCGCTGATCTCGCCGACGATCTCCTCGATGATGTCCTCGAGCGTGACCAGTCCCATAACCTCGCCATACTCGTCGACGACGATGGCGAAATGCGCCTTCTTCTTGAGGAAGGCGTTAAGCTGGTCCTTTAGGGTGGTCGTGTCTGGCACGAACCAGGGCGGAGAGGTCAAGGCCAGAATGTCGATCTTGCTGGTGTCGCCGCGCGCGTCGCGAAGCGCGCGGAGCAGGGTCTTGGCGTGGAGCACGCCGACGATTTCCTCCCGCTCGCCGCGCCACAGCGGCAGGCGCGTATGCGGGCTCTTCAGCGCGGCATCGATGATCGCCCCGGTCGGAAGCTCGACGTCGATCGCGTCCATTTTGGTCCGGTGCACCATGATGTCGGACACCGTAAGCTCGCGCAGATCGAGCACCCCGCCCAGCATGTCGCGGGTCAGCTTCACCATGCCGCCGGCTTTGTGGTAGAGGTTGATCGCTCCCCGGAGTTCCTCATGCGCGGACAGCACTTCGGCATCGTCGCTGATCGATGCGCCGAACAGCCGCAACGTATGGCGCACCACCCATTGCATCGCGGAGGTTAGCGGCGCCAGCACCGCCACCAGGACCCGCACGAACGGCGACACGAACAGTGCCATGCGGTCCGCATTGACGATCGCATAAGTCTTGGGCAGCACCTCGGCGAACAGTACGACGACCACCGTCATAACGATGGTCGCGTAGACTACGCCCGCCTCGCCGAACAGACTGAGAAACAGCGTGGTAGCCAGCGCCGAGGCGGCAATGTTGGCGAGATTGTTGCCGAGCAGGATTGCGCCGATGAACCGCTCGCGCATCTCGAGTAGCCGGTTGACGATGCGTGCGCGCTTGTTGCCGTCCTCTTCCAGGGCGTGCATGCGCGCGCGCGAGGCCGCGGTGAGCGCCGTTTCCGAGCCGGAGAACAAGGCGGAGACGATCAAGAGCCCGACGATGGCGCCGAGCATGAGGCCGATGCCTATCGTCATTGCGCCGCGCACTCCCGTTCGAGGAAGGCCGTCAGGCGGTCGAGCGCCACATCGTGCTCGATGAAAGCCCGGCCGATGCCGCGCACCAGCACCAGGGCAAGCTTGCCGCCTTTGACTTTCTTGTCCTGCGCCATCAGGCGCAACAGCTGTCCGGTCGAGGGCGTCTTGCCGGGGATCTCGGCGATCTTGGCGGGCAGGCCCACCGCCGCGAGGTGCCGCTCGACGCGTGCCGCGTCTTCGGCGGGGCACAGCCCTTGCTCCACCGAATAAGTGAAGGCGAGCCGCATGCCGATCGCGATCGCCTCGCCGTGCAGCAGCCGATCGGAATAGCCGGCGAAAGCCTCGAGCGCGTGGCCGAAAGTATGGCCGAGATTGAGGAGAGCGCGCATGCCGCTCTCCTCGCGCTCGTCGGCCTCGACGATGGCGGCCTTGGCGCGGATGCTGGTCTCGATCGCCCTCAGCCGCTCGCTTCCCGCGCCGGCGAAGACCTGCGGCCAATGCTGCTCCAGCCACGCGAAAAACGCCGCATCGCCGAGCAGCCCGTATTTCACCACTTCGGCATAGCCCGCGCGGAATTCGCGCTCGGGGAGCGTGGCGAGCGCGGCAAGGTCCGCTAGGACCAGGGTCGGTTGATGGAACGTGCCGACCAGATTTTTGCCTTGCGGCGTGTCGATCCCGGTCTTGCCGCCGACGGAAGAATCCACCTGGGCCAGCAGTGAGGTCGGGATCTGGACCAGGCGCACGCCGCGGCGCAGAACGCTTGCGGCGAAACCAGCCAAGTCGCCGATCACGCCGCCGCCGAGCGCGATGACGCAGTCGCCCCGTTCGACTCCGAGCTGGAGCAGGGTCTCGCAGAGCCTCGCGAGTACCGCGAAGCTCTTGCTCGATTCGCCGGCCGCCACCACTGCGTCCCCGAGAAACAGCCCAGCTTCCTCGAGGCTCGCCTTGAGCGGCGCCAGATGCAGCGCCGCCACGTTCCGATCGGTCACCACCACACAGCGGGCGGCAGGCAGGGCGGCGGCTATCCGCTGCCCGGCGGAGCCGATCAGGGCCTCGCCGAGGACGATCGGATAGCTCCGCCCCGGAAGCTTGACTTCGATTATTGTGACGCCTCGGTCCGGCGCCGAGGCGGAAGCGGCGTCGCGCATCATTTCACCTTCTTGCGCGCTTGCGCCTTCGCCGCCTTCGTATTGCAGCCGAGCTTGGCGGAAAGCGCCTCGACCACTGCGTTCACGATGACCTCGTGGGGCACGTCGCGGCTCTCCACCGTGACATCGGCCCTGGCGTAGATCGGATAGCGCTCGTCCATCAATTTCTGCATCACGCCTTCCGGATTGCCGCGGGCAAGCAGGGGCCGGTTGCCGCGCCGTCCCACACGCTTGAGCAGGACCTTGACGTCGGCCTTGAGCCAAACCGACAGGCCGCGCGCCTTGATGGCTGTCCTGGTATCGGCGTTCATATAGGCACCGCCGCCGGTGGCAAGAACTTGCGGCCCGCCCTCGAGCAGCCGGGAAATAACCTTGCGCTCGCCCTGGCGGAAATAGGCCTCGCCGTGCTCGGCGAAGATTTCGCTGATGCTGGCGCCGGCGGCCATTTCGATCTCCGTGTCGGCGTCGAGGAACGGCAAGTCGAGCTTGTTGGCAAGCCGCCGCCCGACGGCGGTTTTACCCGCTCCCATGAGGCCGATCAGCACGATGCTCCGCGATCCCAACGCCGCGCGGATCTGCGCCGGTCGCTCGTCTTTGCTATTCTGGGCCAGCCCTAGACTCATCCCATGGTCGAAAGGTGAAGGATTGCCACCCGTAGCCTCACGCGGCGAAGGACTCAAGGGCGGTGAATTTCCCATGCTGGCAGGGCCCTGTCGAATCGTCCATGATGCAATTGAGGGTGAGCGCGCGCGCGATTTCGGGTCATAATGACGCCCTGTTCGCGACTAAAAGACCGTTAGGAACACGAGCGCCTCATGCCGACACTGTTTCGTTTCCTGATGATTTTGGGGGTGATCGCCGGTGTTATCACTGGAAGCCTCTATGTGCTCGCGGAATACTTCCAGCCAGAGCCGAAAGAAATCACCAAGGCCTTGCGCAACGTCAAGGGCACGCTGGTGGAGGCCACGGCCTCGACCTCTGCGCCTGTTGCTGATCCTGGTGCCGCTGCTCCTGGCGAGCCCGCTACCAGCCAAGGCCCAGGCCGTCGAGCGCAGTGACCTGCCGCCGCTTCCCGGCGCAAGCCCTGCCGACCCAGGCCACGGAAGCTTGCCGCCGCCGCTTCTGCCGGCGACTCCCGCCCCGCCACCCTTCGTACCGGAACCGGCCGGCGTCACCTCCTCGGCAAGCCCGTTACCCTACGATCTCTGGCGAGGACTGAGCCCAGAGGAGCTGGAACGGCTGCTCGCCGCCGCGCCGTTGCCGTCGCCCTCGTCGGTCCTCGCGCCCCTGATCGCGCGCGCCCTGGCCACCGGCGATTCGGCGGGCGGCGCGGAGCTGATGCTGCGGGTCGCGGCCTTGCAGCGGGCCGGGCGCGTCGCCGAAGCCGCCGATCTGCTCGGCCGCACCGCTGCCAGCGATCCGCGCTTGCTCGGCCGCTATGCACTTTTGTTGCTCGCGCTCGGCCGCGTCGACGAGGCCTGCGACATCCATCTCGGCGAGGCCTTGCAACAGGGGGGCGCCGGCGGCCCGCGGAAGGAAGCATGGCTCGTCCCGGCGTTCTGCGCCGCGGCGAACGGCGACGCCTCAGGCGCGAAGCTGGCGCTTCAGCTTGCCCGCGAGAGTGGCGCCGATATCGCCCTGGCCGCCGCCGTGCTCGGACAACGGCAGCCCGCTATCCCGGACCAGCTCGGTATCATGGACTATCTTTTTCTCAGCCTGGCCGAGAAGCGGCCTGGTGCCGCCATCGCCGCCAAGGCCGAGCCGGCGCTGCTGTTTCAGTTGTCCCGTGACGGGACCGCGCCGGCGGAGCTTCGGGTCGCCGCGGCGGAGCGCGCCGGATCGCTCAACATCATCACCGGCGAGGACCTTGCGCGCGCCTATCGCGAGGCGGCCCAGGCGCTGCCGAAGACCGCGCAATCGCCGCCCGCGCTCCGAGCGCGCCTGTTCGCCGCCTTCGAGAATGCCCCCTCGGCGAAGATCCGCGCCGAGTCGATTGCCGCTCTGCTGGAAAGCGCCCGCGACCAGGGTATCGAGACGCCGATTGCCGAGGCGCTCGCCCGGGCTAGCGCCGGGTTGGTGGATGACCCGCAAGCCGCTTCCTTCGCCGAGACCGGCATCAGGGTCGCGGCGCTGGCCGGCGACGAAGCCAGCGCCTGGGCTTGGGTGGATGCGGGCGGAGAGCGGGTGGCAAATTGGCAGCTTCTGCTCGCCGCCACCGATCCGCTAGGCCCTCGTGCCGAAGCCGCACTCGAGCAGGGGGCGGAGCTTGCCCTGCAAGGCGGCCTGCCGCCGGCTTTGCTGCACCGCCTGGTCACCGTGCTCGATGCGCTCGACTACGATGTGCCGATTCCTTTGTGGGACGCGGCGAGCAAGACGCCGCAGCCCACCGAGGGCGATTTGCCGCCGACGGGCGCTCTGACCGCGCTGAAACAGTCGGCCGATGCCGGCGAGGTCGGCGGGACCGTGCTGATCGTCGCTTCGGTGCTGGGCCCGAAAGGCGCCAAGGGCGCGCATCTCATCGCGCTTGGCGATTCGCTCCGCGCGCTGAAGCGGGTCGGCCTCGATCGAGAGGCGCGGCGTCTCGGCGTCGAGGCGCTCTACGCGCATTGGCCGTCGCGCGGAAGGGCTTGAGCCTTGGCCGGGAAATCATCGCCTCGCAAGGGAAACTCGCACCTCGCGCTGTTTCTCGACATGCTCTCGGCCGAGCGCGGCGCCGCCGCGCACACGATCGAGGCCTATACGCGCGACCTCTCCGAATTCCTTGCTTTCCTCGCGGCCAAGGGTCAGGACGCGAATGGCGCCACGCCGGATCATCTCCGGGCCTTTCTCGCCGGTTTGGCGCGTAAGGGCCTGGCGCCGGCCTCGCGTGCGCGCAAGCTCTCGGCTACTCGCCAGTTCTTCCGGTTTCTGCTGGCGGAAGGCATCCGCGCCGACGACCCTTGTTCGGTCATCGACAGTCCGAGGCTCGGGCGTCCTCTGCCGAAAATCCTCTCGCTCGCCGAGGTCGAGGCGTTACTGGAGACCGCGAGACACGCGGGTGAGACGGCCGCGGACGGCGCGGCGCGCCGGCGCGCGCTAAGACTCTACGCGCTGCTCGAGACCCTCTACGCCACCGGCCTGCGCGTTTCGGAATTGATCGCTCTGCCGCGTAATGTGCTGACCGCCGACGACCAGGTCCTGACCATCAAGGGCAAAGGCGGACGCGAGCGGCTCGTGCCCCTCAACCACGCGTCACGCGAAGCCATCGCCGCCCATCTTGCTGCGGTCCGCGAAGACGAAGTCAGGCGCCAGGCCGCCCCGGCTTGGCTCTTCCCCTCATCTAATGGCGAGCACCTGACCCGCCAGCGCTTCGGCCAGGAACTGAAAGCGCTGGCGCTTGCCGCCGGTATCGATCCGGCCCGAGTGTCGCCGCATGTGCTGCGTCATGCTTTTGCCAGCCACCTGCTGGAACGCGGCGCCGATTTGCGCACCGTGCAGCAATTGCTCGGCCATGCCGACATCTCGACCACACAGATCTACACCCATGTCATCGAGGAGCGGCTGCGGCGCCTGGTCGAGGAGCACCACCCTCTGGCTCAGGTCCATTTAACTAAGCGGAGCTAGTCTGAGCCGCGGAGTTTGGTTGACAGGGAAGCGCCCCAAGGCCACTTACAACCACCTTCCCGTTGCCTTAATTGCCAGTTGACTGCCGGACAGAAGTCCAAAGGGCAAAACCAAGCCGGATGCGCACTTATCTCGATTTCGA
>JAWOJH010000078.1:0-15878 GCA_046481725.1 Methyloceanibacter sp. | reverse complement strand
AGCACGACAAGATCGCCTGGGTGAACTATGCCGGCCTGCCCGGCAACGAGTTCACCCAGGCGATCTTGTCGTGCTTCGCCAGCCAGGTGGCGACGGTCAGCGCATTGTCGCAATGACGCTGCATGCGAAGCGGCAGGGTCTCGATGCCGGTAAGGATCAAGAAGGCGTTGAACGGCGAGATCGCCGGTCCCAGATCGCGCAAGCCGAGAACGCGGCAGGCGATGGCAAAGGCAAAATTGCCGAACGTCTCGGCCAGCGTGATGCCATGATAAGACGCGCACGGCTCAGACAAGGTCGGGTAGCGCTTGCTGCCGAGCCAGTCGAAGGTGCCGCAATCGACGATCGCGCCGCCGATCGAATTGCCGTGGCCGCCGAGAAACTTGGTGAGTGAGTGCACGATGATATCGGCGCCGTGCTCGATCGGCCGGGTGAGGTAGGGCGTCGCCAGCGTATTGTCGACGATCAACGGCACGCCGGCCTCCTTGGCGACAGCAGAGATTGCCGCAATGTCGGTGACGATGCCGCCCGGGTTGGCGATCGACTCGATGAAAATTGCCTTGGTCTTCGGCGTGATCTGCGCGCGGAACGAGTCTGCGTCGGTAGTGTCGGCCCAGCGCACTTCCCAGCCGCATTTCTTGAAAGAATGGGTGAACTGGTTGATCGATCCGCCATAGAGCTGGCGGGCGGAGACGAACTCGTCGCCGGGCTGGAGCACGGTATGGAACACCAGCGCCTGCGCCGCATGGCCCGAAGCCACCGCAAGCGCCGCGGTGCCGCCTTCGAGCGCGGCGATCCGCTCCTCCAGCACCGCCTGGGTCGGATTCATGATGCGAGTGTAGATGTTGCCGAAGGTCTCCAGATTGAACAGAGCCGCGGCATGCTCGACATTGTCGAAGACGAAGGAGGTGGTCTGGTAGATCGGCGTGGCGCGCGCGCCGGTCGCAGGGTCAGGCTGGGCGCCCGCGTGGATCGCCAGCGTGTTAAAGCCGGGCTTTCTCTCTTCGGTCATCTTCCTTCCCCTCCAAAGGCGGGTGCGACTATACCCCATTGGACGGCGCGGCAGAGTCTTGCGCCGCTCCTGTTTGACCTATTGCGGTTCATTAGTCCTGTCGCCCGAGGACCCGGTGCTGTACGCCCTTCGGCCCGAGCAGGGGACGCTTGGCCGACACGCGGCGCGAATTGACGCCTGCCCAGCCGAGCTCGCCGGAGAGACGGCCATACTCTATCTTCGGGCAGCGATTCATCACCACGAGCAGCCCGGCGTTCTCGGCGAGCAGCGCCGCCGCGTCGTTGCGCACGCCGAGCTGCATCCACACCACCTTCGCACCGAGCTTGATTGCCTCGCGGGTCACATCGAGCGCGGCATCGGAAGCGCGGAAAATATCGACGATGTCGACCGGCTCGGCGATCTCGTTCAGCGAGGCAAACACGGTTTCGCCAAGGATCGTTTTGCCCGCTTGCCCGGGGTTCACCGGGAGAACACGAAACCCCTTCTCCTTGAGATATTTCATGGCGAAATAGCTCGGCCGCGATGGGTTGGCGCTCGCCCCCACCATGGCGATGGTGCGATAGCGCGCGAGAATGTCGCTGATATAGGCGTCGGGATAGCTGTCGTGGTTCATCGTGGAGGGGCGGGGAGCAAGGCGCAAGAGCCCCTGGTCAGTTTGGCCAGTCGGGCTTGCGCTTGCCGAGAAAGGCGCCAACGCCCTCCTCGGCCTCGGCGTCCAGCATGTTCTCGACCATGACGTCCGAAGCATAGCGATAGGCCTCCTCGAGCGGCATTTCGAGCTGGCGGTAGAACGCCTGCTTGCCGATCTTCAGAGTACGCTTCGGCTTCATCGCGATGTGGCGGCCGAGTTCGACCGCCTCGTTGACCACCCGGTCCGGCGGTACTACGCGATTGACGAGGCCGAGCGTCCGCGCGTCCTCGGCGCCGACCGTCTCGCCGAGCAGCAGCATCTCCATGGCGGCCTTGCGCGAGACGTTGCGGGACAGTGCCACCATCGGCGTCGCACAGAACAGACCGATATTGACGCCGGGCGTGGCGAAACGCGCATCGTCGGCCGCCACGGCGAGATCGCAGCTTGCCACCAGTTGACAGCCCGCCGCCGTGGCGATGCCGTTGACCGCGGCAATCACCGGCTTCGGCGAGCGTACGATGGCGAGCATCATGTCCGAGCAGGCCGCCATGGTCTTGGCAAAGAAGGCGCAGCCGCGGTCGGGGTCGTTCCGATGCGCGGTCAGCTCCTTGAGGTCATGGCCGGACGAGAAGGCCGGGCCGGCGCCGGTAATGACGATGGCGCCGCTCCCACTCTCATCGCCGGCTTCGCGGATCGCGCCGGTGAGGGCACCGATCATCGCTTCGGACAGCGCGTTGCGCGCCTCGGGCCGATTCAAGGTAAGCAACAGAACCGGCCCACGCACTTCGCTGAGCACGATCGCACCATCCGCTTCTTGCCGTATCGCCCTGTCCGCCATGCTCGCGCTCATCCGCTTCCGCTCTCGCAATCGATGCCTTATAGCAGAGTCCCTAGCGGGGCCAGGGCGAAGGGGCTCCAAAGGGAGGGACCTGGCCGCGTGTGGTTTTATAATACCACACAACTAAGGGTCTGGATTCTTTAGGATTTCTGTTTCCGCTTGACGCCCGATCGAGCAGCCGTTAGAAGCGCCGATCTTTTCGCCCGGGACCGAGCCATGAAGACCTTTTCCGCCACGCCCAAGGACATCGAGAAGTCCTGGATTCTGATCGATGCCGACGGCCTCGTGGTCGGACGCCTCGCCGCGCTGATCGCCACCAGGCTGCGCGGCAAGCACAAGGCGAGCTATACCCCGCATATGGATTGCGGCGACAATATCGTCGTCGTCAATGCGGGCAATGTCGTGTTCACCGGCAACAAGCGCGCCGAAAAAGTCTATTATTGGCACACCGGTTATCCCGGCGGCATCAAGGATCGCACCGCCGAGAAGATTCTCGACGGCAAGCATCCGGAGCGCGTGCTGCAAAAGGCGGTCGAGCGCATGCTGCCGCGCGGACCGCTCGGCCGGCAGCAACTCAGGAATTTGCGCATCTATCGCGGCCCCGAACATCCGCACGCAGCGCAGAACCCGGCCACGCTCGATGTCGCAGCCCTCAATTCGAAGAATACAAGGACGGCCTAAGCCATGAGCGAGACCATGACGCTTGAAGATCTTGCTCCCTTGAAAGGCGGCACCGCCACGCCGCAGGCTCGCGTCTACGAGAAGAAAGTCGACGCGCAGGGTCGCGCCTATGCCACCGGCAAGCGCAAGGACGCCGTCGCCCGGGTTTGGGTGAAGCAGGGGGCCGGCAAGATCACCATCAATCGTAAAGACCACGCCGCCTATTTCGCCAGGCCGGTGCTGCAGATGATCTTGATGCAGCCGATCGTATCCGCCAAGCGCGAAGGCCAGTTCGACATCGTCTGCACCGTGGCGGGGGGCGGCCTGTCCGGTCAGGCCGGCGCCGTTCGCCATGGTATTGCCATCGCGCTCACCCGCTTCGAGCCGGAATTGCGCAGCGTGCTGAAGAAAGGCGGGTTCCTGACCCGCGACGCCCGCACCGTCGAGCGCAAGAAATACGGTAAGGCCAAGGCGCGACGAAGCTTCCAGTTCTCGAAGCGCTAGAGCATCATCCGTTCCATTGATTCGTCTTGCTCGGGCTTGCCCTGGGCATCCAGGGCGACAAACTCCGCGCAAGCGGTCCTGGATTGCTGGGTCAAACTCGGCAATGACGCGGAGTGTGCCATCCATGGCCAAAGTCCAGACCATCAGAGCCGCAGTGCTCGGCGCTTCGGGCTATACCGGCGCCGACATGATCCGGCTTGCCGCGCGCCATCCCGGCATCGAGATCACCGCCCTGATCGCCAAGGGCCATGCCGGGCAGAGTCTCACCCAGGTGTTTCCGCATCTTTCGAGCCTCGGCCTTCCCGCCCTCGTGACCGCCGAAGACGCCGACTGGGATCAGGTCGATGTCGTCTTCTGCGGATTGCCGCACGGGACCGCGCATAACGAGATCGGCAAGCTGCCGAAGCGCATCAAGGTGGTCGACATGTCGGCGGATTTCCGCCTGCGCGATCCCAAGCTCTACGCCGAATGGTATGGCGGAGAGCATAGCGCGCCGGCTCTGATCGAGGAGGCCGTGTATGGCCTTACCGAGCATTACCGCGATCGGATCAAATCCGCGCGTCTGGTCGCCTGTCCCGGCTGCTACCCGACCGCGGTGCTGCTCGCGCTGCTCCCGCTCGTCAAGGCAAAGCTGATCGAAACCGCCGACATCATTATCGACGCGAAATCCGGAGTTTCGGGCGCGGGGCGCACGCTTAAGCAGAGCATTTTGTTCTCGGAAGCGGGCGAGGGGTTATCGCCCTACGGCATCGGCAATCACCGCCACGTGCCGGAGATCGAACAGGAGCTCGGCGCCGCGTCCGGCTCAGCGGTAAGGGTCAATTTCACGCCGCATCTCGCGCCGATGGCGCGCGGCGAGCTGTGCACGTCCTATGTGCGGCTGGCCGGCAAGGCCAGCGCGGCCGATCTCCGCCAGGCCCTGACTGGCGCTTATGCCGGCGGCCCTTTCGTACGGATCCTGGAGGATGGCGCGATCCCCGCCACGCAGCAGGTGCGCGGCTCTAATTTCTGCCATATCGGGGTCTTTGCCGACCGCCTCCCGGGCCGCGCCATCGTCGTCTCGGCGATCGACAATCTGGTGAAGGGCTCGGCCGGCCAAGCCTTGCAGAATTTCAATCTGATGTACGGCTTCGCCGAGACGGAAGGCCTCGGGCAGCTGCCGCTGTTTCCTTAGGGCCACGTTTGGAGCGAACGCGTGCCCGGCAAGAAGTCCAAGGCTCCGGCGAAGGCCGCATAGAAGAAGGTCGCAAAAGCCGCAGCCAAGCGAACCGCGGCGAAGCCGAAGCTGCTCTCCGGCGGCAACCCGCAAATCGCCAAAGCCTATGGCGAAGCGCCGGTGCGGGCCTATATCGCGGCCATGCCGGGCTGGAAGCGCGAGGTGGGGCGCCGCATCGACAAGCTCATCACGCGCACCGTCCCCGGTGTGCGGAAGGCGGTCAAATGGAACTCGCCGCTCTACGGCGTCGAGGACCACGTCTGGTTCCTCAGCTTTCATTGCTTCACCAACTACGTGAAGGTGGCCTTCTTCCGCGGCGCCTCGCTCAGTCCGGTTCCGCCGGGCAGTTCCAAGCAAACGCACGTGCGCTATCTCGACATCCGCGAGCACGACCAGCTCGGCGAAGCGCAGTTCACCGCCTGGGTGAAGCAGGCGAGCGAATTGCCCGGCGAAAAGATGTGAGTCGGGCTAGCGCTTCCGGAGTCCGATGGCGAGCAGGCGATCGAGCAGCGGCTCGTAGTCGATGCCGATAGCATCGGCGGCTTCCGCGAATTCCTCGCCGTAACCGATATCGGCATTCGGGTTGGCTTCGAGAAAATAAGGCCGCTCTTCGGCATCGAGGCGGAAGTCGATGCGCGCATAACCGCTGAGCTGAAGCAGACGATAGATGCGCTTGGTGGTTTTCACCAGGAGCCTCTCGAGCTCCGGCGGCAGGCTTCGCGCAGGACCGATCTTGACGCCGCGGCGCTTCTGGTAATCGAGGTTCCACTTGACCCGCCGAGTCGCGATTTTAGGAGCGTCGGCGCGTAGTCCCCTTATTTCCAGCTCCCAGACCGGCAGCACCTGCAGGCGCTTGTTGCCCATCACCCCGACATACAGTTCGCGGCCGTCGATGTACTGCTCGAGGATGAGGTCGGTGCCCACCTTGGCGTGCATGAACTCGATCCGCTCGGCCAGCTTTTCGTCATTGTTGACGATGGAAGCCTCGGAGATGCCAAACGAGGCCTCCTCCATCTGCGACTTGACGATCAGCGGATAGTCCAGCCGCGCTGGCTTGCGCTTGACCTTGCGGCCAGCCGGGACCACGGCGAAGCGCGGAACGCGAATCCGGTGGTAGTGCAGGATCTGCTTGGAGAGCGCTTTGTCGCGGGCGAGCATCAGTCCGCGCGGATTGCAGCCGGTATAGGGCACCTGGACGAGCTCGAGATAACTCACGACATTCTGGTCGAGCATCGCCTCGCCGCGGAATTCGTCCAGCAGATTGAAGACGATATGGGGCTTGAAGTCCTGGATGATTTGGCGGAGCGGGGTGAGGTCGTCGTAGAGCCCGAGCTTCTGCACCTCGTGTCCCAGGTCGCGAAGCCCGGTCACCACGTCGTACTCGGTCTTGTATTCGAACGTCTCCGCGTCCGGCTTGCCGGCGATGTCGTCGGGCGGCACCAGATCGACGTGCATCAGCACGAGCACACGCTTCTTGCGCATGGCTAATGCCTCACATCGCGTGCCATTCGCGACCTCGATACAGGTAATTCATGCCATGCACCGTCAGCATGATGGCGAAGTCCAGCACCAGATTGCGCTCCGGACCGTCGGCCACCAGGCGCAGTTCCTTGCACCGCCCGATCATCTGTTCGAGCACCTGATTGAGCGTGAGTTGGTACTCGCCGGTCCATTTCGCGACCATGCTCCTGATCTCGCGGCGGTGCCGCCGCAGAAACGCCGCCGCCGCCTCGCGCCGGTCGCTCGCGCCCTCGGCCTCGCGGAACAGGCGCCGCAAATCGCGATCGTAGGCGTCGGGAAAGCCGACCGAATAGCGGGCGCGCTTGCGCTCGTAATAAGCCCCCAGCGTCATTCGTTCGCGGGACAGGGCGTAAGGCTTGGCGCGGCTGCGCACGCGCGGCGCTTGGCCCGCCAGCTCGCCCATCAGGCGGTCGACATATTCCAGCTTGCGCAGCGCCGGCCAGCCCTGGTAACGCCGGCGCCAGTTGTAGCGAGGGCGCAGCCAGACCGCGAAGGTCTCGGCGAAATCCTCCTCCGGGTGGCTCTGGGCGTACCAGGCGGGGAGATTTTGCACGTAGCGGCGGCTGGCGGGATTGGGCCGGTAGGCCTCCGGATAGGGCGTGCTCGCCTTGCCGAACTGGCGCTGCCACTCCACGCGGCGCTGGAAGTTGAAGGCATGCTGGATGGCGTGACCCAGCTCGTGCCGCAGCAACATCAGGCAGGACTCAGGGCTTGCCCCCTCCGCTTCAAGCATCTGCGAGCGCTCGAGCCGCGTGAGCTTGGGGTGCGCGAGGTAGAAGGGTAGGGCCACGCCCGGGATCCCGGAGGGCGAGAACCACTCGTCGGAGAGCCAAAAATGCGGGTTGAAGCGCAGGTCGCGCTGGGCAAGCTCGTCCCGGACCCGCTCGATCCGTTCCTCGAGCCAGGTACCTTCGATCGAGACGTTGAGATCGCAGAACCTGACGGACAGCAATTCCCGCTGGGTCATGTCCTCCCAGGGATAACGCCGCCCAGTTGTCCGTCGATTCGAATGCACCACGCGCGGGACCAGTTCGGCTCAATCTAGACGACAGCGTTGCGCCTGACCACCCCCCGACGTTAGAGGGCAATGCAAAGACGTGCCTTCGCAAAGGGGCGCGTCGCGCGAAATCGCTTAGGCCTGACAATGCCAGCCTGGAGGGCAACGCCATGCGCGCCATCTCTTTCCATGACGGCGGGAAAATCGACGCGAGGGCGCTGAACGCGCCCTAGTCGCGCACCCTGACATAAGAGCCCGGCGCGTCTTCCAGCGCCCAGAGCGGCCCGTTGGACGGGTTGCGGGCAGGGACCTTGGGCCCGGAATACTGCGCGAGACCAAGGGCTCGCGCGCTACCGCCTGCCACTCTTCCAGGGTCGCGGACGGCCCATTCGACCAATACTGATATTTCTGCCTGGCCGGCGGATTAACCACGCCGGCGATGTGGCCCGACCCGGCCATGGTGAGCCGCACCGGTCCGCCGAACAATTTGCTGCCGCGAAACACCGACGCCGCTGGCGCGATGTGGTCCTCCCGTGTGAACAACTCGTAGATCGGAATCTTCACCTTGCCGAGGTCGAGCCGCACGCCGCCGAGCTCCATCTCGCCCTTGGCCAGCCGGTTGAGATGATAGAACTCGCGCAGATAGAAGGCGTGGTTGGCCGCCGGCAGACGGGTGGAGTCTGCGTTCCAGAACAACAGGTCGAACGGGAAGGGCTTCTTGCCGAGCAGGTAATTGTTGATGACGTAAGGCCAGATCAGGTCGCGCGGGCGGAGCATGTTGAACACCGCCGCCATGCGCGAGCCGTCGAGATAGCCGTGCTCGGCCATCATCTCTTCCAGCGCCTTGAGCTGCGTGTCGTCGATGAACACGAGCAAGTCGCCCGCCTCGCTGAAATCGACTTGCGCGGCGAGGAAGGTCGCCGACTCGATGCGGTCGTCGCCCTTGACCGCCATAAAGGCGAGGGTGGAGGCAAGCAGCGTGCCGCCGACGCAATAGCCGAGAGCATTGATCTTATTCACGCCGGTCTGCCGGATCACGGCGTCAACCGCTGCGAGAATGCCTTCGCGCATGTAATCCTCGAAGGTCTTCTGCGCGAGCCGCGCGTCCGGATTGACCCAGGAGACTAGGAATACGGTGAAGCCCTGCTCCACCGCCCATTTGACGAAGGATTTCTCCGGCGTGAGATCGAGGATGTAATATCTGTTGATCCAGGGCGGCACGACCAGTAGCGGCCGCTCGTAAACCTCTTCGGTCGCAGGCGCGTATTGGATCAGCTGGATCAGGTCGTTCTGGAAGATGACTTTGCCCGGCGTCACCGCGAGATTGCGGCCGACCTCGAAGGCCGAAAGGTCGGTCTGGCTGATGCGCAGCAGGTCCTTCGACTGTTCGAGGTCCTGGACGAAATGCGCCATGCCCTGAACCAGGTTTTCGGCGTTGGTCGCCAGGGTCGCGCGAATCACTTCCGGATTGGTCAGCGCGAAATTGGACGGCGACATCGCCGCCAGCATTTGATTCAGATAGAACAGCGCCTTCTGGCGGGTCTTCTCGTCGACGCCTTCGGTCTTGCGGGTGAGGTCCTCGGCCCAGCGCGAGGTGATCAGATAGGCCTGCTTCCAGAAATCGAAATATTGACCGTCCGACCAGTCCGGGTCCTTGAAGCGATTGTCGCCGGGTTCGGGCTCGACCACCGGCTCGACCTTCTCGCCGAAGAAGCGGCGGACCGACCGCCCCCACAGATCGGCATAGCTCCGCATCAGATCGCCTTGCGCCGCGGCAAATTTGCCGGGCTCGGCCACCAAATGTCGCGCGATCTCGCCGAGCGATTTGGCCGCCTCGCCAACCTCCGAAGCCACCGTATAGGGTCCCTGGCCGTTCGCGCCGGACCGCTCCGCGAGCGTGGTGAAGGCCTTCGCCCCCTGGTCGAAGAGGCGGACCATGTTCGTGGCTAGGGCTTCGATTTGGGTGGCATGCAACTGTTCCGCCCCGCTTTGGCCGAGGCTCTTATTCTTCTCCTGCATCTTAGGTCCTTGTTTTAAACCCCATTTCACCTTGCTGCCGCCACCTTGGGAGGAGAGCGTTATGTCCGCTCGCGGCTTCCGCGCAAAGGGTCATTGTGCTATGCAATATATCAAGCGGGGAACGATTGCCAATCGTCACGGGGATGCAGCCGATCTCACCTTCTGACCCGATGCCGGGCGCAGCCTTCGCGCGGCTTGCCGCCATCCTCCTGCCGCTGGCGCTCGCCGCCTGCGCCGACACGCTGACCTCCGATGAAGCCGCCTCCTCGGCCACGCTGCAACGCGAGTACGACAAGACCCTCACCAAGTCGGAGCGGGATGCCGCGATCAGCAACCTGCAAAGCGCCAGCGCCAAGAAGCAGGACCAGGGGACCGGGAATTAGCGGGCTTTTCCGGCGTAAATCCGCCAAAAAATTAAGCATAAACGCTTAGCCGGAGAGCGTCTTGCTCCTGAGGCCGGTTCTATGGTTCAAGTGAGGGTCCCCCCTTTGGGGGGCCAGGTCGGGGTGGGGACCCCTCGCATCCGTGAACAGCGATTTCCACAGAATCAAGCGGCTGCCGCCTTACGTCTTCGAGCAGGTCAACCGGCTCAAGGCGGAGGCACGCGCGCGCGGCGAGGACATCATCGATTTCGGCATGGGCAACCCCGATATGCCGACGCCGGAGCACATCGTCGCCAAGCTGGTGGAGACGGTGCGCGATCCCCGCACCAACCGCTATTCGTCTTCGCGCGGCATCCATGGATTGCGTAGGGCGCAGGCCGCCTATTACGCCCGCCGCTTCGGCGTGAAGCTCAACCCCGACACCCAGGTGATCGCTACGCTCGGCTCGAAAGAGGGCTTCGCCAATGTCGCCCAGGCCATCACCGCGCCGGGTGACGTGATCCTGGTGCCGAACCCAACCTATCCGATCCATGAGTTTGGCTTCATCATGTCGGGCGGCGTGATCCGGCATCTGCCGGCAAGCACCGATTCTGAGTTCATGACCTCGCTCGACAAGGCCGTGCGCCATTCGGTGCCGAAGCCGTCGGCGCTGGTGCTCAACTACCCGGCCAATCCCACCGCGGTGGTCGCCGATCTGGATTTCTACAAGGAAATCGTCGCCTTCGCCAAAAAGCACGATCTGATCGTGCTGTCCGATCTCGCTTACGCCGAGATCTATTTCGAGGGCGAGCCGCCGCCGTCGATCCTGCAGGTTCCCGGCGCCGCCGACATCGCCGTCGAATTCACCTCCTTGTCCAAGACCTACGCCATGCCCGGCTGGCGCGTCGGCTTCGCCGTCGGCAACGAGCGCCTGATTCATGCGCTGTCGCGGGTGAAGTCCTATCTCGATTACGGCGCCTACACGCCGATCCAGGTCGCAGCCTCCGCCGCGCTCAACGGCCCGCAGGATTGCATCGACGAGATCCGCGCCATCTACAAGCGCCGCCGCGATTGCCTGGTCGACGCGCTGACGCGCTCCGGCTGGCCGATCCCCGCGCCGCCCGCGACCATGTTCGCCTGGGCGCCGATTCCGGAGATGTTCGCCCATCTCGGCAGCCTCGAATTCTCGAAGCTGCTGCTGGAAAAGGCGGGCGTCGCAGTTTCCCCCGGCGTCGGCTTCGGCGAATATGGCGAGGGTTATGTCCGCATCGCTCTGGTCGAGAACGAGCAGCGCATCCGCCAGGCCGCGCGCAGCATCCGCCGCTTCCTGACCGACTCCGCCAAAACCATGCACAACGTGATTCCTATTGCCTCCAAGGCAAATCGGTCGTTCTGATCTCCCCCATGGCTGATGCACTGAAAGTCGGACTCGCCGGAGTCGGCACCGTCGGCGGTGGACTGCTGCAACTCCTGGCGGCCCACGGCAGCTCCATTGCCGCCCGCGCCGGACGGCCGATCGAAGTCGTCGCCGTCTCGACGCTTGAGGATCGCCGCAACAAGGACGTCGACATCTCGAAGTTTCGGCGCGTGCAGCACCCCGTGGCGCTGGCCTCCGATCCCGCCATCGACGTCTTTGTAGAGTTGATGGGCGGCGAGGGCGGCGTGGCAAAAGCCTCCGTGGAGGCTGCGCTTAGTACCGGCAAGCACGTCGTCACCGCCAACAAGGCGCTGCTTGCCCATCACGGCACCGCACTCGCGACCCTCGCCGAAAAGCACGGCGTCGCGCTCAATTTCGAGGCGGCGGTGGCCGGAGGCATTCCGGTGGTCAAGGCGGTGCGCGAAAGCCTCCAGGGCAACGACATCTCCCGCGTCTATGGCATTCTGAACGGCACCTGCAACTACATCCTCACCCAGATGGAGAAGGAGGGGATGAGTTTCGCCGACGTGTTGAAAGAGGCGCAAGCACAAGGCTACGCCGAAGCCGATCCCACGTTCGACATCGGCGGCTTCGACACCGCGCACAAGCTCGCTTTGCTTACCAGCCTTGCCTTCGGCACGCGCACCGACTTCGACTCCGTCTATGTCGAAGGCATCGAGCACATCACCCCCGCCGATATCGAGGCGGCCGGCGATCTCGGCTATCGCATCAAGCTGCTCGGCGTGGCGCTCCGCACCGACAGCGGTATCGAGCAGCGCGTGCACCCGGCCATGGTGCCGAAGCACTCGGCCATCGCCGAGGTGGACGGCGTCCTCAACTGCGTGGCGATCGACGGCGATTTTGTCGGCGAAGTCGTCCTGGTCGGCCGTGGCGCCGGCGGCGCCGCCACGGCGTCGGCGGTGACGAGCGACCTGATCGACATCGCCCGCGGGCATATCCTGCCGCCCTTTGGCACCAAGGCGAAGAGCCTTAAGCCTTATAAGCAAGCAAAGATGCGCGCGCATGAGGGAGGTTATTACATCCGGCTCTCGGTCTATGACCAGACCGGTGCCTTCGCCGCGATCGCCGGCCGCATGGCGGATCAGGGCATCTCCATCGAGAGCATCGTGCAGCGCAGGGAGCGAATCGGGCTGCCAAGGGCCAACCGCCGCGATAAGGGTGCCGCCGCCTTCGTCGTCATGATCACGCATCAGACCACCGAGGCCGCCATCCGCAAGGCGCTGGCCGCCATCGAGCGCGACGGCCACGTCGATCAAAAGCCGCAGATGATTCGTATCGAAAAACTGTGATACTGGATGTGTAGCCCGACAGGCGGCGGCTAAGATCGCCTGAGGGCAGGGAGGAACGAACGTGTCGAAAGCTCAGGCCAAGACCGAGCTCGACCGCGCTTTGGCGCTCGACATCGTTCGCGTCACCGAGGCGACCGCCGTGGCCGCGGCGCTATGGCGGGGCCGGGGCAACGAGCCGGCCGCCGACGAGGCCGCCGCCACCGCCATGTACCGGGAGCTGGCGCGGCTCCCCATCGACGGCGTCGTGATGGTCGGTGAGGGCGAGGAGAACGACACGCCGCTGCTCTATCTCGGCGAGACGATCGGGGCCGGCGGGGCCGGAGCCATCAAGGTCGATCTCGCCGTTGATCCGGTGGAAGGCTCGACTCTTTGCGCCAAGGCGCTGCCCAATGCGCTCTCGGTGCTCGCCGTCGCCGAGCGCGGCAGCCTGCTCAAAGTGCCCACCATCTATATGGAGAAGATCGCCATCGGGCCGGGCTTTCCCGACGGCCTGGTCGATCTCGACGCCTCACCCGCCGACAACCTCCAGGCGTTGGTGCAAGCCAAGGGGGTGCCGGTCGGCGACATTACCGTCTGCATTCTCGACCGTCCGCGTCACGCCAAGCTGATCGAGGCGGTCCGCGAGACCGGCGCACAGCTTCGCCTCATCAGCGACGGCGACATCGCGGGGGTTATTCACGTGACCGAGCCGCTGGAGACCGGCATCGATATCTATATGGGCATCGGCGGCGCGCCCGAGGGCGTGCTGGCGGCAGCCGCGCTTGCCTGCATGGGCGGCCAGATGCAGGGGCGCCTGCTGGCGACCAACGAGCAGCAGCGCGCCCGCGCCCGCGCCGCCGGCATCCACGACATCGGCCGCAAATATCATCTGCGCGACATGGTGGCGGGCGACGTTTCGTTCGCGGCCACCGGCATCACCGATGGCTCCCTGCTGGAAGGCGTGCGTTTCACCCGCGAAGCGGTGTTCACCCACACTTTGGTGATGCGGGCTTCGACCCACACCATGCGCTGGATCAAGACCGAGCATCCGGACCTCAGCAAGTTCGACTGAGAGGGGCAGCCGCCCGGCCGAATCACCTTACACTCGCCGCCCGATAAGGACAGCGAGCGTAGCGTGACCGCGGCCCTCAAGATCCCAGCCGAAAGCGAAAGCGCGCCGGCCCTGCTTGGCGTGGAATGTTCCGCGCGCGGGCTGCGCTGGGCGGAACGGCTCGCTCCGGCGCGAACGCTGGCCGCCACGACAATCGCCCAGGCGCATGGCCTACCCGAACTGCTCGGGCGCGTGCTCGCCGCGCGTGGCGCCGAACCGCACAATGTGGGCCGCTTGCTCGACCCCTCGCTCCGCAGCCTGCTGCCGGATCCATCCTCTCTCCAGGACATGGAGCGGGGTGCCGCACGCTTCGCGCGCGCCATCGTGGACCAGGAACGGATCGCTGTGTTCGGCGACTACGACGTCGATGGCGCGGCATCGGTGGCGCTGATCGAGCGCTTCCTGCACGCCCATGGACAGACGCCCGCGACCTATATCCCCGACCGCCTGACCGAGGGCTATGGGCCATCGCCGGAAGCCCTGGCCGCGCTGGTGGAGGACGGTGCGCGGCTCATTCTCACCGTGGATTGCGGCACGACATCGGCAACCGCTATCGCCTCCGCCAACCGAGCCGGCGCCGAGATCATTGTCATAGATCACCACCAGGCCGACGAGGCGCTACCGCCTGCACTGGCCGTGATCAACCCGAACCGGCAGGACGATCTTTCCGGGCAGGGGCACCTTGCCGCCGCCGGCGTGGTGTTCCTGTTCCTGGTGGCGGTGACGCGGGCGCTCCGCCGCAATGGCTTTTACCGCGAGCGGCCGGAGCCGGATCTGCTCGGCCTGCTCGATCTGGTCGCGCTGGCGACGATATGCGACGTGGTGCCGCTGAAGGAGACCAACCGCGCCTTCGTGGCGCAGGGTCTCAAGGTGCTGCGGCTCAGGCGCAATCCAGGCCTGCGCGCGCTGGCCGATGCCGCACGCATCGATGAAGCGCCGACCTGTTACACGCTTGGCTTTATCCTGGGACCGCGCATCAATGCCGGCGGCCGGGTCGGCGCTTCGTCTCTCGGCGCGCGGCTGCTCGCCTGCGACGACGAGATCGAAGCCCGCGCCATCGCCGCCAAACTCGAAGCAGCGAATGCCGAGCGCAAGGCGATCGAGGAGCGCATGCTGGCAGACGCCTTCGCCATCGCCGAGGGGCTGCTTGCCGCCGATGCTTGCCGGCCGCTGCTCTTTCTTGCCGCCGAGGGCTGGCATAAAGGCTTGCTCGGCCTGATTGCCGGCCGGATCGCCGAGCGCTTCCGGCTGCCAACCTTCGTCTCGGTGATCGAGCCGGACGGCTTCGCTACCGGCTCGGCGCGCTCGATCCCTGGCGTCGATCTCGGTGCCGTGGTGCGCGCCGCAGTACATCGCCTCCTCTTGCTGAAGGGCGGCGGCCATGCCATGGCCGCCGGCTTCAAGTTCGAACGTCCCAAGCGGGAGGCCTTGACCGAGTTCCTGTCTGGGGCCTTGGCGGCGCCGGTCGCGGCGTCTTCCGGCATCCGGCAGCTTCCGATCGACGGCACCTTGTCGGCGGGCGGCGCCAACCTGGACCTCCTGACGCTGCTCGACCGTGCCGGCCCTTACGGGCCTGGTCATCCCGAGCCGCGCTTTGCGCTCCCCGCCCATCGCCTGTCGCGCGTCCGCACTATCAAGGACGCGCATATCCGCTGCACTCTGAAATCGGCCGACGGCGCGCGGATCGAGGCTTGCGCCTTCCGCGTCGCCGACACGCCGCTCGGCAGGCTGTTGCTGCAGGGGGAGGGGCTCGCACTGCATCTCGCCGGGCGCCTGCGCCGCACGAGCTGGCAGGGGCGTGAGAGCGTGGAATTGCTGATCGAGGACGCCGCCCGACCCGCGCTAGACCCGGGGGCTCGCCGCACCCGCAACTCGGTTTAACGCACATTCTTGCGGGGACTGCGAAGGCCTTCTATATGAGGGGCCTCGCGCGCCGCCCCCTTCGTCTAATGGTCAGGACGTCAGGTTTTCAACCTGAAAACAGGGGTTCGATCCCCCTAGGGGGCGCCAGCGAGACGTGACTTCGCGGCCCGGGCGCTGCGGCTTTGCCTTCCCTTAATTGGTTGCGGTAGATTGTGCCGATGCGAGGATTGGGCCATGGAACTTGGCGACCTAAAGGCTGAGCTTGAAGATGACCGCATCGTCGTCACCATGCCCGGAACGTTGTTCAAATCGACCTATCTCATGTCGCCAGACGAGCCGAAATTGATCCAGGCGCCGGCCGTCGCCGTCGACAAGGCCGCCGAAATCTCAAGCAAGGAGTTCGAGGTGCTGGCTTGGGAAATCGCCAACGCCAAGGCGAAG
>JAWOJH010000076.1:0-16008 GCA_046481725.1 Methyloceanibacter sp. | reverse complement strand
GCCGACGGTCTGCTCGGAGACTTGTGTCGGACGCATCCGCTATCTCGGCGTCGTGCTCTATGACGCGGACCGAATCGAGCAGGCGGCGAGCGTCGCGGACGAGCAGGATTTGTACGAAGCGCAGCTCTCGATCTTCCTCGACCCGAACGACGAGACCGTGATCGCGCAAGCGCGCGCCGACGGCGTGCAGGAGAACTGGCTGGAGGCCGCCCGTCAGTCGCCGATCTGGAAGATGGCGATGGACTGGAAGGTCGCCTTCCCGCTCCATCCCGAATATCGCACCTTGCCGATGGTTTGGTACATCCCTCCCCTCTCGCCGATCCAGTCGGCCGCGGAAGCGGGCATGATCGACACTGACGGAGAGATACCCGACGTCCGGTCGTTGCGCATCCCGATCAAATACCTCGCCAATATGCTGACAGCCGGCAAGGAAGAGCCCGTCGCGCTCGCCCTCGAGCGGATGTTAGCGATGCGCGCCTATATGCGCGCGAAAACGGTGGAGGGCTTGATCGATGAGAGCATCGCCGAGCGCGTGGGCCTGACCGGCTCGCACATCGAGGACATGTACCAGATCATGGCGATCGCCAATTACGAGGATCGCTTCGTGATCCCTACGGCGCATCGCGAACTCGGAGAGGATGCCTATGACCTGCGCGGCTCATGCGGCTTCTCCTTCGGCAATGGCTGTACGGGCGGAGTGACGGAGACCGAACTGTTCAAGACGCCCAAGCACGTCAAGACGCCGATGGAGGTGACGTGATGGCCAAGACCTTCAAGGCGCTCTCCGCGCTGCTCAGCTATCCTGGGGAAGAGCTGCAACAGGCCGGCGCGGAATTGACCGCCGTCCTGCGGGAAGAGGCCCTCTTGCCCCCCGAGACGCAGAACGCTCTGCAGCGATTCATCGCCGATATTTCCGTTGCCGATCTCTACGATCTCCAGGAGCGCTATGTGGATCTATTCGATCGCAGCCGCTCCCTGTCGCTCTACCTGTTCGAGCACGTCCATGGCGAGGGCCGCGACCGCGGCCAAGCCATGATCGATCTGAAGGCGCTTTACGAGAAGCACGGATTGCTGTGCCCAAGCAACGAACTCCCTGACTTCTTGCCACTGTTCCTCGAATTCCTGTCGATTCTGCCAATTGAGGAAGCGCGCAGGCTTCTGGGGCAGATCGACCACATCAGGTCAGCGCTTGGCGAGCGCTTGAGCAAGCGCCAAGCGTCGTACGAGGTTCTGTTCAACGCGCTTGGCGCGATCGCCATCGCGCCAGAGGACGTTCAGCCCTTGGCACAATTGCCCGATGAGGACCCGAACGATCTGGCTGCGCTCGATGCGCAATGGGAGGACGAGCCGGTGACATTCGGTCCCGAGTCAGCGCCAAGCTGTAAAGACCAGCTGATCGCTAAAATTCGCGCGGGGAGACGCCCCGCGCCAGGCGTTACCGGCTGAGGAGGACGCTATGGCCGAATATATAAATTATGCCCTGTTCGGCTGGTACCCGTATCTCTGCCTCACCGTGTTCGTGGTCGGGAGCCTGCTCAGATTCGATCGCGAGCAATACACTTGGCGGTCGGGTTCGAGCCAGTTGCTCAGACGCAAACAGCTCACGTGGGGGTCGAACCTGTTTCATGTCGGTATTCTCGTAATTTTCCTTGGCCATTTCGTCGGCCTGTTGACGCCGATCGCCGTGTTCGATTTCATCGGCATTTCGCACGGCGCGAAGCAAATCATGGCCATCGTGATCGGCGGCATCGCCGGGATGGCCTGCTTCATCGGCCTGACATTGCTCATTCACCGGCGCCTGTTCGACTCGCGTATCCGCAAGACGTCCTCGTTCGGCGACATCGCCGTTCTGCTGCTGCTTTACGCGCAGCTGATACTTGGGATGGCCACGATACCCATTTCACTCGGCCATCTGGACGGGCACGAGATGCTCAAGTTCATGTACTGGGCGCAAGGAATCGTGACCTTGCAACCCGGAGCGTCCGCCTATGTCGCCGATGTCAATCCGATCTTCAAGTTGCACCTCTTCCTCGGCATGACGATCTTCCTCGTGTTCCCCTTCACGCGGCTGGTTCATGTGTGGAGCGCGCCGATCTGGTACCTTGGGCGGCGCGGCTATCAGGTGGTGCGGACCAACCGGCCAGCCGGTGCGTTTGCAAGGAAATCGAATCCAATCACGGATGGCGCTGCCACAGGTCGTTCAGTCGGCGCCGTGCGCTCTATACCCGCGGAGTGACGCTATGAGCTGCACCATGCATCAGCTTCTGCGTGACTGTAGAGCCGTCGAGGTCAGCGTCAACGGCGTTGTCATTCCGCGCGAAATGATCGCGCGGGAAGTACAACATCACTCGGCATCGAAGCCGCTCGAGGCATGGCTGTCGGCGGCACGCGCGCTTGTCGTCCGCGAGCTTCTACTTCAGGAGGCGCGGCGGATCGGACTTGCCGCGACGCCACTCAGCGACGAGCATGGCAGGCGCGAAACGGAGGAGGATGCGCAGATCCGCGGCTTGATCGAGCGCGAGATCACGACCCCGGAGCCGGATGAGGACTCCTGCCGTCGCTATTACGAGCAGAGGAAGCGCCGATCCCGTTCGCGTAAGATCGAGGGCATCGATCTGGCGTTCGATCAAGTCGCCGACCGCATTGCCAATTATCTGCGCGAGAGCGTCAGACGAAGAGCCGTGGCGCAGTACATAGCGCGGCTCGTGGCGCGGGCGGAGATCACGGGCGTGGCCCTCGAAGGTGCCGAAGCGCACCGAGTCAACTGAGGAGCCGGCGCCATGATGCTTGGCGATCTGCTTGCCCGGTTTGACGATGAGGCCGTTGCTGCCGAGGCAATCCTCAGCCTTGACGACTTGGGAATGGTTACAGGATTGCGCACGCGCGCCGAGGCGGAAGGGCTGGGGTTGGGCGCGTTCGCGGCACGGGCAGTGCGGCGTTACGCAGACGCTTCGGACGAGGAATGGACCACCTTGCTCGGCGAGTTAGCGCGGTCGGACGATCCCGGTCTAGCCCTTCTGAAGCGGGCTCTCGCTCACGCTATGCGCTCGCCTGCGTGACCCCCGAGAAATCCGCATGCCGGCGCTCGATCGCAAACTGATCCAATCTCTGCCGGTGTTCAGCGCCATGGACAACGCGGAACTCGACGACGTCATCAGCCGGGCCACCGCGCTCAGAATTCCCAAAGGGTCCGCCGTTTTCGAGCAGGGCGAGGTCGCGAACGCCTTTTATGTACTCCTCAATGGCCGTCTGAAGGTGGTCAAGGTCACGCCCGACGGCCAGCAGGTCGTGATCCGCTTCGTCGTGCCCGGTGACATCTACGGCATCGCCAAGGCGCTCAACCGTGAAGACTATCCGGCCACCGCAACGGCGCTCGTCGACAGCGTCACGCTGGCTTGGGATATGGCGATCTGGGATGATTTCATGGCGCGGCACCCGATCTTCGCACGCAACGTCATGCAAATGATGGGGCAGCGCATCCAGGAGGCGCATACGAGGCTGAAGGAGTTTGCGACCCAGGACGTGGAACATCGCGTGGCCCACGCGCTCCTCCGGCTCGTCAGTCAATCGGGACGCAAGGTCGATGGAGGCGTCCTTGTCGATTTCCCCGTCACGCGCCAGGAGATCGCCGAAATCTCCGGCACGACCATGCACTCGGTAAGCCGGACTCTGAGCGCTTGGGAAAACGCGGGTCTCGTGGTAGTCGGCCGCCAGAAGGTGATCGTCTGCGATCTGGAGCGGCTTTCCCGCATCGCCGAAGATACTGCTGCGCTACCGCGTGGTAGCTGACGATGCAGAAAAGTGCGCGCAAGGTAGGCGGGCAGCCTCGCATCGATCCGGCCGATCGCAATACGATTCCCCTTTTCAGCTATGGCTTCCGGCCATTCTTTCTCGGCGCGGCCATCTGGGCGATTGTGGCCATCGCCGTGCTGATGGGATCGCTCGCCGGGATATTTCGGTTTGCGCCCGGCTGCGGGGCGCTTGCCTGGCATGGGCACGAAATGCTGTTCGGCTATGCGTCGGCCGTGGTCGCGGGCTTTTTGCTTACGGCGGTGCCGAACTGGACCGGACGGCTGCCCGTTGCGGGCCGGCGACTGGCGCTGCTCTTTGCGCTCTGGTGCCTGGGCCGGTTCGCTTTTCTGACGATTGGCACAACGGGCGTGCTCCCGGCGGTGCTGATCGACAGCGTGTTTCTCCCCGCTCTCCTCCTGGTGATGGGCCGTGAGATCCTCGCCGGACATAATTGGCGTAACCTCAAACCGCTCGTTCTCGTCGGTCTGCTTGCCGCGGCGAATATTGCCTTTCATGCCGAGGTGCTTATCGCGGGAACGCCCGACATCGGCCTCCGTGCCGGCGTGGCGGGGCTGGTCGCGCTGATCGTGCTGATCGGCGGACGCATCACGCCGAGCTTCACCCATAGCTGGCTCCTGCGAACCGGGTCTCCTGCCCTGCCGGCGTCCTTCGGCGCGCCCGACATCATCGGGTTGTTTGCTTCGGGGTTGGCCCTGCTCAGCTGGATTGCCGCTCCCGGGACAAAGGTAACGGCTTTCCTCTTTCTTGTAGCCGCAGCAGCCCTGGTCGTGCGTTTGGGGCGCTGGGAAGTCGTACGCATCTGGCGTGAGCCCCTGCTGCTCGTGCTGCACGTGGGTTACGGCTTCGTGCCGCTGGGCTTCCTGCTTGGTGCCGTCGCCATCCTTATGCCGGGCAGCCTTGGCGGCACCGCCGCCCTCCACGCCTGGACGGTGGGTGCCGTCGGCCTGATGACGCTCGGCGTGATGACAAGGGCGGCACGCGGGCACACTGGTCGCGAACTCAAGGCATCTCCCGTCACGACAACGATCTATTGCGCTATAGGGGGCGCCGCGCTGCTCCGGATCGGCGCAGGCGCTTTTCCCGACGCTTATATGTTCTTGATCGGGGCGGCAGGAGCCGCCTGGACCGCGGCCTTTGGGCTGTTCCTCATCGAATATGCGCCCATGCTGCTTTGTGCTCGCCGGCCCAGTTGATTTCCGAACAGCCTCAGGGAAAGCCAACTGATCCCCAAGTAATTGCAGCCTGCAAAAAGAGACGCCCCGCCTGCGGGGAACCGGCGGAGCGCCTCATAACTCTCAGCGCCGGAAAGGGGATATACCGACGCCTCTCGACGGGCGGCGCCGGGGGCTCGCCGTGAAAGGACTTCCGTCTTTTTCCTTATAGATGAGCTCCTACGACCCGACATTGCGCTGGCGCAAAAAGCCGAAGTCTCTTTCGCATCGGCTTAGCCGGGTGGGGGGGGGTGACGACGTTTGGCTGCCGCCTTTTCGCTCCATGAGCTTGACCTGGCGCAAGGACGGCACGCCGCGTCCGACGTAGAAAGGCAAATGTCGCTAAATATGCGTCCACACGAAATACTCGCCGAAGCGGGAGGGGAGAAATGTCAAACTCAAGGCTGTTATGGCCGACACCAGAGCAATTGCGCCGCCGGTATGAGTTGATGGACCGGATGATGCGGAAGCGCTGCGTGGACGCGGATGTCGCGCGCCGCGTGGATGGGGGCTTGGCCTTCAAAGAGGCTCGCGCCAAGTGCCGGTACTGTCTTCACGAAGAGACATGCCGCCGCTGGCTGACCATCAGGACGCCGCGGACGCCGGCGAGTTTCTGCCCTAACGCCGGATTCTTCACTTGCCTGAGCGCTGATTGAGGACCTTTGCGTTAGCAAGGAGCGCAAGGAGGACACCGATGGCAACAGCAATGCCGCAATGGCCGATGTTCAGAGAGGTGTTGCGCCGCCAAACGCTTATGGACGACATGTTGGAGGCTTGCGGCGTCGACGTGCTCGAAGTAATTCGCCGCGACAGCGGGCAGTCCTTCGTTGAAGCCCGCGCCAGGTGCCGTTTATGCCAATCTGCGAGGACATGTCGCGAATGGCTACTCGTGGCCGACGATGAACTCACCTCGCCGCCGGATTTCTGTCCCAATGCAAGCCTGTTTCGCAAGCACCTAAGGCAACACTAGGCGCGCCGGATGCTACACCGGCTCAGACGGCATCCGGGGGTTTTCTGGAGAAGCATCTAGAGACGGAGAAAAGCCCGGCTGTACGCAGGATTGCGCACCCTCTTGCTTCCACAGTGCTTCCAGAAGCCCGATCGAAACATAAGCGCGAAAATGACAACGCCGCCAAGTCTTTGACTTGACGGCGTAATTTGGTTGCGGGGGTAGGATTTGAACCTACGACCTTCAGGTTATGAGCCTGACGAGCTACCGGGCTGCTCCACCCCGCGTCAATCTAATGGCGCCCCGAAAAGACCGGGGGCCGGAACCTATAGCAGGTTCGAAGAAGATGTGAAGCGGCTTGCACTGGCCGGGCAAGGCCGACGCCGCAGCCCTTATATAGGTATGCCCCAGCGATTTGTGAACTATCTATAGGGGCCCGGCGGCGAATGTCCCGTGCCGCTCACGCTGCCCCGGTGCGCCTCACCTCGCCGACGGCAGGCCAGCCAAGCCAACGCCGGACGCGCGCGCCACGCAGCCGGTAGCCTGCTTGCCGCCGCTCGAACAGCCAGCCGCGCGCCGCAAACCGGTCGCGCACGAGATGGGGAATTGCGATGCCCAACAGCGCGCCCAGAACGGCGTCGCTGAAATAATGCTCGCCGATCAGCACCCGGCTCGCCGCGATCCAGACCGCCAGGGTGTAGAGCAGCACGCGGGCGCGGGGCCACAGCATGCCGAGCGCCGTGGCCAGCGCGAAGCTATTGGCGGCGTGGCCCGAGGGCAGCGAGGCATATTCGGGGCTGAAGGCGAACAGCTTGAATTCAAGCGCGCCGCCTGCGTCGAACAGCATCGGCCGCGCCCGGCCGACGATGCCTTTCGCCAGATTGGTCACGATCACGGTGGCGGCAATGCTCGCGAAGACGAATCCGGCGGTGCTGGCGATCAGGCCATAGGCGGCGGCATGCTTGGGATATTGATGGCGCCGGCGCAGGATGAGCGCGAGCGCGAGCGGAGCCCCGCTCAGGATCAGCATCCAGTTCGACCTGCCGAGATCGGTGATGGCGCGGAAGAAGGCCGTGGGCTCCGGCGGCAGCGCGACGGCGCGCTCGCGCATGAAGGGATCGACCAGGAGCAGGCAGAAAAGCAGCAGCGACAGCGCCAGCACGGCCTGTTCGAGGAGCGTGACATGCTTCAGGCGCGGCGTCATGCGGCTGGTCTTACTGCGGTCGCGATGGCCCGGGTCAAGCCGGGCTCAAGCCGCGCTTGCCTAGCCAGATGAAATAGATATTGCGCGAATAGATCACGAGGCCGGTCGCCTGGCCGAGCATGAAAACCGGGTCCATACGGTAGCAGGCATAAGCCAGCAGCAAGGCGCCGCCGAAGAAGCTGAAATACCAGAAGGTCTCGGGGATGATGCTGGCCCGGGCGCGTTCGGTCGCCACCCATTGCACCAGGAAGCGCATCGAGAACAGGAGCTGCGCGGTGAGGCCTATGCCGATCCAGATCAACTCGCTTGACGGCGTTGCCTCCCACCACTGCACAAGGCTGGACCAACCCATGATCACCCCTCCCCGCTCGCCCGGCCCGCGCCCGATCGATCTTCGGCGATCGGCGGAAGCCGGGTGCGTTTGCGTAACCAGCTTACCCCGACCAGATCGTAGAGCCCGATCAGGGCCCGCCCCAGATTAGTATATTTCGAGGCGCCCTTCAGCCTCGGCCGATCGTTGACCGGCGCATAGGCGATCTCATGGCCATAGGTCAGGAACAGGGCCGGCAAATAGCGGTGCATGCCGTCGAAATAAGGCAGCGCGAGGAAGACGTCGCGGCGGTAGAGCTTGATGCCGCAGCCCGTATCGGTACAGCCGTCGGCGAGCAGCTTGTCGCGAATGAAATTGGCGAAGCGGGAGGCAGCCTTGCGCGAGCCCGGGCCCTTGCGGCCGGTTCTGATCCCGGCGGCCATCGCGGGCTCGCGGCCGCGATGGCCGAGGCGCGCGGCCAAGGGGGCGATGTCGGCGGGATCGTTCTGCCCGTCGCCGTCCATGGTGGCGATCACCGGGAAACGCGCCGCCAGCACCCCGGTGCGGAGCGCGGCACTTTGACCCTGCCGCGTGGCGTGGCGGAGATAGCGCAAGCGCGCATATTTCCCGAGCAGCGCCTTGATTTCGGCTCCGGTCCCGTCGTCGCTGGCGTCGTCAACCACCACCAGTTCGCCCAGCAGATCCTCCGCACGATGACGAAGGTTTCCTCGATCAAGCGACCGATATTGCCGGCCTCGTTAAACGCTGGGATGACAACCGAAAGACGCATGGAAAACCAGCCGTTGAGACATCGGGCTCCGGGCTCCGGACCCCGGGCGGGGCCGGCAGTCACTATTCTGTGCCGCGGCGATTGTACACCCCGTGAGGCGTCCGGCCCCCACGCTCCTTAAGGCTTGCCATGCTGATGATTCAGCCGGATTGCGCCAGGACCGAGACTGACTACCGGCTCGCGCTGGCCGCCTGTCTCGGCGCGCTGCTGGCGCTGCGGCTCGCCGGGCTTTACGCCGCGGACACCGATCGCGTGTTCGACGAGGCGCAATACTGGGGCTGGTCGCGCAAACTCGACTTCGGCTATTTCTCCAAGCCGCCGATGATCGCCTGGCTGATCCGCGCGACGAGCGCGATCTGCGGCGACGGCGAGGCCTGTATCCGCGCGGCGTCGCCGGTGCTGTACAGTTTCGCCGCGGTGATGCCCTATCTCACCGGCCGGGCGCTCTATGACGCGCGGATCGGCTTCTGGTCGGCGATCGTGTTCGCCACCCTGCCCGGCCTCTCCTACTCCACTAACCTGATCACCACCGACGTCCCACTGATCCTGTTCTGGACGATCATGCTGTACGCCTGGGCGATGCTGGTCGAGCGGCGAAGCATGGGTTTGGCCGTGCTGCTCGGCGTGGCGATCGGGCTGGGCCTGCTGGCCAAGCAGGCGATGATCTATGCGGTGCTCTGCATCGCCTGCCATGTGGCGGTAAGCCGGGAGGCGCGCGAGGCGCTCCAAGGCGGGCGCGGCTTAGTCGCAGGCGCGATCGCGCTCGCCCTGTTCAGCTCCAATCTCATATGGAACGCCGAGCACGGCTTCCCGACCGCGCGGCACAACGCCGCCAATATCGGCTGGCAGTTCCCTTACATCCATCCGCTGCAGCTGCTCCAATTTATCGGTGCGCAATTCGGCGTGTTCGGGCCGATCCTATTCGTGGTGCTGTTGCGCGGCGCCTGGCGCGAATTCCGCGTGCCGAGCGACAGCGGCAAGGTCTTGCTGCTCGCCTTCTCGCTGCCGGTGCTGGTGCTGCTGGCGATGCAGGCGATGCTGTCGCGCGCGCACGCCAATTGGGGCGCGACCGCCTACCCTGCGGCGTCGATCTTCGTCACGGCGGTCCTGCTTCAGCTCAACCGGCAGATGCTGTTCAGAATTTCCTTGGGACTGCATCTCGCTTTCGCGGTGGCGCTGGCGGCCGCGCCCGCCTTCGCCAGGCAGTGGCCGGTGTTCGAGCGATTCAAGTTCACCGCCAGCGTGCTCGGCTGGCGCGAGGCGAGCGAAGCGGTGCAGGCCAGACTCGGCGAGGAGCACTACGGTTCGCTGCTGGTCGACTCGCGGGAAGCAGCGAGCGAGCTGCTTTATTATCTGCGCGATGTTTCGGTGCCGCTCTATGTCTGGCCATCGAGCGGCGCGCCCAAGAATCATTACGAGATGACGCGGCCGTTCGGCGCGGCGGCGCCGGAGCCGGTGCTGTTCGTCTCGCTGACGGGCGGCCTGCCGCGCTTCGACCAAGCGTTCGGCAGCGTGACGGCGCTCGGCAGCGAGCGGGTGGTGCTGGTGAGGGACGCCGCCCGCGTGCTGCATTTCTGCCGGCTCGCCGATTACAAGCAGGCGCCTTCAGCCCGGCGCGCGGCGGCGCTCAGGGCCTGCTGGCGACGGCCGGAACGACGCCGTCCTTGACAGCCTGGAGCCGGGCGACGTCCTCGGCAAACACCGTAAGCCCGACAAAGATCAGGGCGGCGAGCGTCAAAAGCAGAGCAACACCGATTTCGACGATGCGGAGCCTGGTGAGCCCGAACATTGATGTCTCCGCTGGGGGCGTCTCGACGCCGATGGCGACAACGTTTCGCCCTGTCTAGGCCGCGCGCGGGCCCCTGTCTTGCGCCGTGGTGTCGCGTGCGGCGCTCCGTCGCCTTGCGGAAGGATAAGAGTCTGACCGCGATCGGCGCGGCGCGCGGCTCGGCTTGGAAGACCTCTAAGGTGTGACGGCGCGGCTCTGGGCGGCGGCGACCGCGTCCAACTGATCATCCTCGCCGGTGCCCCGGTCGCGGCCGTAAATATCGGGACGGAACTGGGCGATGCCGTTGGAAGAGGCAAAGGCGGTGAGATAGACGAAATGCACCGGCACCGGCGCGGGGAGCTTCACGTCGATCTTCTTGCCGCTTGCCACCTGAGCCTCGACCCGATCGAGGTTCCAGCCCTTCACCGGAGCGAGCAGCCAGGCAACCAGCTCGAACACCCGCTCCACCCGCACGCAGCCGGAAGAGAAGGCGCGCGCGCTCTGCCCGAACAGGGTCTTCAGCGGCGTGTCGTGCATATAGACCGCATGCTTGTTCGGCATGTTGATGCGGATCACGCCGAGTGCATTTTGCGGTCCGGGGTCCTGACGGAATTTGTAGCTCACCACCTGCGGCGAGGCCCAGTCGACCGTCGCCGGATCGAGCGGAGGACTTCCCCAGTCGCGCATCACATTGAAGCCCTGCTCATGAAAATAGTTGGGGTTCTTGCGAATGGTGGGGATCAGATCCTGCCGGGCGACGATGTCCGGCACGCTCCAGGTCGGATAGAAATTGACCTCGACGATCCTGGCCGAGATTTGCGGCGTGGCCCGCGCCGGCTTGCCGACCACCACATTCGTCTCAAGCGCAAGCTGCCCGCGATCGATGGCCTGGGCCGTATAAGACGGGACATTGACCAGCACATAGCGCGGCACCTTGTTGAAGCTCAGCAGGCCCTGGATACGCTGGAGATTGGTCTCGAGCTGACGCAGGCGCTCCTCGGCCGGGACGTTGAGCGCGGCCAGGGTGCGCTGGTCGACGAAGCCGCTGACGCGCAGGCCGTTGCGGATCTGGAAGCGCGACAGACCTTCGAGGAAGGCTTGATCGAAAGCGCCGCTATTGCCCCCGCCCGGAGCGAGGTCGCCCTCGATGATGAGGTGCTGCCTGATGGCGGCGATTTCCGTGCCGGTATCGCCCTTGCGCAGAGTGACCTTGCCGTGGATTTGCGGCCAGCCGCCCGCGGCGGCGATGCGGCGATAGCGCCCGATGGCTTCGTGCAACGCGGCGATTTGGGCCTCGCTGACCAAGGGAATATCGAGGCGATAGGCTGGGCTCAGCCGGTCGTAGAGGTCGGTGCGGACTTGCTCGCGCCGCGTCTTCTCCTCCTGGGTGACCGGCCCGGAATCGGTGAAGCTGCCATAGGGATTGAAGCCTTGGGCCAAGGCGGCCGCCAGCGGCAGCAAGGCTAGTGCCGGGAGGGTGGCCAGCGAGACCGCGCCCAGACAGACCAGGCCCGCTCGCGCAAAGGGAGACCTAGGAGAGGACATGCAGCGACGAAATTTCCCTCTGCGGCGAACCTTCAAGCGGGTCCCGGTTGGATGCCGGCGCGAATAGGCGCATGATTCGATGGCATAAAAAAGGAAGCAGCGTCCACTCTCCGGCACAAAGACCGTGTGATGTTAGCGGGGGCGAGCCGCCTGGGAAAGGTCCGGCTCGGCAAAAACCCGGCGTCCCGATTAGCGGCGGAGGATTTCCGCGAGGCGATCGAGGAAGGGCGCCTGGCCGGGCTGGATCTTGTCCCGCGCCTCGGCAGGCCCGAACCAGGCGGCGCGGTCGACCTCCTGGAATGACTGAAGCCACCCGCTGCCGGGCGGCCATTCCAGCTCGAACAGATTGGAGCCGAGGCCTGCCGGATCGAAGTCGCCCTCGACGGCGAAGACGGTGATCAGCTTGCGGCTCGGCTGCTTGATCGTGCCGAGATCGGCATAGCCTCCTTGCGGCGGCGGGGTGCCGAGTTCTTCCAAGAATTCGCGCTTGGCCACGGCGAGCGCGTCCTCGCCTTTCGTATATTCGCCCTTCGGGATCGACCAGGCGCCGTCGTCCTTGTTCGTCCAGAACGGGCCGCCGGGATGCACGAGCAGAACCTCGCGCGCGGGCCCCTCCCCGCGATACAGCAAAATTCCGGCGCTCAGCTTGGCCATGCCTTACTTAGACGGAAATATGGCCGATGGCGCACAAGCTACGCATGACAAGGCGAACGCCGATGCCGTAAATTCGACCCCTGCTTCCTCGCAAGAGGAGCTCGGTGAAGGGGGGCCCATGAGGCGAATGACGGGGGCACGTTTCCTTGCATTGCTCGTTGCCATTGCCGGCGCGGCGCTACAGCAAGGCTGCACGGGCGCTCCGCCGGAGCGCACCGCACAGATGCAGCCCAGTCAGCCCGCCAAGGCCGCCGCCAACGCGTCCGAGCGGGATTGCCTGATCCGCGCCATGTATTTCGAGTCGAACCGGTCGAGCCATGACGGACTGATGGCGGTCGGCACCGTGGTGATGAACCGGGTCCACTCGCCCGACTATCCGAACACGGTCTGCGGCGTCGTGGGCCAGCCGCGCCAATTCGCTCCCGGCGTGCTGACGCGTGCCATGAACGCGCGAGAGCTGCCGCCGGCCGAGCGCGCCGCCGATCGTGTGCTCAAGGGCGAGCGCTATGCGCCGGCGGGCGAAGCCATGCATTTCCACATGGCCGGCCTCGATATTCCCTACCAGGTGCTATACGTGACGACGGCCGGCGGCAATTCCTTCTATCTGCGGACGGGGCGCCGGGCGCGCCCGAGCCAGAAGGTCGTCGTGGCCGCGGCTCCGGCCGAAGCGAGCAGGACCGAGGTAAAGGAAATCCCGGCCGCGGCGCCGCAGGCGAACTTGTTCGACAAGCTCTACGCGTCTCTGGCAGGCGCCGCGCCCGCCACCGCATGCGAGACCACCAACGCCGCCTTCGGGCCGTCTCCCAGCTGCTAGGACCTAGCCCTACCAGCTTCCCCAATCGGGATTGCGGGTGTCGGCGGTCAGGGTGACCTTGCCGCCGAGAATGGTCGCCACCACGCCGATATCCTTGATCTGCATCGGCTCGACGGCTTCCGGGTCATCCTCCAGCACAACAAAATCGGCAAACTTGCCGGTCTCGATCGTTCCCACCTTGTCATCGACGCCGAGCGCATAGGCGGCGTCGACCGTCACCATCTTCATGGCGCGCGCGACATCGACCCGCTCGGCTGGCGCGTGCGTCTTGCCGGAGAGCGCGCCGATGCGATTGACCGCGATCCACACTTCGAGCAGCGGGCTCGGAATGCCGACCGGTGTGTCGGAATGCAGCGACACGACCACGTCCTGATCGATCAGCGAGCTCATGCGCGAGGCGAGCGAGGCGCGGTCGGTGCCGATATGCGCCGCGTTGAGATCGGCCCGCTCGTAGACGTAGTAGGGATTGGTGCTGATCAAGGCGCCGAGCGCCTTCACCTGGCGTCCTTGCGCCACGGTGGAGATGCCGAAATGCTCGAAGGTGAAGCGATGGTTGAAGCGCGGCTTCTCGTCCTGGAGCGCCTCAAGCGCGTCGAGCGTGATCTGGTTGCCGCCGCTGCCATTGGCATGCACATGGATCGGGAAGCCCGCGTGCCACCATGGCCGCATGGCATCGATGAAGGCCTGTTTCGAGGCGTACATGAACAGGCCCTTGAATTTGTCGGGCTCGATATAGCCCGGCCATTCAAGCTCCATATCGAGCGCGACGAAGGCGTCGTCGGCATAGAACTTGACGCCCTTGTACAGAGCGAGATCGGTCGATTGCCCCACCAGGTCGAGCGCCCGGGTCACGGCATCTTCGCCATAGGTCTGCGTGAAGGTGTACCCGTCCGGGACATGCACGATGCGCGCGACCGAGGCCGGCGTATTGAAGAATTGCTGCGACAGCAGGGTCTCGAGCTCGATATTCACCCCGCCGAAGAACAGATCGCCCAGGGTGGTGACGCCGGCCTGCTGCATCAGCGCGCCGAGATATTTGAGATTCTTGATGGCGGCGTCGGGCTTCATTTGCTCGGCGATCACATGCGGCAGGATCAGCCTGGCGGCGTCGGTACCGAGGAACTGACCGTTGGAGGAGCCGTCCGGGTTACGGCCGGCGCCGGTGGTGTTGGCGACGGTCTCGCTTGTGATGTTGTATTTCTTCAGCGCTGCGGTGTTGGCGAAGGCGTAGTGCTCCGAGGCGTCCCAGACGATGATCGGCTGCGTCTTGGAGATCTGGTCGAGGTCGGCCGCGTCGGGCAGATCGCCGCCCATGGCGACCACGTCGTAGCCCCAGGTCAGCAGCGTCTCGTCCGGCTTCGCCGACGCGGCATATTGCTTGAGCTTGGCGATCGCCTCCTGCTTCGAGGCCACGCCCGGAATCTCGTCGCCATAAGGATTGCGCATCGGAAAGAAGGAGAGCGACGGCCGGCTGACGGCGAGCGAGCCCATCACCGGGTGGGTATGCGCCTCGACGAAGCCGGGATAGATCACCTTGTCCTTGAAGCGGCCGTCGACCTCGTAAGGGTATTTGTCGAGCCAGGGCTTGAGATCGTCGAAGGTGACGCCGACCGAAAGGATCTTGCCGTCGGCAACGGCGACGGCGGTTGCCTCCGGCCAGCCGGGGTCCATGGTGACGAACTTCTTGGCAGTGAACACGGTGATCTTGCCGGATGGCGGCGGCGCCTTTTTGAGGGGGTCGGCGCCGGGCGCGCCGCCGAGCGGGGTCTCGCGCGCCACGCCGAGATCGGGGCCGGCAGTGGTGACGCCGGGAGACACGGCGACGCGCGGCCATTTGCTTTGACCGCCCGCGTCGGGCGCGGCGATCCATTCCGGCTTGGGGGAAATGCCGGATTTGACATTGAGCGCCACCGCTTCGCGGAACATGCCGGCAAGCTCGGTGATGCAATAGGTGCCCCAGTTCTCGGTCGCCTTCAGCACGTCGTCGTGTTTGACGCCGATGCGCGGGCGGTGCGGACCGTGCGCCGAGACGGGCGCCGCGGTGGACAGGGCGAAGAGCGCCGCCATCGCCAGACGAAGGAGTTTCATCGCGGCCTCCGGATGCAGGGCGAAGCGAATCAAATCGACGCTAGGAGTTTGGGCTTAAGGACGCGTGGCGGGAACCGGTAAAATCCCGCGCTTCGCACGCCAGCGGGTGAACGCAATGCAAGCGCCCGAGCAGTCCGGCGGGCGACCGCGCAAAACAAAAAAAGCCGCCGCGGATTGCTCCGGCGGCGGCTTTTGACGCTTCGCGGCAAAACCACAAAACCAACGATCGTGAAAGAGGGGAATAATCTCGATGAGCCGGTAGAACGGCAACTGCCCTTGGCAAGCCTGGCGACGACCTACTCTCCCGTGCCTTAAGACACAGTACCATCGGCGCTGGAGCTTTTCACGGCCGAGTTCGGGATGGGATCGGGTGTTCACGCTCCGCCAGAATCACCAGGCCAGCGAAGGGCAGTTCAAAATCTGGTCTTAAACGCGCACCGTCAAGACGGGCGCTGACAATGAAAGCAATCAAGCCAATCGAGCGATTAGTACTGGTTAGCTACACGCATTGCTGCGCTTCCACATCCAGCCTATCAACGTGGTGGTCTTCCACGGCTCTCAAGGGAGAACTAGTTTTGAGGGAGGTTTCCCGCTTAGATGCTTTCAGCGGTTATCCCGTCCGCACTTGGCTACCCTGCTGTGCCACTGGCGTGACAACAGGTCCACTAGAGGTGCGTCCATCCCGGTCCTCTCGTACTAAGGACAGATCCTCTCAATTCTCCTACACCTACGGCAGATAGGGACCGAACTGTCTCACGACGTTCTAAACCCAGCTCACGTACCACTTTAATCGGCGAACAGCCGAACCCTTGGGACCTGCTCCAGCCCCAGGATGTGATGAGCCGACATCGAGGTGCCAAAC